>CAWIUZ010000197.1:0-19329 GCA_963838915.1 uncultured Acidobacteriota bacterium
ATCCATATTAGGAAACTGGCTAAATTATGACACTAGCCAGGAAAGGAACGATCGTTTGGAGGGAAGCTCCGAAGCGATGGAATTTCGGAGGTCAGGAGGAGAAGCTTGAGAGCAGACGCACGTTCCACAACCAGCTCGATAGCCTCCTCGACAGCGGCCGAGCGGGGAGCGCCATCGGCGACCGTGGCTGCCTCAACCCCCACGAGGAAAAGACGCGGCACTGGACGTTCGAGCGCATCAGCCAGTTTAAGAACCTCGCCAATTCCCCAACCGTGGCTCGACAAAGACCCTAAGGCTCGCGGCTCGAGTTCCTTCGTAGGTAGCGGAGTCAGGTAGAGAGTACCCGGTGCGCCCCCGCTCAGTACTGCGTCCACAAACACGATCACTTCGGCGAGGGGGAAGAGTTCCAACAGATCAACGCCAGGCGCGGGTTCCGCGCGCAGGTCGCAGCCGCAGTCGTCGCGCTCGCGCAGCCGGCGCACGATTTCCAAGCCCGCGCCGTCATCGCTGGCGTCGGGATTGCCACAACCCACAATCATCAGTCGGTTGGTACTCTCAACCACGTCTACATCCCCTGGGATTCACTTCGTGGCTCATCAGGGCAGGCGAACTGGAGAACCCGCTCAACCACCTTGGGGAGGGCTGCGGCAACGACTGGCGAAAGTGAATCTCCAAATTCGAACGACTGGGCGGTGACGGTGACCGCAACCGCCTGCGGGCAGCGGCCATAGAGCCTTGCGGCGCTCGAGAGGAGCCCGGCAGGTGAACAAGTGTGTGTGAGCGCCGAGGAAGAGGGAGCTTCGGGCCGGACCTCCCGCCAGTGGATCTGGCCCGGCTCACCTTCAGCATCGGCATCAATAAACACCACGTGGCTCGACTGGCTGAGTGGTTCGGCGAGTTCCGGGGTGAGTTGATGGCAGGTGATGACGTCAGCGATGTGGCCGGTAAGTTCCCGCGCAATCATGCGGCTGGCCTGCCAGCCGAATCCGTCGTCGCTGCGCAGCGGATTTCCGTAGCCGATGATCAGAACCTTGCTCATGCACGTGGAGCGGCGGCCCTTGGGGCAAAACCGGGGTACACCTGGCGTGTCATTCCGAGGAGCCGAAGGCGGCGAGGAATGTCGCTCTGCCTTGAAAACAAACTAGAGCGAGATCCTTCGCTTCGCTCAGGATGACAGCGAAGGGCTCAGAATGACAGGGAAACGGGTTTTCCGCAGGCCGTAAATCCCCGCCCTCTCAGACTTGGTGAGAAACCCAGGCCAAGGCCGCCCCTACGAAGTTAAGCACTTTTCAGCTCATCGAGCAAGGACCCTTCAGGTCCAAACAACTGAATGTGCATAGCGATTTGGCCGGAAGCGTGGGTGGAGCAACTGAAGCAAGGGTCGTAGGCACGCACGACTGCGGAAACACGGTTCAGCATCCCCTCCTGGAGGTGATTGCCGTCCACGAAGTGCTGAGCCACCTGGTGGATGCTGCGGTTGATGGCCAGGTTGTTGTGCCCGGTCGCGACAATCAGGTTCGCCCAGGTGATGGCCCCGGCTTCATTGACCTTATAGTGGTGAATCAAGATGCCGCGCGGCGCCTCGATCATCCCGACGCCTTCCAGGCAATTGACGCCGGCGTGAGCCCGAATCTGCTTGCCCAGCACTGCCGGATCATTCAACAGGGCTTCCATCCGTTCCAACCCGTAGAGCGCTTCAATCAACCGGGCATAATGGAAATGGAAGGAGCCAGGGACGATCTTTCCCAAACGTTGATGAAATTCCGTGAACTCAGCATCGGCCAGGGAGGTGCCGCAGTTCTTGGCAACGTTCAGTCGAGCCAAAGGCCCCACGCGATATACTCCGTCCGGAAACCCCACGGGCTTGAAGTACGGCGCCTTCAAATAAGAATTCGGCAGCGCCGCCTCGCCAATGAAATTGCGGTAATCGCGCGCTGCAACGTGATCTGCCACGATCTTGCCATCGGCATCCTTGAACCGGATTCCGCCGTCGTAAAGCTGGAGTCTCCCCGCCGCGTCCACCAAGCCCGCGTACATGCTGGGGGCATTCCCAAAGTGTTCGATTTCCTCTTTAAACTGGTCCAACATGCCCTTGAAGAACTTTAGTGTGCGCCGCACGGTAGCCTTGGCGTCGGGCAAACCGGAGAGGATCTTATCGCGGACCGCAGGATCGAGCGGTGCATTCACTCCTCCAGGAACTACCCAGGAGGGGTGAATGCGCTCCTTGGCAAGACCCTCGATCACCTGCTGCCCAAACTTGCGCAAGGCGATACCGTCGCGAGCGATGTCAGGGAACTTCTCCAGCAGCCCCAGCACGTTGCGACGGGCGGGGTCCGAGTCCATGCCCAGCAAAAGGTCGGGGGCGGAAAGGTGGAAGAAGCTCAAGGCGTGCGACTGCACCACCTGCCCGCAATGCAGGATCTCGCGCAGCAGTGTCGCCGTTTCAGGAATGCGTACGCTCATGATGGCGTCACAGGCCTTGGAAGCAGCCAGAAGATGGCTGATCGGGCAGATTCCGCAGATGCGCGCCGTGATGGACGGCATCTCGTAGTACGGCCGCCCCTCCGTAAACTTCTCAAAGCCGCGGATCTGCGTCACATGAAGCTGAGTATTCGCCACCTTGCCATTATCATCGAGCTGAATCGAGACCTTCGCATGACCCTCAATACGCGTGACGGAGTCGATCGTGATTTTTCGCATCAGCACCTCTCATCAAAACAGTAGGCAGAAGGCAGAAAGCAGAAGGCAGAAAACATGCTATGCCACCTTTTGCAAAGCTGGGGCAAACCGTTCGGGACGTTCCATCATAGCCTGCAACATCATTCCGATTTCCGCATAGCGGGCTACAAGATTCTCATGTTGTTCCGTCGACAAATACTCGCAGTCCCGCGCGAAGTCCAACCAAACCTGGGTTTCGGTGGCCTCCGCGTCAGAATCCGCCAGCTTGCTCACAAACATGTTTGGATACTGTCGCTTCCTAAATCCTTCGGCAATGTTCGCCGCAACGCTCCTGGAGGACCGCCGAATCTGGCTGGTGAGGGAGTAACGCTCGTCCTGCGGGAAGGCCTTCGACAATTTGAAAATCTGCATTGCCAAGTGATATGAGAGATTGAAGACCTTCAAGTCCCGATGACCGCGAAGCGACCTCAGTTGCATCTTTTGGGTTCTCCCCTCATCCCCTAGGAGAAGGCAGTAGGCGGGGCGCACTAAGATGGCGAACTTGTGACGAAATACTCTATCCTCAGAGAGTCAGGACTTTGCTTGGTGTCGAAGCTCTCGTCCATGTACGAATCGCCCATCACAAACCCTCGAAACCTCTCGCTTTCTGCTTTTCGCCTTCTGCCTACTGCTTCCTGCCTACTGCCTACTTCTCGGCCTTCACTAGCCAAATTTGACCTTCGAGTTCAGGTCCGGCATTCGCCCGTCAAGCAACTCCCCCAGGACGTAGCCGATGGCCGCCGCAGGCGGTGGACAGCCGGGCACGAACAGGTCCACCTTCACCACCTCCTGCAAAGGCAACGCCCGCTTCAACAGGGGCGGGACTCCTTCGGTGGGAATGCGGGGCTTCTCGTCGACTCCCTGGATGTAAACTCGCTCCAGGAGCTTCTTGACCGGAATGGAATTGCGCATGGCCGGCACGTTGCTGGTGACCGCGCAATCTCCCAAGGCGACCAGCAGACGAGCCCGCTCGCGAAGATGTTGGATTTTCTCATAGTCTTCCTGGCTGCTGACTGCACCCTCAACGATTGCCACGTCTACGTCTTCAGGCATCTCCTGAGCGTCGACGAGGGGGCCGTATACCAAGTCGATCTTGGGAGCAATCGAGGCCAGGGCCTCATCAATATCCAGGATCGACATGTGGCAGCCGGAACACCCGTCCAGCCACATCGTTGCCACTCTCGCTTTTTTCATGAGCTAGCTCCATTCTGGGGGAAGTAGGCAGGTCGGCAGATGGGCAGGTAGGCAGGTCGCGCTGCCAGCGGAGACTGATTCAAGATTTGAAATTCCAGATTCAAGACCGGGCCCCGTTCGTTCCGCCTTCTGAATCCTGCCTTCTGCATTCTGCTTTCCGCCTTCTGCTTTCTGCTTTGTGCCTACTGCCTTCTCATCGTGTCTTGCTGCTTACTGCCGACCGCCTATCTGCCCATCTGCCCACCTCACACGTGCACATCCCGCCGCGCGGCGAGGAACTTGATGTTCTCAGTGTTCTTGGTCATTTCTTCCACGGCACGGCCTTTTTCCGCCAGCGCTCCGGTTGGGCATACCTGCACGCATTTGCCGCAACTCGTGCAGGCTTCCGATTCACCCCAAGTGGCGTTAAGGTCTGAAACCAAGCGGGAGTTGATGCCTCGGGCGCTGATTTCCCAGACGTTCGCGCCCTCTACCTCGGCGCACACACGCACACAGCGCGTGCACAGGATGCAGCGGTTCTGGTCAAGCACGTAGCGCTGGTGTGAAACATCCACCGGCAAGCGCGGATAGTTGTACGGGAAACGCACGTGCGTGATACCCAAACGCATCGCCATGGCTTGCAATTCGCAGTGATTGTTGCTGACACAGACTGCGCAGTAGTGGTTGCGCTCGAGCAGCAGAAACTCAATCGCCATCTGGCGATGCCGCAAGAGCTTTTCGGAATTCGTGTTAACCGACATGCCGTTCTGGATCGGTGTGGTGCAGGCCGGCAGGAGGCGCCCAACCCCGGCCACTTCCACCAGGCACAGGCGACAGGAACCCGAGGGGCTCAGCCCTTCCAGGAAGCAAAGTGTAGGGATGTACTTCTTGTTCGCCCGCGCAACGTCCAGGATCGTTTGACCTTCCGTGGCCCGGCACAACTCGCCGTCGATCCGGACAGATATCTCTTGCGCCATGTCAAATCTCCTTTAATTTAATCGGGTGATCGCCTTAGTGATTTGTGATTTCTGATTTGCGATTGAGCTTTTCAATCACCCATCAGAAACTGTTCACCCGATCACCGGATCACCCGATCACCCGATCATCAGATCTTCCCGATCTTAGCGTTGGGCTCCCACGGGGTTCGAATCGCGAACGTCGCAGCGCAAGCAACGGCTCGCCTCTTCAACAGCTTCCTCAGCGGTCAGCGCCAGCACCGCTTCCTGGAAATCCTTCACGCGCTGCTTCGCAGGCAGCGGGTGGGAATGATGCCGGCCGCTCTCATTGACGTGCTCCGGCGGCTCCTGATCGTAATCCACATGGAGCACCAACCTTTCCATCCGCGACTCGCCCATCAGCCGCTGGTCGATCCTCCGCGCTGCCTTCTTCCCATAACCCATGGCATTGGAAACGTTCGAGGCGCCGGAAATCAAATCCCCGCCCGCATAGAATTTGTCGCGGCTGGTTTCCAGAGTGTACCGGTCAAACTGCAGCGTACCGTTCTCCTTAATGACTAGACCGGAAGCTTTGCAGAAGTCGCGGTCCACCGCCTCGCCCACGGCCAGAATCACCGTATCGCACTTGAAGCTCTGGATTTCCTCACTGGAAATGGGGCGGCGGCGGCCCGATTGATCGAACTCACCGAGGCGCGTCTTAACCACCTCGATGCCTTTCACGGCTCCATTCTCTCCCACGATACGATGGGGGGCCGACAGAAAAACAAAGTGAGCGCCTTCCTGCTCCGCGGCCTCAACTTCTTCGTGGATGGCTGGCATGTCTTTGCGCTCGCGGCGGTAGATCACCGTGACTGTCGCCCCCATGCGCAAGGCGGTGCGGGCTGAATCGATCGCCGCGTTGCCTCCCCCGATCACGGCCACCCTCCGGCCGAGAGGGACCGATTCGTTCTTGGCCACGCTCTCCAGGAACAGAAGCGCCGGCATCACTCCCTTCAACTCAGTTCCCGGCAAGTAAACCCAGGCCTCTTTCCACGTTCCGATAGAGAGAAAGACGGCGTCGAAATCAGCTCCCAAAGTGTTCAGAAATACATCGGTCCCAACGCTCTTGTTGAACTCAAACTTGACGCCCAACCGCTGAATCAACTCGATTTCCTTGGCGAGAACCGACTTGGGCAAACGGTATTCAGGCAGCGCGTAGCGCAACATTCCGCCCGCCTCGGCGTGTGAATCAAAAACGCTGACTTCATGACCAAAGAGGGCAAGGTAGTATGCCGCGGTCAGGCCGGTAGGCCCAGCGCCCACCACCGCAACTTTCTTGCCCGTGCCCGTCATCTTGTGTGCAGCGACTCGCCGCGCCATTTCGTCGAAGCGGTCCGAAAGCAGGACAGCGTCCGCGATCAACCGGTGAACCTCGCGCATGTTCACCGATTCATCAATAGTCTGCCTGCGGCAGCGGTTGTCGCAGGGATGTTGGCAAACGCGGCCTGTGGAGGCCGGGAGAGGATTATCCAGGATGACAGACTCGAAGGCATCGTCCACCCGCCCCTCCTTGTAAAGCTCGAGGAAGCGGGGGATGTTCATGTGCAATGGGCAACTGTTCTCGCAGGGCGAGAGCGCCAGGTCCTGGCACACGCCGGCGCGGCAGCGGTGGGCGCGCAGATGGTCTTCGAACTCGTGGCGGAAATGCCGCATGGTGGTGAGCACCGGATTGGGCGCGGTCTGTCCCAAACCACACAACGAAGTGTCGCGGATCATTCGCCCCAACTCGTCCAGGGTGTTCAGGTCTTCTTCTGTGCCCTTCCCTTCGCTGAAGCTGTTGAGAAGCCGCAAGCCCTTATCGAGTCCGACGCGGCAGGGAACGCACTTGCCGCAGGATTCGGCGTGAGTGAACTCGATGAAGTAGCGAGCCACATCCACCATGCAGTTATCGTCGTCCATCACCACCATGCCGCCGGAGCCCATAATCGAACCGAGCTTCGAGAGCGTCTCGTAGTCTACCGGTGTATCGAACATCTCATGGGGAATACATCCGCCGGAAGGCCCGCCGGTTTGAACCGCTTTGATCGAGTGCCCGTTGATCGCGCCCCCGCCCACATCGTAGACAAAAGTCTTGAGCTCCGTTCCCAGAGGCATTTCCACTAACCCGGTGTTCTTTACCTTGCCGACCAGGGAAAAAACCTTGGTTCCAGGACTCTTGGCGCTTCCGGTTTCAGTGAACCATGCAGGCCCTTTGGCAATGATGGGCGCCACGTTGTACCAGGTTTCGACGTTGTTGATATTGGTCGGGCATCCCCACAGGCCCTTTTGCGCGGGGAAGGGCGGCCTCGGACGAGGGCGCCCGGCGTGGCCTTCGAGCGAGGCGATCAGCGCCGTTTCCTCGCCGCACACGAAGGCGCCCGCGCCTTCCACGAGCTCGATGTTGAAATCAAAACCGCGCCCGAGAATGTTTTCGCCCAGGAAACCATACTCCTTCGCCTGCTCGATGGCCCGTGTCAGGCGGTGCACAGCCAGCGGATACTCCGCGCGCACGTAAATGATGCCCATGGTGGCGCCGGTGAGGAAACCGGCGATCGTCATGCCTTCCAGGAGCGAATGCGGGTCGCTCTCGATCTCGTTGCGATTCATGTATGCGCCGGGATCACCTTCGTCGGCGTTACAGATGATGTACTTCGTATCCGCCACGGCCTTACGGAGAAAGTCCCACTTCTGGCCGGTGGAGAATCCCGCGCCTCCGCGCCCACGCAGCTTGGCGGCTTTAATCTGCTCGATGACCACTTCGGGCCGGTTCTCGATCAGCACGTTGTAGAGCGAAAGATAGCCGCCGGCCGCCGCAAACTCTTCCACGTCGTCAGGGTTGATGAGCCCGCAATTGCGCAAAACGATCTTCTTTTGGCCTTTGAAGAACGGCACGTCTTGCCAGGAAGGGATGCTTCCGTAGCCGGCTCCGTATTTGACTTGGGCCGTGATATGGTCCCACTCCTCGATTTTGCAGAGGGCCAGGTTCGTGGGGATATTGCCCATCATGACTTCATCAAGGATCTCGTCCACGTGGTTGCTCTGTACGCGGTGGAGAATCACGAGCGGCCTGCCGGGAAGTCGAACATTGACCAGCGGTTCCTGCGCACAGAATCCGAAACAGCCGACGCGCGCCAGATGAACATCCAGGCCGCGTTTATCGATCATGTCTGCGAAGGCATGGAAAACCGCTTCCGCTCCGTTGCCTGCGCCGCAGGTCCCCATTCCGACGGCGATGCGAGGACGGAAAGGCAGCAGCTTTGCCATTCCTGTCCCGCGAAGGGCGCTATAGGTGCTCAAATCACGAATGGGCTTCATTTCTTTGCAGTCTCCCTTTCCAGATGCTCTAATTCGCGTTCCAGCGTCTGCTCGTTCATGTGACCGTACACTTCGTGATTCACTTCGACGACTGGTGCAAGGGCGCATTGTCCAAAGCAGGCCACAGTGCGAATCGTGTACTTGCCGTCGCTCGTGCTGAGCGCGATCTTCTCCGCCGACTCTTCATCGAGATCGTGAAGTCCCAGATTAAGCATGACCTGCTCCAGAAGAGCGCGCGAGCCACGCGTGTGACAAGCCGTGCCGCGGCACACGCAAATGGTGTTCTTACCTTGCGGCTCGAGGTTGAAAAGGCCGTAGAACGTGACCACGCTGTAAACCCGCGCCAAGGGCGCGCCGGTTTTCGCCGCCACGTATTCAAGCGTCTCACGCGACAAAAACTTCTTTGGCTGGTGATCCTGGGCTTTTTCGAGAATGCCCAGCAGGGCGCCCGGCCGCCCCAACTGTTCGGCAATCGCCTTATCCAGGAATTCCTGTTCCGATTCCACCAGCGGAACTGAGATCATTGTCGCCATACACACACTCCTCCATCTTCACAAGACAACTCAACCCAAGACCCGTGGGAGCCCCGTGGTCTACTTAAGTTTTACATGTTGCATGCAGTTTGCCATTTGAGATTAGGCGTAACTTATTGATTTACGTTGACTTGTTGGAAGGGCGAAAAAAAGAAGTCACAAGGAATGCGTGGAATGGCGCAGTACTTGCTGGACCCAAAGGCAGTTCGACCGCGTGCACTGCGACATTTGGTCGCAATCAGGAAAGCATTTCTATCGAGGTCTCAGGGTTGGCAGAGGATTCACCAGACATTTTATCTGAGCGGCCTCTCAGGATATGTTGCGAAGTTCTATGCTTTGTAGCGCTATGATGCCGCTTCCGGCTCAATTGCGCCGGATTTCGTCCACGATCGTGCCATCCGGAGCCATCAATTGAATTTGCAGAGCCATATGACCCACGGCGTGTGTGGAACAACTTAGGCACGGGTCAAAGGCGCGAACCACGGCCTCGACGCGGTTCAGCATTCCCTCTGAAAGCTTGGCGCCGTTGACGAAATGCTTCGCCACTTGAAACACGCCGCGATTGAGCGCCAGATTATTGTGGCCGGTCGCGATGATGAGATTGGCCCAAGTGATCAAGCCATTGTCGTCAATCTTGTAGTGGTGAATGAGCGTGCCGCGCGGCGCTTCCGCAACGCCGATCCCTTCCATGTTGTTGGGTCCGGCAAAGGCGCGCACGTGCTTCGAGAGGATTTCAGGATCGTTCAAGAGCTGCTCCATGCGCTCGATGCCAAAGAGCGCTTCCAGGAGGCGAGCGTAATGATAATAGAAAGAACTCAGCACTGCGCCGCGATCGAGCTCCCGGAATTCCGCCCATTCCTGATCGGCGAGAGGCGTTCCGCAGCGGTCGATGATATTCAAGCGCGCCAGAGGGCCGACGCGATAGATTCCCTCCGGGTAGCCGAGGGGCTTGTAATAAGGCGACTTCAGGTAAGTGAAGGGCTCGACGGCCTCGCCGATGTAGTCCTGATAGTTGAGCACATCCAGCTTATCCGCAATGATAGAGCCGCGCGAATCGACGATGCGAAGGACGCCGTTGTAAGTTTCGAGTTCACCGCCCGGGGTGACCAGGCCCAGAAAAAGCGTGGGGAAGTTTGCGAAGGTCCGGATTTCTTCGCGAAATTGGTCCAATAAACCTTTAAACCATTCCAGAGTGCTCTGGGTGATCTTCAGAGCTTCCGGGAGCATGGCCAGAATCTTGTCGCGCACTTCGACTGGAAGCGGTTCGCTCACACCGCCCGCCACCACCCAGGCGGGATGCACTCTTTTCCCTGCCATCCACTCAATAATCTGTTGCCCGATTTGACGCAGGCGGATTCCGTTCCGGGCGAGCTCTTGATTTGCCTCAAAGACCCCAAAGATATTCCGCTTGGCAGGATCGCTGTCCATTCCCAGAAGGAAATCAGGCGATGAGAGATGGAAGAAGCTCAGTGCGTGAGATTGAACAATCTGCGCGAGGTTCAAGATGCTGCGTAACTTTGCCGCAACCGGCGGAATGCGAGTGGCCAGGATCGAATCGCACGCCTTGGCGGAAGCTACCAGATGGCTGACAGGACAGATACCGCAGATTCGCGCCATCAGCGAAGGCATTTCATAAAAAGGCCGTCCTTCGCAGAGCTTCTCGAATCCGCGAAACTGCGTGACGTGAAAATGCGCGTCCTCGACTTTGCCATTTTCGTCCAGATAGATCGTGATCTTGCCATGCCCTTCGATGCGCGTCACCGGGCTGATTACGATCTCTCTCCGGGTTGTGGAATTGGTGTTCTCCATTCGTTCCTCGGCCCCGGTTGGGGCGAAAGATAATAGCCCAGGGCGTAAGCCCTGGGAATACGCATACCCTCTCCCCTATTTCCCCCTCTCCCGCTCCGCGGGAGAGGGGGAAGCGGGTGAGGGAAGGTCCAGCGGACCCACGGCTAACGCCGTGGGCTACCCGCTTGCGCCCGCTTCGCGGGCTGACTCAATCGACATACACG
Source organism: uncultured Acidobacteriota bacterium (assembly GCA_963838915.1). GTDB lineage: Bacteria > Acidobacteriota > Terriglobia > UBA7540 > UBA7540 > CAVROP01. Next base: position 10,726 of record CAWIUZ010000197.1, read on the forward strand.
ATGCTACCCGAAATTTGATTTATCGCGCAGGTCAGGGCATCTCCCTTCGAGCAGTTCGTTCAGCACGTAATAAATTGTATCGGCGGAGGGCGGACACCCGGGCACAAAAACATCGATCGTAACCACTTCATGCAGGGGGCGGGAAGCCGGCAAGAGGAGGGGCACGCCTTCCGTCGGTGGCCCTGTCCGCAGCGTGGCGTTCTCCGTGTACGCCCTCTCGAGGACCTTTTTGAGGCCAAAAGAGTTTCGCATCGAAGGCACGTTCGCCGTCACCGCACAGTCCCCCAACGAAACCAGCAGACGGGACTTCTCGCGGGCGATTCGCAGCTTGTGCAAATCCTCCTCGTTCCCGACGGCCCCTTCCACGAGAGTGATGTCGACATTGTCGGGGAACTCCTTCATGTCGACGATGGGACTGTAGACGAGATCCATCTTCCCCGCCAATTCGAGCAGCCGCTCGTCCATATCCAGAAGAGACATATGACAACCTGAACAGCCGTCCAACCACATTGTCGCCACGCGAGGCCTGCTCACCAGCGTCCCTCCCGCATTAATGTCAAATAGGGCAGGAATTGCCGCCGCTTCGCCATTTCCGTAACCGACTTTCCTTTCTCTGCCAGTGCGCCGGTGGGGCACACGTGGATGCATTTGCCGCAACCCGTACATGTGTCGGAATTGCCCCAGGGCTGATTCAAGTCCGTAATGACCTTTAAATCCACGCCCCGGCCCATGATGTCCCAGGTGTGGGCGCCTTCAATCTCATCGCAAACCCGCACGCAGCGCGTGCAGGAGATACACCGGTTGGGATCATAGACGAACCTGTTGTGGGAACTGTCGAGTTCGAGTTTCGGGTAGCGATACGGAAAGTGCACGTGCGTCATCTGCTGGTTCTGGGCGAGGTTTTGCAGTTCGCAGTGTCCGTTCGAGACGCACACCGAACAGATGTGGTTTCGTTCCGAGAACAACAGTTCGAGAATCATCCTTCGATACTTGGAGAGGCGCTCCGAGTTGATCGACACTTCCATGTTCTCTTCTACGCGAGTGACGCAGGCCGGTTGAAGTTTCGGAGAGCCTTTGACCTCCACCAGGCACAATCGGCAGGCGCCCACCAGCGACAATCCGTTGAGATAACAAAGTGTGGGAATGAACATGCTATTCTCGCGCGCAACCTGCAGTATAGTCTGGTCACCGCGAGCGCTTACTTCCTTCCCGTCAACCTGCAGCGTAATGACTCGCACTTGAGGACTCAAGCCGGCACCTCCCTGGCACTGTGAATCTGACAGACATTCGCGGGGCACGCCTTGTCCTCAATGTGGACACGGTACTCTTCGCGAAAATAGCGCAGCGTGCTGAGGACCGGGTTGGGGGCGGACTGGCCGAGCCCGCACAAGCTGGTGTTCTGCACCAGGTCGCAAAGCTCCACGAGCGTCGCCAGGTCCTGCGCGCTGGCGCTGCCGTCCGTGATCCGCTCCAGAAGACCGTGCATCTGGTAAGTACCCACGCGGCACGGCACGCACTTCCCGCAGGACTCCGTTTTGCAAAACTCCATGAAGTACTTGGCGACATCCACCATGCAGGAGGAGTCGTCCATAACGATCATGCCGCCGGAACCCATAATCGAGCCCAGCTTCTTCAGAGATTCATAGTCTACCGGCATGTCCAGGGACTCTTCCGGAATGCAGCCGCCGGAGGGGCCGCCGGTCTGGACCGCCTTGAACCGCCTTCCCTCCGGTATGCCGCCGCCGATTTCAAAAATGATGTCCCGGAGAGTGATCCCCATGGGCACTTCGATCAGGCCCGTGTTGGCCACCCGTCCGGCGAGCGCAAAGACCTTTGTCCCCTTGCTCTTTTCGGTGCCCATGCGCGCGAACCAGTCGGCGCCGTTGCGGATGATGGGTGCGATGTTGGCGAAGGTCTCCACGTTGTTAATGAGAGTCGGCTCGCCCCAAACGCCCTCCTGGGAAGGATAAGGCGGACGCGTTCGCGGCATGCCCCGCTTGCCTTCGATCGAAGCGATCAGGGCCGTCTCTTCTCCGCAAACAAATGCTCCGGCGCCCAAGCGCAGATCGATATTAAAGCTGAAGGTCGTCCCAAAAATGTTGGTGCCCAGCAAACCGTGATGCTGAGCCTGGCGGATCGCCGTCTTCAGGTTCTTGATGGCCAGCGGGTATTCGGCTCGCACGTAGATGTAGCCCTGCGCGGCGCCCACCGCATAACCGGCGATGGCCATGCCCTCGAGCACTCGATGCGGGTCGCCCTCGAGCACGCTGCGGTCCATGAAGGCGCCCGGGTCGCCCTCGTCGCCGTTGCAGATGACGTACTTGCGATCGCTGTCGGCCTTTGAAACCATGCTCCATTTGAGGCCGGTCGAAAAGCCTGCACCGCCCCGGCCGCGCAGGCCGCTGCGCAGCACCTGCTCGATGACCTCGCCGGGAGAGAACTCGGTGAGAACCTTTAGCAGTCCTTCGTAACCGTGGGCGGCGATGTAGTCCCCAATTTTCTCCGGATCGACGCGGCCCGAATTCTCGAGCACAATCTTTACCTGGCGTCTGAAGAACGGCTGGTCGGTCGCGCACTCCAGGCGGCCCACAGGAGACGCGTCCATCGATTTGATGATGTCCGCGGCATCCTGGGGCGTCACATTCTGGTACATCACGTTGTCCGGCTTTACCGACACCAGCGGGCCTTTCACACAAAGACCCATGCAGCCGACGCCTTTAACCTGGCATTGCTTGTCCCGGCCTTGACTGACGACCTCTTTCGATAGTTCCTGCTTCACCCGATCACTTCCGGAGGAGAGGCAGCTCGCCGCCGTACAGACGTGAATCCGGTGCTTGAAGCGCAAGACCGCCTCTTGCTGGGTTGCGGCGATTTCGCCGAGTTCTTCAGGCGTCATGTTTCTCGATCCTTTCGAGTTTTGACAACAACGCTTCCTGGGTCACCAACCCGGAAATCTGCTGGTCGAAAACGGCGACAGGCGCAAGTCCGCAGGAACCAAGGCAGCGCGCCGTCACCAAGGAAAGCTGACCGTCCTCGGTCGTCTCCCCCGGCCGAATTCCGAACTTCTGCTCGATGGATTGCAAAAGCTTCGCGGACCCTTTGATGTAGCACGCCGTTCCCGTGCAGACCACACAGGTATGTGCGCCAGGCGGCTTGAGGCTGAAATAGTGATAAAATGTCGCTACGCCGTATGCCTGGCTTAAAGGTACACGTAGGCTGTTGGCGACATACCGAAGCGAATCGGTGTCGAGAAATCCAAAGGACTCCTGTACGGTATGCAGCGCCTCGATGAGCGCATGCGACTCGTTTCCGAGCCGACGCATGGTGGCCTCGACAATTCGCCACCTTTTGTCCGCATTTGGTGCAACCGGCTTGCGAAAACTGGTTCCCATGTCTGCTCCCGAAAAACGAAGACAGCAAGTCTAACGCATGTTCTGCCATACGTCAAATTAGTACATAACATGCGTTACACGCTGTCTTCCCCGTTCTCTTTAGAAATGCCCCGACCTAACCAAAGCAAACGCCTCATGGTTCGGACTCCTCGCTAGTGCTTGGTTGGTTTAATGAGCGCAATTTCAAGTGGCCGTCGGAAGGGCGGGGCTGAAGCCCCGCCCTTCCGCTTCCGACGAATAAGTTCGCTTACGAATTCAGCCAAGCGCTGGTCAGGCCACAAGCCACTTTCTGATCGGCCCAACGTTTGTCCACTCGGCGGTGATTTGGGATCAGAGTTGAGAAGGAGATCTGCGCGGATTCTTCGGCCCCAGGAAGAAGGGCCTCAGAATGACAAGGCAGCCGGCCATGCCCGCCGGGTGACGGGCAGCCCGAAACCATGAAAAGACGATCGTAGGGGGACGGCTTGCCGTCCCCTGGCTGGATGGATCTCACGCCATCCGGGGTAGGGCAAGCCCTACCCCTACACCTTTTCAAAGCAGGAAAGCTGAGGGCTGAAAGCTGACGGCTACCTTCGATCCAGCCTGAGTTTCACGAAGTGCGTCGAGCAGGAGATGCAAGGATCGTAGGTGCGGATCAGCTTTTCGCAGACCTGGGCGATCTCCGCTTCGGACTGATTGAGTACGCCGGGGAGAATCGCCTTGAGGTCATCCTCCATGCGATGGTAGTTCTGTGCGGTGGGAGGAACGATTCTCGCGAATTCCACGAGGCCCTGATCGTTAATGCGATAGCGATGATAGAGCAGGCCGCGCGGGGCTTCGGTGGCGGCGCAGCCTTCACCGGCGCGGACTTTCAACTCCACCCGGCTTTGGGCGGGCTCACGATAGGCTCCGATGATCGCGATCGCCTCTTCGCAAGCGTGAATCAGTTCGATGGCGCGCGCGATGATGCCCTTGTAAGGATTCAGGCAGGGCCACGAGACTCCGCAAGTGCGGGCAGCCTTGAGTGCCGTGGGCATCAGCTTATCCATGTTCAGATTGATCCTGGCCAGAGGTCCGACGAAGTAGCTCGAGCCGCTGTCCGCGCGGGAAGAATGCAGCGCGGTCGAGTGCGCAATGTGCTCCTCGAGATAGACATGCTCGAAGTCCTGCGGTTCGATATCCACTCCCTTTGAGGATACGATCCGCCGTTCATTCATGGGGTATTCGCTGGGGTGCGACACCGACACGAATTCGTAGTCGGGTGCATAGTCCGGATATGAAAGGGTGAGGACGAATTTCAGTGTCTCTTGCGACGCTTCCACCGCCCAGCGCAACTCCGAAAGCAGGCACTCGAGTTCCTTGCGCCGCGGAACCTTATAGAAACCGCCCACACAAACGGAAACGGGATGAACCGAACGCCCGCCAAGCAGGGCGAGGAGTTGATTGCCGATTTTCTTCAGGCGCAGGGCTCGCTCTACCTCTCGAGGATGATCGGCCGCCAGCGTTATGACGCTCTCGTAGCCGAGAAAGTCAGGGGCGTTCAACATGTAGATGTGCAGCGCGTGGCTCTCAATCCATTCAGCGCAATAGAGCAGGCGGCGCAAGGCGCGAATCTCGGGCGGCAGCGTTACCCCCAGGGCGGCCTCGAGCGCGTGCGCGGCGCTCATCTGGTAGGCTACTGGGCAAATGCCGCAAATCCGGGCGGTGATGTCAGGAACCTCCTGGAAATGGCGCCCTCGCAGGAACGCCTCGAAGAAGCGCGGCGGCTCGAAGATGTTGATCTTCACTTCGCGCAGCTCCCCGCCCTCCGACCTGACGTAAACTCCGCCTTCGCCCTCAACGCGGGTCAGGTAGTCGATCTTGACGGCCTTTTCCCCGTTCGTTTTCCCATTCGCCATTTCGGTACCTCGTAGGGGGACGGCTTGCCGTCCCCTTGTGAACAGACTCGTAGGGGGACGGCTTGCCGTCCCCTGATGAACAGGGTAGGGCAAGCCCTACCCCTACACGTTTCAGGTTGCCACGAACTCTACGCCGCCTTTTCTATCTTGTCGCTCGCGGACCGGAAGACCTCCGCGTATCCCGTGAACCCCCGAAGCAACCGCACCAAGTCGGGCCGGTGCATGCCCTCCTTCAGCAACTGATTGCTCAGTGAATCCGCGTTGGCGGCCGGCAAAGGCCCGAAACAGCCGTAACAACCGCGATTGTAAGCGGGGCAGATGGCGCCGCATCCGGTTTGGGTCAGCGGCCCCAGGCAAGGCGTGCCATGCGCCACCATGACGCACACGGTGCCTCTCCTTTTGCACTCGACGCATACGGTGTGCCACGGCACATGCGGTACTCGCCCCACCAGCAACTGGGTAATCACCTCCAGAAGTTGCAGCTTGTTGATGGGGCAGCCGTTCAACTCGTAATCCACGGGTATGTGCGTCGAGATAGGCGTGGATTGATCCAGCGTGTGGATGTAATCCGGCGTGGCGTAAACTGCCCTGGTGAATTCCTTCACATCCCCCCAGTTCCGCAAGGCCTGAATTCCCCCTGCGGTGGCGCAGGCGCCAATACTAACCAGGAACTTCGATTCCTGGCGTACTGCCTGGATACGCTCCTCATCCTCGGCGGTGGTAATCGATCCTTCCACCAAGGTCACGTCGTAGGGACCGCGCACAATCTGCGACCGGGCTTCCAGGAAGTATGCGACTTCGACTTCACCCACGAGGGCTAGCAAATCATCCTCGAGGTTCAGCAGGCCCAACTGGCAGCCGTCGCAGGAGGAAAACTTGTAGACTGCAACCTTAGGAAGGGTACTGGCAGGCATCTTAAAAGTCCTCCTTGCCGAAGAAAGCTTCGATAGCCGCAAAGTTCAGCACAGGGCCCTCTTTACAGATAAACGTGGGGCCGAACTGGCAGTGGCCGCAGAACCCGATGGCGCATTTCATATTCCTCTCCATGGAGAGGAATATGGACTCCTTCGGGATGCGTCGGGCCAGGGCCTCATAGATGACGAACCGCATCATGATCTCCGGGCCGCAGGTCATAACCACGGTCTGCTTGGGGTCAACCCGGATGCGGTAAAACAGGGCGGGAACCACGCCCACCAGCCCGTGCCAGGTCTCGTCGGCCAAGTCGACGGTGGTGTGGACCTCGATGCCGCCGGCCTGCCAGCGTTCGAACTCCGCGGTGTAGAGGAGATCGGCAGGCGTGCGCGCGCCGTAGAGCAACACCACTCTGCCGAAGTCTTCACGGTGGCGCAAGATCGAGAGCGCCACGGGGCGCAGCGGCGCGAGACCGATCCCGCCGGAGACCATCACCAAGTTCTTGCCGAGCGCTTTCTCGAGCGGCCACGAACTGCCATACGGTCCCCGAAGGCCGACCATATCACCTGCCCTGAGACGCCCAATGGCGCGCGTCACACTGCCCGCATAACGAATAGTGTGGCCGATCACTTGGGGCGTACCGGGATCGGAACTGATCGAGATAGCGACTTCTCCGAATCCCGGCAGGTAGATCATGTTGAACTGGCCGGGCCCGAAGTGATACGTGGCGGACTGCGCCGTGTTCGTAAAGACCACGGAAAAAGTTGATATACCGTAGGCCTCGGGTTGGATCTCCTCGATCACAGCCGAAAGAGGCAGCATCGGATCCGGCATCATGCGCAATTCTACTGAGGTTGGGGCTAAGCTCATCGTTGAACCTTCTCGCGGATAGCTTTAACTTCTTCGGTCAAGTCGATTCCCACGGGGCACCAGGTGATGCATCGGCCGCATCCCACGCACCCTGAGATCCCGAACTGGTCAACCCAGGAAGCCAGTTTATGGGTCAACCACTGGCGGTAACGCGCCCGGATGGTGGGGCGGATGTTGCCGCCGTGCACGTGCGAAAACTCGCGTATGAAACACGAATCCCAAAGGCGGGTCCGCTGCGCGGCCGTGGCCTTCAAATTACAAGTGTCTTCCACGGTGACGCAGAAGCAGGTGGGGCACACGCTCGTGCAGTTCGTACAGCTCAAGCAACGCGCTCCCACCTTGTCCCACTGCGAGTGTTCGAGGTTGTCGTACAGCAACTTGGGCAAGTCTTCGGTTCTAAGCTGTTTCTCAATGGATCGTTCGGCTTTTTGAAGCGCTTGCGCGGCGCGGCCCAGATCGAACGCGGAGGCGCGCTCCCAGGAGGTGTCGCGCAACATCTCCGAGCCCATTTCGGAACCCACTTCAATGACGAAAGCGTCCGCCAATTCCGTCAACGCCAGGTCAAAGCCCTCGGTCGCTTTGGGACCGGTCTTCATCGAACTGCAGAAGCAGGTGGAGTAGGCGCGTCCGCAGTGGGCCGCTAGTATAAAAATGCGCTCCCGCTGGCGAGCGTAGTGCGGGTCACGGAATTCACCGCTCAGGAAAACACGATCTTGAATAGCAATCGCACTCAACTCGCAGGCGCGAACGCCAATGAAAGCTCGCAGCGGAACGGTTTCGTCCGCCGGTTTGAATACCCACTTCCCGTCCGTTTTCTCCGCCGAGAAGAGCTTCAAATTAGGCTGATGGAGAAACCTTTTCCAACTCTGCGGCGTCACGCCGTAACCGAAATATTCCTGCGACTGGGTCTGCTTCAGGCGGTACTTGCCCGGCTCTTGTTCCGCTGTCCAACCGATCGGAAGGTCGTCGATCGCCGCGATCTCGTCGAGCACCACAGCCCCGTCACGCAAAGTTGGGCCGACCAGGCTGAAGCCGGAAGCGCGCAGGTTGTCAAAGACCTTCTGTAAAGACAGCTTCGAGATGATGACGTTCGCCGAAATTCGGGGAAGGTCTTGTGCCATGTGAATCGAGCCTCCTGGAGGCAAGAAATTCTGATAGTCCGGTTAACGCCTCCGTGCCGGTGGCAGCCAACAAAGCCTTAACACGGAACACACCACGGACGTAGCCGAGCAACCTATAGGCCAAATAGAATTTGAAAATCGGTAGACTATGTTTACAACCACAACACTTTTGGGGGATGACTCGGACATATGCACCGCAAAAGCGCCTAAGGAATTACAACAAGCTTTGTGTTTTTTTCTTCATGGCGATAGAAGCCGTATGCTTGGCGAGACGCTGCCTGCAAACTGGGTCAAGACACCCACCGGCACTCTAAACCTAGCCACTCTGCACTTTCGAACTGGGTGGTTGAAGGGATGATTTCGGGGTCGGGGCAACTTTCTCAGGCAACAGCACACGTGTAAGGGTTGGGCTTGCCCTACCCGCATCGGGCC
>CAWIUZ010000198.1:0-8054 GCA_963838915.1 uncultured Acidobacteriota bacterium
GTCATTCCGAGTGGTCATGGGCCTGCGGCCCACCCAAAGGGATGAAAATTCGCGCGAGTGGCCGGCCGTTGTACGATAGGGTCGGCGTGGAATTGTGAAGGCCCTCTTCGCTCTGGATGAGTTGAGGCCGTTTCCGAGTGTGGCCCGGAATGTGCGTTTTGAACCCATAAATGTGTCGCGACCCCTCCCGCTCGCGGCGGGAGGGGTCGTAGCGCGTGAGAGTGCGTAACGTCTAACTGTGCACGTTCTACTCTTCCACGCCAGGAGAAGAACATGGCGTATAAGATAGCAGGGATTGATGTGCACAAGAAAGTGCTGATGGTGGTGGTTTGCAACGTCAGTGAGCGGGAGTGGGAGCCGCAGCGGAGGCGCTTCGGAACCACGACCAAAGATCTTCAGGAATTGTCGGCTTGGTTGCGCGCGCAAGGGGTGCAACAAGCGGTTATGGAATCGACGGCCCAGTATTGGAAGCCGGTCTGGTACGAGTTGGAACCGCATATGAAGTTGCAGTTGGCACAGGCCTTCTCCAACCGGGCTCCGCGGGGGCGCAAGTACGACTTCCGTGACGCCGAGCGCTTGGTGCGGCGTCTGGTGGCGGGGGAGTTGATTCTGAGCTTTGTGCCGGAGCCCGAACAGCGGATTGGGCGGACCCTGACGCGGAGCAAGCTGCAACTCACCCGCGAGGCGTCGCGGCTGCAGAGTCAACTGGAGTGCCTGCTGGAGGAGATGCGCCTCAAGTTGTCCAGTCTGCTGAGCGATCTGCTGGGGGTTAGTGGCTGCCGCATTCTGCAGGCTCTGGCCGCGGGGGAGACGGACCCGAACAAGTTGGCGGCCTTGGGGGATGACCGCCTGCACTGCACCCAGAAGCAACTGGTCGAGGCTTTGACCGGAACCCCCCAACCCGCCCACCGGCGACTGCTGGCCCAGTATCTGGAGCGCTATCAACTGATCACGAAACAGATGCAGGAACTCGATGGCCTGATTGCGCAAGCCCTGAAACCTCATGAGGACGCGGTGGCCCGTTTGGCGGCGGCGGCCGGCTTCGGAGTGGACTCGGCGCAACAAGTCATCGCGGAAGTGGGAGCGGCGGCGGCCACGTTTCCCTCCGCCGCCCACTTGACCGCCTGGGTCGGGACCTGCCCAGGAAGCGAGGAAAGTGCGGAAGAGAACCACAGTAGCCGCTCGGCCAAGGGCAATAAATATCTCCGCCGTATCCTGAACCAATGCGCCCACGCGGCAGTGAAGAAGAAGGGGAGCCACTTTCAGGCGGTGTTCCATCGTCTGCTGCCCCGACTGGGCTATAAGGGAGCGATATGGGCGGTGGCCCACCGACTGTGCCGTTTGGTCTGGAAGATCTTGCATGACCACGTTACCTACGTCGAGCGCGGCACCGACCTCGACCCCAGAACCAAACGCCGCCGTGCTCAGGCACTCCTGCGAAAACTCCGTAGTCTGGGGTACCAAGTCGATATCAGGCTCATCACCCCTGAAGCGGCAGCAGCATGAGTCAGCCAGAGATGATTTTCGAGAGAGCGAAGCGAGGAATCTCGCACTGCGCTGGGGTGAACTCGACATAACGGTCGACGGTCGGTAAAGAGGTCAGAGCGAGTTTCCTCGCGGAGTTTATCCTGAGCACCCAGAGCGGGATCCTTCGCTTCGCTCAGGATGACAGCGAAGGGCTCGGAATGACAGCGGGAGCGCTGGTTTTATGCGGCTGAAGTTAATTACCTGTGAGATTTTTTACCGGGAATTTTGCTCGGTGATGGCGCGTTCGCCGAATACGTTGGACGCGGAATTCCTCCCCAAAGGACTGCACGACATCGGCGTTGAGGGCATGCGCACGCGCCTCCAGGCTACGCTCGACCGCGTGGATGACCCGCGCTATGAGGCCGTGTTGATGGGCTACGCCCTCTGCAACAACGGGGTGGTGGGGTTGACTGCCGGCAAGTACCCGCTGGTGATTCCTCGCGCCCACGATTGCATCACGCTCTTCCTCGGGAGTTCCGAGCGTTATCTCGAATACTTCAACAGCCACCCGGGGGTCTATTTCGAGACCACCGGTTGGATGGAGCGTGGCAAAGCCGACGGGGAACTCAGCCAGCTTTCGGTTGGAAAGGTGCTGGGCGTCGGCCAGAGTTACGAAGATCTTGTGGCGCGCTACGGCGAAGACAACGCCAAGTATCTTTGGAGCGAACTGGGCGACCTGAGAAAGAACTACCATAAGTTCACTTACATTGACATGGGGATGGGGCCGGATGCGAGTTTCGAGCGGCAGGCTCGCGCGGAAGCCGCCGAACGGGGATGGGAATTCGAGAAACTCCAGGGAGACCTCGGCATGTTTCAGAGACTGGTGGATGGAGTCTGGGACGAGAAGGAATTCCTGGTGGTGCCGCCAGGAAAGCAGGTGGCGGCCGATTACAGTGGAGGGTTAATCACCATTAAAACGTAGGGGCGGTTCGCGAACCGCCCCTACGCGGCCCGGGGGGAGAGTATGAACGGTCGCGAGCGTATACTTGCCATGCTGGAAGGCCGGCCGGTGGATTCTCTTCCTGCCATGCCTATTACCATGATGTTCGCAGCCGACCAGATTGGCGCGAAGTACTACGACTATGCCACGGACTATCGCGTCCTGGCCGAGGCCCAGGTCACGGTGGCGGAGCGATTCGATTTTGACTATGTCAGCGTGATTTCTGATCCCGGGTGTGAGGCTTCGGCTCTGGGCGCCGCGCTGAAGTTCTTCCCTGACCAGCCTCCCGCTGTTGACGAAGAAAACGCCCTACTGAAAGATAAGGCAACACTGGCGCGGCTCACCGTGCCTGATCCCGATCGGAGCCAGAGGATGCTCAATCGGGCGCTGGCCGTGAAGCTGTTGAAGGAGCGAATCGGGAACGACAAAGTGGTCGAGGGTTGGATCGAGGGCCCCTGCGCGGAAGGCGCTGATCTGCGCGGCATTAACACTTTGATGCTGGATTTCTTCGATGACCCTGCCTTCGTGCGCGATCTGTTCGAGTTTATTGTCGAGTTGGAATTGGGTTTCGCGAGATATCAAGTGAAGATGGGAGCGGATCTCATAGGCGTCGGCGACGCCGCGGCATCCCTGGTGGGCCCGAAGTTTTACAACGAGTTTGTTTGGCCTTACGAACAGAAGCTGGTGGGCGCGCTGCATGCGGAGGGGATTAAGACCCGGCTGCACATCTGCGGCAACACGCGGAAGATCCTCGAGGGGATGGGCCGGCTGCGATGTTCCATGGTTGACTTGGATTGGCTTTCGCCGATGTCCGAGGGACGGGAAAAAATGGGACCACAGCAGGTCCTCCTGGGCAACCTCGACCCCGTGCGAGGTCTGAAAGAGGGAACGCCCGAATCCGTTTACGAGGCGGTAGGGAATTGTCACCGGCAGGCTGGAGACCGATTCATTGTTGGGCCGGGCTGTGAAGTGCCGCGGGGGACTCCCCCCGCCAACCTGCTGGCCATGGTACGCTACGCGCGGGAGCACACGCCAGTCGAGAAGTCGAGAAGTCAAGAGTCGAGAAGCTCTTAACTCCTCGACCTTCGACTCTCGACTTCTGGACTATAGAGAGAAACCGCTTGACTGCAAGCCCATCCCATCGGATTATTCTTTGGCCCACGCGGGTCGAGCTGAGCGCGGGGGCCGGAACCTCTCTGCGCGACCTGTTGTTCGAGCAAGGGGTCGAGTTCCCCTGTGGCGGCCAAGGCAGGTGCCGGGGCTGCCGCATCCGGGTTCTCAAAGGGCACGCGGAAGTTAACCGGGCGCAACAGGAGCGGCTTTCGCCCGGGGAAATCGCGGAGGGCTGGCGTCTCGCCTGCCAGTGTGCCGTCGAAGGCGATCTGGAAATTGAGCTGCGGCAATGGGACGCCGCCATACTGGTCGATGACACACCATTCACCTTCGAGCCTCGCCAAGGGCTGGGGGTGGCGGTAGATTTGGGCACCACGACTCTGGTCGCCCAATTGCTCGACCTCGAAAGCGGTAGGGTGTTGGCGGTAAGCACGGCGCTGAATTCCCAGGCGCGTTACGGCGGCGACGTGATGAGCCGGCTGCACTTCGCAGTGTTGGAAGGAGGACAACGTCAACTCGAGGGTTTGATTCGCCGGCAGATTGGCGCGCTGATTGAGCAACTGCTGTTTTCGGCGGGAAGGCTCGCCTCGGAAATCGTCGACATCGTGGTGGTGGGAAACACCGTCATGCACCACTTCTTTTGCGGCATCGACGCCGATCCGCTCTCGCATTATCCTTTTGAGCCCGCGGAAGGCGGGTTGAAGAGATTTCGCTCGAGCAAGCTGGGATGGAAGCTTCGAGGTGACCCCGAAGTGCGTTTTCTGCCCTGCCTCGGCGGGTTTGTGGGAAGCGATGTGCTGGCCGGCATTCTGGCCACAAAGCTCGCTGAGCACGAGGACCTGGTGGGGCTCGTCGATCTGGGAACCAATGGCGAGATCGTGATTGGGAACAAGGAGGGATTGCTCTGCGCGTCTACGGCCGCGGGTCCGGCGTTTGAAGGTGCAAAGATTTCTATGGGCATGCGCGCCGCGACAGGGGCCATCTCGCAAGTGACGCTCTCACCACCCCTTGATCCCCTCCGCAGGGAGGCGGGGAGTAGAAAGTTGCATTGCCGCGTTATCGGCGACGGTGCGCCCCGCGGCTTGTGTGGCAGCGGATTGGTGGATGCGGTGGCAGCGGGTCTGGAGCTTGAAGTAATCGGACCTTCCGGGCGCTTTGCGAACGGCCAAACCAGTTGGATGCTGGCCGAGCCTGTCGCCCTTACGCAGAATGATATTCGCGAGCTTCAACTCGCCAAAGGGGCGGTCGCTGCAGGCATAAAGCTGCTGATGCAGAGGAGGGGCGCAAAGGAGCTTAGCCGCCTCTATCTGGCTGGAGCTTTCGGCAATTACATCGATCGCTCGAGCGCGCAGCACATCGGCCTGATTGATTTTCCGCCCGAGCGGGTCGAAGCGGCGGGGAACACAGCGCTTCTGGGGGCGAAGCTTGCCCTCTTTAGCCGCGATTCCGAGGGCGGCTCCTACGGCGGCCTGCGTCGCCGCATCGAGCACGTGGCGCTCAACGCCGATCCGTGTTTTCAGGATGTTTTTGTGGAGGAACTGGCTTTTCCACCGAGTAGCCCGGAGGCCGCGGAAGCCGGTCGGCAAGCACCGGCGTAAGGGCCAGCCCTTGGCCGAATTAGCAAGCGAAGTTATTTGTCGGAAGTGGAAGGGCGGGGCTTTACCCCGCTGCTGAGGTTGGGACATATCTGGGGGGCTTTAGCCCCTGAAGCGACGGCGTTTCAGGGCCTGAAGGCCCATACAACTTTACGCTTCGAGGCGGCGGAGCTAAAGCCCAGCCCTTCCGAAGCTCATTCAATGTTGCGCTCACTAAACGAACCAGGCACCAGCGCTACGAGTTCGGAAAAAGAACTATAGAACGGACATCGACAAACTAAGGAGATGGAAATGAGCATTTTTGCGGAGCTGCAGCAAGCGATCATTGACGGAAAGGCTCCCCTCGCCAAGGAACTGACAGAGCGAGGGCTGAACGAAGGCATCAAGCCCCATGAATTTTTCCCCGCCGCAATCATTCCAGCCATGGACGAAGTTGGTCGCCGGATGAGGGACTGTGAATTCTTCATCCCCGAAGTGCTGATTGCCGCGCGGGCGGCCAGAGGCGCTACGGACATCCTCCGGCCGCTGCTCCAGGGCGAGGAAGCTATGAAGCCCGCGGGCACCGTTGTCATTGGGACGGTAAAAGGCGACTTGCATGACATCGGCAAGAACATTGTCGCGATGATGCTGGAAAGCGCCGGGTTCCGGATCGTAGACCTGGGAGTGGACGTTCCGCCGGACAAGATTGTCGAGGCCGTGAAGCAACATGGGGCCAATTTCGTGTGCATGTCGGCCCTGCTCACCACGACGATGGTGAACATGAAGGCGGTTATTGAAGCATTGACGGCGGCCGGACTGCGGGATCAGGTGAAAATCCTGGTGGGTGGAGCTCCACTTACCGATGCTTGGGCGCATTCGATCGGGGCCGACGGTTATGGCAAAGACGCTCCCGGTGCGGTCGAGTTGGCACGTAAGCTGGCGCCGGCAAACGCCTGATACATGGCTTCTGAGTGCGGACGTTTGCTGGCGTCTGGTTGATCGAGCGTAGCGCTGACCTTTAGAGCCTGCCCTGAGCGAAGCGAAGGGTCAGCACTCGGGATGCCGACCTGAAGGTCGGCGCTACGAGTGGCCAGCAGGCTGGCCCGAGGAAACCTGGGGCAAACTGCTGCAATCTGAGGCTGCGTGAGCTTCAGATACAGCGGAAGATGGGGGTGGACTATCATGACTTCGCGAGAACGAGTAAGCCTAGCTCTTCAGCACAAGGAAGCCGACCGCGTCCCGCTCGACTTGGGCGGCAGCGCTGTGACTGGGATGCAAGTGGACACGGTCTATGCTCTGCGCCAGGCCTTAGGGTTGGACAAGCCGGGAACGCCGGTCAAGGTTGTTGAGCCTTACCAGATGCTCGGTGAGATCGGCGCGGACCTGCGAGAGGCGTTGGGAGTGGACGTGGTTGGCCTGGGCAAGCCTGCCAACATGTTTGGATTCAGGAACGAAGGCTGGAGACCGTGGACAACTTTTGGCGGCACCCCGGTCCTGGTTCCCGAGGGTTTCAACATCGAGCCCGACTCGAATGGCGATATCCTGATGTACCCGGAAGGCGACAAGTCCGTTCCGCCGAGCGGGCGGTTGCCCAAGGGCGGGTTCTACTTCGACAGCGTACCCCGGCAGGCTCCCATCGACGATGCAAACCTGAATGTGGAAGATAACCTCGAAGAATTCGGCCCAATCTCCGACGCTGATCTGGAATACCTCAAGGACGAAGCCGAGCGGATTTACACCGAAACGGATAAGGCCATCCTGGGGAACTTCGGCGGCACGGCTTTCGGAGATATCGCCCTGGTTCCCGGTCCCTGGATGAAGCACCCGAAGGGAGTCCGCGACGTCGAAGAGTGGTACGTGAGCACCGCGATGCGTCGGGATTATGTGTACAAGATCTTCGAACGCCAGTGTGAGATCGGTCTTGCGAACCTGGAGAGGATTCGCCAGATTGTCGGCAACAAAGTTACGGCGGTCTTCGTCACGGGGACAGATTTCGGTTCCCAGCACGGCCCCTTCATTTCGCCCAAGGCCTACCGTGACCTGTTCAAGCCTTTCCATATCCAGGTCAATAATTGGATTCACCAGCACACCACTTGGAAGTCCTTCATTCACTCCTGCGGGTCGGTCAGGGCGTTGCTCCCGGACTTCGTCGATGCCGGATTCGACATCCTCAATCCGGTGCAATGTTCTGCAGCGGGTATGGATGCTTGCGAACTGAAGCAGGAGTTCGGGGCGCGCGTCACCTTCTGGGGTGGCGGCGTCGACACCCAGCGCACCTTGCCCTTCGGCACTTCCGACGAGGTTCGAAAGGAAGTTTGCGACCGTTTGAAAGCCTTTGGCCCCGGAGGGGGCTTCGTTTTCAATACCATTCACAACGTTCAGGCCCGCGTGCCCGTCGCCAACGTGCTGGCGACGTACGAAACGGTGCGCGACTGCGGGAAGTACCCGCTGCATTAAGATTGTAGGGGCGGCCCTTGAGGCCGCCCTGTCCGGTTCTCGCCATCGCGTGCAGTTTTCACCTTCCCCACGGTTCATGCATTTCCCCATTTCGTCCCTCCGGCTTTGAAAACGTGTAGGGGTAGGGCTTGCCCCCAGGGTGTCCAAAATAGCGGCGCGATAAGCGGCTTTGCCGCCCTGGCTTGCGGAAAGCCTCCGAAGGTGTGAAGAAATTCGGAATGTGTCATCCTGAGCGCAGCGAAGGATCTCTGCAGTTGTTCGCAAGTTGTTGAAACACGCGAAACTGCGGGGATCCTTCGCTGCGCTCAGGATGACAGGCGGCTGATTTTTTCACACCTTCTCCGGCTTTCCGGCTGCTGCCAGTTCTTTCCCCCCCTCTGCGCAGGCCGGAAGGCGCAGCCTTCCGGCCTGCGCAGAAGAGGTTATCCGGGGCGCCCTTCCTC
>CAWIUZ010000199.1:0-3375 GCA_963838915.1 uncultured Acidobacteriota bacterium
GGCCGTCCGCGAAGCCTGTGATCGTGATCGTGGCGGCGTGCTCGGTCGAGTGCTGCTTGATGGCACTCCAAGTGGGCGCATCCGGAATCCAGGTTCGCGCCGCGGCTTCGGCCGGCGTCAGCTTGGGTAACTGATTGTTTTCGGAAATACAGCGCGGATCGATTTCGCCGATGCGCAGCCGTTCCCCCGCCGACTTGGCCTGAACCGGCGCCGAGCCGTCCGTGAAAGTTACGTCGAGCCTCCAGACGGCAGCGTTCGAGGCGTCGCGCCACTGAAAGGTGGGCGGCGTGATCTCGGGAGGGAAGATCGATCCCTGGGCGGGGTAATCAACCAAGATTGCGGCCAGTTCGGAATTGGCGGGGTGCGCCGCTGACGGAGAGGCTACATCGTTAGCGCCCGCCGGTTGCTGCGCAAACCCCAAACCCGGCGTGCCCGGGCAACGCAGCACCGTACTCTGTCCTAGAACCAGGGTGACGGTAGCAGCCGCAATCCACACCGTCAGTCTCGAGCCTCCCCCCTGCTTCATGGCACCCCCCTATCGAGACAGTTGACTCTTTTGCAATAGCCCAACCCAACCGCTTCCCCCATTATACTCCAGGCGTCTCCGCCGGTTTGGGGGTAAGGGTGTCCGAACTCGGGACGCCTTTTCCCAAAAGCGGACAACGGAGAACGTGCCTTTTTCCGCCACTTTTGCTAACCTATTGACAACAAACGGCCTGGATTTTGGATAAATTGGCGATTTTCGTGCGTGCTTTCCGTTGATGGGCTCGGGGCGAACGACCTATCACAGAATTCAATATGGGCCTTTCGAGGCCGCACCGCCAAACCGTCCTACGACGTCGTACGTCAAATGGGAGAGCGATTGACGACAGATGCGGTCACGTGCTTGTCACTCGTCACTTTTCACTGCTCATGAGGTGAAGCATGGGAACGGTTCTTCAGGACGTTCGATACGGCCTGCGCATGCTGGTGAAGAATCCCGGCTTTGCCGTCGTGGCGGTGCTGACGCTGGCGCTGGGCATTGGCGCGAACACCGCGATCTTCAGTGTGCTCGATAACGCCCTGCTCCACCCCTTCCCCTACAAAGACGCCGACGGCATCAGCATTTTCCGCGTCCACGATATGGACGTGGCAGGAGATTACGGTCGCCTCGGTCTCTCCCTTCCTGAGTTCCTCGATTACCGGGAACAGAACCACGTGTTCTCGGACATGGCCGGCACCGCGCACGCCGAGGTGCTCTACAGTTCCACGAGCGGTTCACAAGAGCTGAACGGAGTGTACGTCACCACCAACACTTTTTGCTTCCTCGGCGTCGAGCCGGTTCTGGGGCGTTGGATCACACCCGATGACGGTGAGCCTGGCGCGCCTCCCGTGTTCCTCATGAATTACCGAATGTGGCAGGAGCATTTCCACGGCGACCGGAAGATCGTGGGAACCACTTTCACCCTGAACGGCGTTTCGCGAGTCCTGGTGGGAATCATGCCTCCGCGTTTCCAGTTCTTCGGCGCGGACGTGTGGCTGCCCTTGAGAGCCGGACGCGACGCGGCGACCGCCACGGGCGGCGAAGTGCACGCCGGGCGGCCACTGTACCTGGTTCCGGAGGAGCGGAGAAAGCCTGGTGTGACCCTGGCAGCGGCCGCGGCTGACCTGAACGTCATCGCCCAGGGTCTTGCCAAGGTGTACCCGAGAGATTATCCCAAGCATTTCAGCGTGCAGACGGTGGGTCTCGCGAGCGACGTGGTGGGCGACTTCAAGGCGACGCTCTATACTCTTCTCGCCGCCGTCGGCATGCTGCTGCTCATCGCCTCCAGCAATGTCGCCAACCTGCTGCTGTCGCGAGCCACGTCCCGCGAAAGAGAGATTGCCATTCGCGCCTCTATTGGCGCCAGCCGCCGGCGCCTCGTCCGGCAACTCCTGGTGGAAAGCCTACTGCTGGCGGCGCTGGGAGGCCTGGTCGGGTATCTCTTCGCCTTTAGTGGATTGAAAGCGGTACTGGCGGCGATGCCTCCTCAGATTCTGCCCAGCGAATCAGAGATCACTCTGAATTCGGCGGTCCTGCTGTTCACTATATTCGTAACGCTGGCCACCACCCTGCTCTGCGGACTTGCGCCCGCGCTGCATACGGTGCGGGGCGAACTGCACACGCGCCTCCAGGAGACAGGTCGAGGCGTGATCACGAGTTTCCGGCATGGCGGCTTGCGCGCGGGCCTGGTGGTGGCGGAAGTGGCCCTTTCCATCGTTCTGCTGGCGGGGGCCGGACTGATGATGCGGACCTTTTTTGCGATTGAGCACGTGAACATGGGGTTCGCTCCGCAGCGCATTTTCGCGACGCAACTGTTTTTCCCCGAGGGCCACTACAGAACCACCCAGCAGAATACGATCTTCTTCCAGCAAGTTCTGCCGCGCATTGCAACCCTGCCGGGCGTGGTGGCCGTCGCGGAGAATGGAACTTTGCCGCCCTTCTTCGGGCCTCAAAGCGAGGTTGAGGTGCCGGGAAGAACGCATACCGAGCGCTGGCAGTCTATCGTCGAGACGTGCAGCGAAGGCTGGTTCCGGACTGTAGGCGTCCCATTGCTCAAGGGCAGGCTGCTTTCGCATGTCGATATCGCTTCGGCACGGCAGGTTGTAGTGATTAATCAGACTCTGGCGCGCCGTTTCTTTGGCAACGATGACCCCATCGGAAAGCGAATCCGATTCTTGGCCTTTGACAATTCTCCCGACGCGCCGCACGAGGCTTATTTTGAGATTATTGGCGTGGTGGCGGACTTCAAGAACCAAGGCCTGCAGCGCTCCGTAGCGCCGGAGGCCTTCCTGCCCTACTCAATCGCCAGCTTTGGCGCCCGCGGCCTCCTGGTGAGGACTGATGGCGATCCACTCGCGGTGGCAAAGAGCGTTAGTCGCGCAGTCTGGGCAGTCGATCCTGATATCGCGCCGACGGGGGGCGGGTCGATCGAAGGCTTCCTGAGGGACTACGCCTATGCGCAGCCCAGGTTTGGGCTTCTGGTGCTTGGGGCATTCGCGGGCATCGGCCTGCTGCTGGTGGTTATCGGCGTCTTCAGTGTAATGGCATACTCGGTATCGCTCCAAACGCACGAAATCGGCATTCGCATGGCGATGGGCGCCAAACGCAGCACGGTGCTTCGCATGGTGCTTTCCCGGGGACTGAAGTTGGTTGGCCTGGGAATCCTGCTCGGCGAACTTGCCAGCCTTGCATTGACCAGGCTTCTTGCCAGTCAGATTTGGGGCGTGTCGGCGCGCGATCCTCTAACACTAACCGGCGTCGCGGCCGTGATCGCAACGGCCGGCCTGCTCGCTTGCTGGCTTCCGGCGCGGAAGGCGTCGGCCGTCGATCCGATGGTGGCGTTGCGGTACGAA
>CAWIUZ010000200.1:0-4491 GCA_963838915.1 uncultured Acidobacteriota bacterium
ACCACCTGTCCGCAATCATGGGATTTGCTGGACAGAGAGATCCGGGTCAGTTCGGACCCCGATGCGGCAATCCGGCCTCGGCACCGAACCATTCGGTTGGGACTCGCCGCGAGGGTTTCTGGAGCAGTGTCACTCCAGCCTGACTTCCACGGGCTGTGGAGTCTTGACGTCGAAGGCGAAGGTCCCGACGATTTCGTGCCCGTGTTCCTCCGCAGTCACCTTGTATTCGCCGTAGAAGCCGTGGAACTGCGCGCGGCCCTGGCGTGACACGCGCACCTCGGTGCGCGTCCACCACCTGCCCTTGACCAGCCTCATGAGCGCTTCGTAGGCGGGCTTGGGGGTCATGTCGGCGCGGAGCAGTCCCGCCGGGGCGCCCTGCCATGCGCCCTGGTCGGACAGGTCCCACCAGGTGATGGCCTGCACGGCGGGGTGGCTGAAGAGAACGGTATAGAACTGGACCACCTCCTTCTCCTGCCGCCGCTCCCCCTCGGCGGTGCTGGCCCAGTCGAGCTGCGGGTTCTCCTTCCTTAGTTCCCACCCCTGCTGGCCGGAGAGAATCGCGGCCTCAGTGAAGTGCAGCGGCTTGCCGGTCGTGGCGAAGCGCTCGCAAATCTGCCAGGTTTCCTCAGCCGACCAAGCCTTGCGATGCTGGTGGCACTGGATGCCGATGACATCGAAAAGCGGCGGTCCGGAATCAACCTCCAGATGGGCAATGACTTTTTGCAGGTAATCTTCGCCGGTGACGTAATCGTTAATCACAAGCGTGGCTTCCGGATTGGCCTGCCCTGCCTGGGCGAAGGCGGTGCGCAGGTAGTCCCGCACACCCATCTGCCGAATGGCAGCGGTCAGCGTGGGCCCACCTTTACGAGTCGAGTCGCGGTCGAAATCCGTGGCTTCGTTCACGACGTCCCAGATGCCGATTTCGCCCTTGAATCGCCCCACGATGTCAGCGATGCGCTGCATTTGTAGGCGCATGGCCTCCGCGAGGTCGGCGGGCATCCAGGATGGCTGGCCTTCGTTCCAGGCCAGCGGATGGCCTTTCATAACGATATCGTGAGCAGCGCACCAGGCGGCCAGGCGCTCGGTGTCCGCGTAGTTCGGGTGGCCCGGCTGGGGTTCGTATTCCCACCAGTAAAAGGGCAGCGTGGCGTAGTTGAGCAGGGCGGAGAATTCCTTCTCGTAGGCAGCGTTGTCGGCGGGCGTCTTGCAGCGGTTCAGCATGAAGACATTCGCCCCGAAGAGAAAGCTGTGGCGGGTCTGCTCGATGCGCACGAGCGCTCCCTTTCTCAGGGGTTTCCCGTTCGCCCTCACCAGCCGCAGGTCCGCGTCGCCCGTGCGGTATTTTTGGATTCGCGCCTCGGCCTGGCCGAGGATTTCGCTCTCGGAGAGCGCCTGGGCGGGAAGCAGGCTGGGGCTTGCCAGCGCCGCGACCAGGAGGCAGAGCGCAAGAAGAGGTTTGGGTTTCATGGCAGCGAGGAGGATACACCAGTGGGGAGCCGGAACGTTGAACAAATGTGCGGGCTCGACAGGCTCCGCTCGGCATCGCCACGAGATCGGCACACGCCTGTCCGCCCTAACCAAGTCCCGAGGCACCCGAAAGCGTGTCCCACGCTGCAAGCTGACACTCACAGGACCACCGACCGCTTGCCAAACAAGAGTGGTCACAATTGAGTTGCCCCGCCGGCTGTGCTATGGTCTAGCCCTGGGTAAAGGCACACAACTTATCCAAAACCAGCAAGGGGGGAGAGACCATGCCAATGTATCTGATTCAGGCGACGTACACGGCTGAAGGCGTGAAGGGGTTGCTCTCGGAGGGTGGCACCAAACGCCGCGACGCAGCGGCGAAGGCAATCAAGTCGGCAGGCGGGAAAGTGGATGCATTCTATTTCGCCTTTGGGAAGCATGACGCCATTGTGCTCGTCAACCTGCCGGACAACGTAAGCGCGGCGGCGGCCTCGCTGGCCATCAATGCCAGCGGCGCGGTCACCACCACGACCACGGTGCTCCTCACGCCCGGCGAAGTGGACGAGGCCGTGAAGAAGAGCGTCCCGTACCGTGCACCGGGGCAGTGATGGCAGATAGGGGGCGTTTCCGGCCCGAGCCAGAAAACCGACCAACGCATGTGCCACGGGAGGGACTACCCCGACCGTGGTCCCACTTCTTCTGTTCCCGCCTGAGGTTCTTCAATTTGCTGGTTCGGGACAAGGAGCTGGAGGTGGAGGAAGAGGCCTGCTTTGGATCCTCCGCCCACGAGGCTTCTTGACCCGGACCTGAACGATGACCCGCTGGCAGTCGAGACACATGAGGTGTTGGCCGCTCGGCGATTTGTTGACCCGCGACGACCCGCAACGAGGACACAATAGGGACATCATGATACCGGCTCAACGTAGCAGAGCTGCGGCGATGTGGATAGGTCTTACAGAGGGAATTCGGGTGCTGACGGAGTCAGTACCCAGTCGTAGATGACTGCGGCCTCCAGCGCCCAAGGGCCGCATAGACCGCAATCTCCAAACCGGCGAGGCCATCCAGATTCCGGCCAAGACGGTGGTGAAATTCCGCCTGGCGAAGGCATTCAAAGATGCCGTCGTGCCTCCCAAAAAGAAGTAGCCTCCAGGGACGAAAGCCATTGAAGCCCGGTCTTCCGGTCGCAATACGGGCGCCAATATGCCGAACGGCACTCGCGCAACCGTCCTGGACCGCTCTGCTCGCAGAGAAGGTATCCGTGACTTCCCCGAAGCCCGGTTCGTGGACGCGAACCCAGTTCGGGACGGTCGGCCGTGCATCAGTGGAGCATAGGTATCGGCACTCACGGGGCGACTTTAGGTACTGGTGCCCGTCTGAAACCAATCGACGGATTCGAAGGATCGCTTTTTCCAGAAACGGGCTCAGTATCCTTGGCGCGGCGTAGAGCTGGTTTGGGCACATCCGACCATTTTAGACAGTTCCGAATGACTTTCGGCGACCGTGGCGGAAGCTTGCCCGTAAAGATCAAGCTGATTCTGAACCCTGTACCTCGCCCAGTCTCTCTCGATTCTCTTTGTTTCCTTTTGCGAAGTGATACCGAACCTGCCGAGCGCGAGGATGAGCGCCCGAACGCTTACGTGAGGTTCAGCCGAAGGTCCGATTGCCCCACACTCGGGGCAGCGCAAGACAGGCGACACAATATGCCGCTCGGGCCGGATTTGCTGCAGTATCACGTCCAGCCCATCGCGCAATTCGATTAATGCCGGGAATGACATCTGGGAGTTCCACCCGCAGCGAAGTCTTGCGAGCATCTCCGGAAACCATACTCGTTGAGGATCTCCCGCAGCCATTCGTCATCCCCCTACACGTGGGACAGTCCTCGCGATATTGACTATCATAATCATTTCCGGCCGTGCCGCAAACCCCGTTCCGTTTAACTGTCTCAGGCTGTCAGACTGTGCTCTGCTGTTGAGTTGAGAGGTAGTCACGGAGCGGGAAGCCGACTTCACTGGCGGAATCTTGAGCGTAGATCACAACTGGTCTGCCAGCGGCAACTTGCGACGAATCGAGCCGGCCGCGGTAGTTCTACTGAGATCACGCCAGCTCTCTCGGGACCACCGAAGAGGGCTACTGAAGGGCTGGCGGCGGTGGAGCGTAGCCGCCGGGCTTACGGCTTCGGCTGGAATTCCGGCACGCCGAATTGCCACAGCACGAAGCTCCATTGATCGGCGAGCAGTTCGTCCACCTGAGTTTTGGTCCCGCCAATGAGGCCGTGCCCGTCCTGATAACCGAGGCGTAACAACACAGGCCTGCCGCCAACTGTTCGCCGTCTGAAGCGGCGCCGCCATCTTGTTTGGTTCCCAGGAGACAACGCGGGGATCGTTCGTGGGGGTGATCTGAGGCGCTGCCTGAGTATCAAGGCAAAATCGATCATGTTGCTGTTGTCTTAACTTATGATGATAAAGTATTTCGAAGATGCGCAGATTTAACTTGACAACGTAAGTTAATTAACTTATTCTGGTTAAGGAGATAAGCCCATCCACGCTCACCTTCCAGGTCACTTGAACTAAGTCAGGTAATCTGCAATCCCACCTCTTAGACCGAATCTAAGGAGGTCCTCATGGTTGCTCGAAGTCTTTCCTTACATCTGAAGCCCAATTGTGTCGAGGAATTCACGCGCATCATGGAGCACGAAGTCATTCCGATGATACGCAGGCTGAAAGGCTTCCAGGACAAGATTGTTTTGGTTGCCTCAGGTGGACTGGAAGCGATTGGCCTCAGCTTCTGGGATCAGAAAGAGGATGCAGAAGCCTACGGTCGCGGAACGTTTCGAAAAGTCCTGAAGGCCCTGGCAAAGGTCGTTGAGGGTACTCCGCGTGTTGAAACCCGTGAGGTCTCAAACTCGACCTTCCACAAGATCCCGGGGTACGTGGCTGCCTGAAAGCGGCAGCTTTTTGATTCGGCCCGGGTGGCCAACGCCTTTCTTGTCCGGCAAAAAGCGGTTCAGGCAAAAGAAGAAACGAGGTG
>CAWIUZ010000201.1:0-9060 GCA_963838915.1 uncultured Acidobacteriota bacterium
CAAAGCAAATTTCCCGTGCGCCGGCGCCGGAGGCTAAGTAAGGACCGGATTGAGATCGAAAGATGCATCAGAATAATAAAGTGAACAGTATTGGGCTAAAGCCCCGCCCTTCCTAGGAATCCGCAATATGACGCGGACTTTTGTCAGCAGGTGCTAGCAGTAGGGGCGGGGCTGAAGGATGCACCTTTGTTCTTCACCACCTCGGAGCCCGCCCGCGCCACATCCCTGCACACCTCATCACGAAGATGGCAACCTGCGCCGCCCCCGAGGGATACTGCCACGTTTGGAGACGCAAGGGCGCCAACCAGAAGATCGGCATTAACGCTTTGTGCGTCGCCTACGATAGCTGTGCGATCACAGCTTCAGCAGCCCTCATGAGGGGTTCGGCTTGGGATGGGGATAATACCCCCCTGCGTAGTGAATCGAGCACCTCACGGATAAACGCACGAAGGCTCTGAGCTGCACCGTCGTCCCTTCCCGCGTTCATCAGGGATATTGCCTTCTGCAACCTCAGCACCAGCGCGTTGTCCTCTCCACTGCTGAGCACTCCCTGGGAATAGAGCGCGTTCACGGCGTCGATAATCGTCTGGGTTGCCTGCTGGGGCGTTGGGGGACTGAGCTTGAAGACGGTTCCCCAGTCATCCGCGCCCCCCGCTTCGGTGGTCCCGTAAAGGTTGTCCGCCTTGTCCATCACCAGGCCGGCGACCGGAGCCGCGCCGTCGTCGGGCGAGCCCGCGAAGCTGTGCAGCACCGTCTCGTTCCCGTAGCGATCGATCTCGTACACGGTTCCGCAGCCGGGTCCGTCGAAGTTGCACGTGCCGGTTCCTCCGGCATATGTCGTGCCGTATAGATTACCCCGCTCGTCCACGATCGGAGCGGCCCACGGGAACGCCCCATCGCCGGGAGGGCCTGCGAAGCTGTGCAGCACCGTCGCCTTGCCAAAGGGGTCGAGCTTGAACACGGTCCCCCGCCCGAAAGCGCCTCCCTGGGTAGTAGTGCCGTAGAGGTTCCCCGCCCTGTCCATGAACACACCGGCGTACATGGGACCCGACCCATCCGGGAGGCTGTACAGCACCGTCGCGTTGCGGGAGGTGTCGAGTTTAAACACGCTCCCCCCCCCGAAATCGCCTCCGAAGGTACCAGTGCCGTAGAGGTTCCCCGCCTTGTCCATGATCACGCCGGCTAAGAGGACGCCCACATTCACGCTTCCGAAATTGAACTGGTACAGGGTGCCGGAGGTATCGAATTCAAACACGCCGCCCCCGCTAGGACCATCGCCGGCGCGAGTAGTGCCGTACAGGTTCCCCGCTTTGTCGATGATCAGACCTCCGTTGACATACAAGCCATTGCCGGATGATCCGTAGAAGTAGAAGTTGAGTAGCACTGTCTCGTTGCCTGAGGTATCAAGTTTAAAGATGGTTCCGTAGGTGAATTCGCCGCCGAAGGGGGTGGTGCCGTACAGGTTCCCCGCTTTGTCCCTGGCCACACCTCCAGAGGGATTCGCGCCATCGGAGAGCGGGCCCGCGAAGCTGTACAGCAGGCCTTCGCTGCCGGAGGTATCGACCTTGAAGACGGCTCCAAAGCCAATATTGCCGCCGTAATACGTGGTGCCGTACAGATTCCCCGCCTCGTCCATGATCAGCGGCGCCATCGGCTGTATTCCATCGCCATTCCCAGTAAAACTGTGAAGCACTGTTAAGGTCTGCGCCTTGGCCGAGGGGATGGCAACCAGCCCAAGTCCAAGCGCCACCAAAGCGGCGAGCGCGACGGGCGCCTTGCGCAGGCATATTCGCGAAATTTGCACTTTTGGTATCTTTGTCATGAGGGTCCTCCTTTGAACTCTCTTCGAGTGGAGGTGATAGGTCCCCCGAGTCGACCGCTCGAGAAACCTGAGATTGGCGTGTAAGGTATATCCTGACTTGCTACGATGAGGGCACCGTATCACTGACCCTGGTCCGTGTCAAGGGGGAAGTGTTTGCGCCCCAATCCGTCGATAAGGGAGATCGAGGGCGGTAGGGCCCATGGCCTCGCGCCTCTATGCCGCACGCGGCTGGACCCGGGCGGTGTAGGGGTAGGGCTTGCCCTACCCTCGTCAGGACCAGCAGAAACGCGGGGACGGCAAGCCGCCCCCCTACGGCGGGCCGGTTATCGACGGATTGGGGTTTGCGATGGAAGGTTTGAGGAATGTCGTTTCTCGCGCACTTGGGTCCCAAGTAACTGGTTCGCAGACGCACACCCGCGCCTCTTCCTCCCTCGACCATCCCCTTATCCGCACGACCCACAAGCCTGCGCCCTCTTGCCGCAAGAAGCGCACTTGCTGATGATCGGAAGTCAGAGGCGGAGCGCGGATAGATCCGATCAACCCCCTAACGTCTGCCAATTGTCTGTCACTTTGACGGCTATGGTCGACAAACGTAGATCTTGCGCTCACGTTCGCCTGCTGATTCCTCCTGGATAACGCACTGGGAAGGTAGGATGTGTGGCTAATTCCACGGATTCGGCCTGTGAAACGTTCGAACGCCCTTCCATTCCGGAATCCGGCCGGCCGAAACCGGTGACCAGTTGACGGGCATGCAACGAGCACGCCAGCACATGCCGGCGGACTGACACCAGTCTTTTGGGCGCATTTTTGCCGTGGTCAAAAAGGTCAAAATCCGCCGCCTTGGGCGGTCGCCGGAAGTTGCTGATTTAGCGGGGATAAGAAATCTCAAAAAAATGGCGGAAGCCGAATTTCAGGTGGTCACAAGACAGCAGTCTGTAAACCAGCCTGGCAATTGCTTCGAGCCGACCCAAAGAATCTGGACCGCACTTGGTTGGTGCACGAACTCTCGGGCGGACAGTTCGTGTTGGTCAACGAGGCCGTGAACCTGGGCATCGCGATCTACAACATGGGCCAGGGCGAAGGCATTCGCTATGAAACTCTGTTCCGAGACGAAACCATGGGATCTCCGGATGCCAGCATCGCCAAGGAGTACGTGCGCATGCAGCGCCGAGCCATGGACCTGGGCGGGTTCCACCGAGTGATTCTCATCTGCCACTCGCCCCTCGTCTGGGAACTGGCTGACAGGACCCTTTCAGTGGGTGACGGACGGGTCGTTGTGGGAAATTCAGGAGAAGTTGTAGCTGACTCCCTCGATCAGTAGCACCCTTTCGAAACCCCGGTAAATCCCTGTCTTGCCCACCCATGTGTGCGAATTGTGTCCCGCCTTGTCCCCGGAAAGCTGAGATGATTGGCGACGACCTGAATCTGCGTGATTCCTTCGCCCGGCAACTCGGTGAGTTCAACCGGCGATTTGAGCAGCGGCCTGGATGCTACAAGCTTTTCTTTGGGCATTCCAGGGTGGCCGGCGCCGAGGTAAGCAGTGGTCAGCCTCTGGTCGGTGCTGTACTGAGTATCCCCTTGACCCGGTCCGCAGCTTGAAGGCCCGGTATGTCGGCCTCAGCCAGGTTCATCCCCGACAACAGCTCGTCCCGGGCAGTTGGTATGCCAGGTCGCATTCCCGCTGCGACTATACCGAACTCGAAGACAACGCTTTCAAGCTGGTGACACTAAGCGATCCTGAGCTTTGCCCGGACCTGTCGGACCTGGACGTTGAGTTCAGGATATCGTCCACTCGGCAGATAGTTGAGCTTCATGCCGTTTAGGAGGATGGGAGTTGCGGCTACCCGACAACTTGGACTTACCCACCTTGAAAGACTCTCGGGTGAAAGTCGTGGTACCGGTTCGCAACGGACCTGACCACTTGCTAAGCCGCGAGCAGCAGGACAATCTCCGGAAAATCGGACGCGGGGAATCCCAGAATGTCACGTTCTGCGGCAAGCAAACAAGCGCAAGCCTCCGTCGTTAAGGCTTTTCTCACCCTGCTACCCGCCACTTGATTCCAAGGTTCTGCCGACTCCCTCAAGCGCTATAGTGTGTTACCCTTGGAACGTTCAGTTGGCCGGGACTCGCGAGTTGCCCCTGGCCTAGCCGAAGGGATGCCCGGCTCAATTCCTTTTGAGCCCCGGGAGGAGGATTCAGTGTCGAACAATACAGGACTTGCCCGCCGTGGCTTTCTCAAAACTGGTGCTGGATGTCTGGCCGGACTGGCGGCACCCACCGGGCAGGCCGACGAAACCCACATCCTGACCGCCGTTCAGGACCGGATTGCCAAGCATCTTCATTCCATCACCGCCATCGATGTTCACGACCACCTCCGTCCCTTCGACGCGTTATGGGGGTACGTGGAGACGGAGCACGGCCGGGGCATGAATCTCTACGGCCTCTGGAACACAAGTTACTACCCATGGACGAATCGACTGACACCGTGGAAGCCCCGGGGCACATTTGACAGTTGGTGGATGCAAGCCCGGCACGATTTTGACAACGCGCATGCCACCACCTTTTATCGCTACCTGCTGCCCGCTTTCCGCGATCTTTACGGCTTCGATTTTGACCGCATTTCCGATCCTGAAGCCCGCGCGCTTGACCAGCAGATCTTTCAGAACTATCGAGAGAAGCGCTGGGTTGACCACGTCGTCACAGAGCGGTCCAATATTGAACTGATGATAATCGATCCCTATTGGTCGCGGCTCGACTACCCCACAGCTTATCGATTTCAGGCGCGGAACCTTAACACGAGTTCGCTGTTGAACGGGTTCCATCCATCTGAGTACACCGATCCGCACGACGACCCCTACCTATTCGCGCGCCATCGGAACCTTTCCGTCCAATCCCTCGACGATTATCTCTCACTCATCGACGGGCTCTGCCGAGAGGCGAAGGAACACGGTGCGGTATGCTTGACCGACGATGACACCGCCTACGAACGAACCCTTGAGTTCGAGAACGTTCCCCCTAATCGAGCGGTGAAGGCTTTCGGCCGGAAGAGGTCTGAACTGAAGCCACAAGAAATCAAGGACTTTCAGGACTTCATCATGTGGCGGTTGGTCGAACTCGCAGTCCGGTATGACTTGCCTTATCAGATTCACACCGGTGATGCGCGCCTCCAGGGATCAAGCCCCATGCACCTGCTCGAGCTAATCGAAGCGAACCCGAAAACCAAGTTTGTGCTTATGCACGGAGGATTCCCCTGGGTGGACGAGACGGGAGTGATTGCGTTCGAAGAATTAAGTCGCGCCAAGAATGTTTGGCTTGACTCCTGCTGGCTGCCTACCCTCAGCTACACCATGGCTAAGCGCGCGTTCGGTGAATGGCTGGAATTGATCCCCTCCGACCGGATTCTGTGGGGCTCCGACTTGCACCACGCGGAGGGCATCTATTCGGCGACAGAAATGACGCGCCGGTGCCTGGGCGAGACGCTCGCCGAGAAAGTCGTCCGGGGAGATTTACTTGAGCCCGACGCATTGCGTATCGGCGAACAGATCATGCGCGACAACGCCTTAGAGGTGTTCCCGCGGCTCAAGGCTCTCCTCTGGAAGGGCTAAGACGGCGCCGACGCTGCGGTTTCTCCTCCCCGTTTGCGCGGAAATGAGATCTCTACTCCATGTGCACTGAGTCGCCCGCCGGATCGTGCCTTCCCGCCGGACGGAGGCATAGACTCCCACGCTGGGCATCAGTTGTCCTAGCAGAGCAATCATAACCTTGTTATGCTGGGCGGAAGTGCGGAGAATCCCGGGATCTTTGCGCAAATCACCTTGCAGCAAGGTAGTCATGACGCAGCGAAGGCCCCTGAGGAGCCTGCCGCGAGAGTTGCAATGCTCGTCAGAGAATGCCGTCGCTTCATCTAGTCCTCTCGCAAACTACACACCATAAGGCAAGAAGGGCTTCATGATAGCATCTTGAAGTTTGTACAAAAACAGTTGACCGCGAGCTTCATTAGGGATTGAAGGAAAAGTTTCTCGTGGCGTTGGCATTCAGCAGAGTGAGGGGTGCGGCGGTACACGCGGCCGCAATTTGGTGAGCGCCCGCAGTTGCTTGGAGCGCACTTTTCCGCTACTCTACGCCTCGCTGCCCGGGCAACCTTCACCGAAATAGTTATAGGTTGCGCTGGTTCCTTCAGACGATTGCGTGTAAATTGGCGTGAGACCGGGGTCAGCAAAGGGAACCCAGGACCCAGGGGGGGACAAGGTATTTGCCGTGACCAAATTCAATCGACGTGAATTCATGCAAGCATTCACCGCAACTCTCTTGTTGCGCAATGCCAATGTGTCTGCTTTGCCTGGCAACGCGGTCACAACAGACGAATCCGCTATCGCCTTTGTACGCACGAACTCCGAGGGAAAGAGCTGGACGGTGGGCAACGCCCTGGTAGAACGAGAGATTCATTTCGATCCTAAGGTAGGTTTGTACACAGAGAGTTGGACGAACAAGACCACTGGCAAAAACTTCTTGAAGCGAGTGGACTCAGATTTGCCGTGGGGTGCTGAGTTTTCATTTCAAGCCGATGGGGCCCTCCTAGCGGGCGCATCGCGTGGGCCGCATGCGGATTTTGATTGGGTGGCAGCAGAAACGACTGACATCGCTCCCGAGGGAAAACACTTAGAGGTGAAGCTCAAGAGCGCCAGGAAATCGCTCGAGGTTTCGGCCTTCTATGCAGTTTATTCCGGCCATCCGGTAATTCGGAAATGGATCGGCATCACCAATCGGACGGGTCAGGTGATTCGACTGTCGCATCTCGTGTTTGAGGCGCTGAATCTGGAGGCGGCCCCGCCAAGTGAGCAGAGTATATTCGCCTATTACGGGGTTCATCCCCGCGAAATCTTCTTCACCGGCCGCGCGGAAGACGCGGCGATCCTGGCGAAGGACCCTCGCACCTGCGAGGGCTTTATTGTGATGAACGAGGCGCCAGGTTGGATGAAGCGCACCGAAATGACCAATTGGGGCGATGGCATTCAGGTAATGTATGACACGGATCTGTTTCCCTTCGAGCGCAGCCTCGACCCCGGTGAAACTTTCACCAGCGCGAAGAGTGGGGTGGCTTTCTTCGTGGAGGGGTATGGCATGGCGGACCCTCATTGGGTGATGCCAACCTACACTTCACACGTTTTGATGAAGAAGGGAACGTCCTACCAGCCACCCTGGTTCTACAATACCTGGGAGCCCTTCTTTCAGGACTATGACGACACAATTGTGACCGAATCGATCCCCGCTGCGTCCCAGTTGGGTTTCGACGTCTTCACCCTCGACACCGGTTGGAGCGAAAACTACGGCGAGAACGAAATCAACGCCAAGAAATTCCCCAAGGGGTTCGACGATATCCGCGCCACACTCGAAAGCAAGGGCATGCGATTGGGCCTCTGGGAACCACTGGTGGTGATGGGTCCCGAGAGCCGCGTCGTTCGGGAACATCCCGAGTGGATCATCCGGGATCTGGAAGGAAATGAGAAAACTGCGGCCTTTCCCGGACCTGACGATCGCGTCATGTGCCTCGCTTCCGGCTACCGCGATTGGGCGGCAAAGCGCATTAACGAACTTATTAGCAGGCATAACCTCAGATACGTAAAGATCGACTTGACCACCGTTTTTAACGCCTATGGCGAGGCGCCGGGCTGCTACGCCCAAGGGCACTACCATCGGAACTGGGCCGAATCCCTGGGCGGCATTTACGAGGGCATACAGTTTGTGACTGACGAGGTCTATCGCGAGCACCCGGAGGTTCTTCTGGACCTGACGTTTGAACTCTGGGGGCAGAAGCACATCATCGATTACGGACTCTTGGACGCCGGCGACCTCGACTGGATGAGCAATGTGGATGACACTTCCACGAGCTCGGCCGGTCCTCGCCAGGTGCGGACACTGCTTTATCATCGCGCCATGGCGATCCCGGTTGAAACCATGCTGATCGGCAATCTTCGCGCCTCTACGGCGACCCTCGAGGAGCACTTCGCCACCGTGATTGGTTCTGCGCCACTGTTTCTGGGTGATTTGAGGAGGCTCACTCCCCAGCAAGTTACTTGGCTTGCGGAGAAGATCCGATGGTTTAAGGAATTTCGCCGCGTCGTGCCGATCCAGCAAGGATTCTTCCCGCTTGGCGAGTGGCGCCAGCCGAATCTCGCGAGTTGGGACGGCTTCGCTCGTCTCAGCCGCCGGGGCGAAGGAATCCTCGTTCTGTTTAAGAACGAATCGCACTTCGACTCGGTTAATGTACAACTGCCGGCTTTCCCCGACGGCTCGTTCCTCCTTCGCTCGGTCATGACCGGCCAAGCACTGGAGCCCCGAACTCATGAGCAGTTCCGCCGCGGCCTCCGTATCAATCTACCTGCCCAACACAAGGTGGAGATACTGGAAATCCGACAACGAAGAGCGAACTTGTGACGGGAAGTTCGTGCAGGCCAGAACTACTGTGTCAATTGCGACCTTCGATCATTGTTACCCGAAGTTGTCTTTCTGATCCCGCCGATTATTGCGGGCGAAGAATCTGTGCAGTTGTTTTCGGGATTTCTACGTCGACAGTATCGCTCGCTCCGACCGTAACTCTCACCCAGGAGGTCGTTCGGCCAAGAGGCTCCTTCGCGGTCTGGGCCTTCATGGGTTCACCGTTAACCAGAAGGGTGTCAAACGAGAACTCGGCGCCGAGCCGGGCAGCGATCGCGGTGCACGGGCGGTGGAAGTAGCTGGCGGCCTTGACGATGCTCATGCTTGTTTCGCGGTGCCCGGAAGTCATGCCAGCAACAGTACACAATATTGCCTTAAAGGCAATATTGCCTCTTGGCAAGGTGGCGCTACCCTACGTGCCGTGACCGACGGCAGCCCGCTCCCCGGCAGGCGGGAACGTAAGAAGCTCGCGACCCGTCACGCGCTGAGCTCGGCCGCACTCCAGCTGGCTGTGGAACGCGGGCTGGAGAACGTCACCATCGAGGACATCACCGCCCGGGCCGACGTATCCCTGCGGACCTTCAGGAACTACTTCGCCAGCAAGTACGAGGCGATTTGCGCGATCGCGGCGGACCGGGCCCGGCACATCGGCGCGTCACTGGGACCCCGGCGGGGAACGTCAGGGTCATCGGCTGAGGCACCGGCCGTGGTCACCTTCCCGGGCGCCGCGTGTTCCTGGGCCCGGCGCAGGGTTATCAGACCTGCCCGTTCCGGGTGCTCGCAGCCGGCGGTACCGAACGGGA
>CAWIUZ010000202.1:0-17542 GCA_963838915.1 uncultured Acidobacteriota bacterium
GTTCTGCGATCGTACGAGCCATGTGCGGTCCTCCTCTCATTTTAATGAGAGCAGTATACCGCATATTTACTTAAGTGAACAGTATTGGGCTAAAGCCCCGCCCTTCCGAGGCGTATTTGAAATTGCGCTTGTTAAACCAGCTAAGCCCTCGGAGAACCTCACGAGCTGCTCTTGCATCAGTACAGCAGGCCGCACCAAGGAGATGAATCGTATGCCGGAAGCCGGTGTTCAACGTTTTGTTTCGAGACCAGCACAAGGGACGAGCGGACCTGCGCCAGAAAAGAGAGAAAAAATGGAGAAGCCACCGCAGAATATTCAAGACGGTTTCTTGAATACTGTACGCAAGGAGAAACTTGTAGTCACCGTTTATCTGTTAAGTGGTGTCAAACTTACTGGACGCATCCGCAGTTTTGATAAATACTCCTTAATCCTGGAGAGCAACAACCAGGAACAATTGGTATTCAAGCACGCCGTGGCTACCGTGGTGTTGCCGCGCGCCGGAACCGCTCCGGCACCGGCGCCGTCGGAGGGGTAAGAGGATTCGCCGCGCACAAACATCCGAGAGAGTGTTTCTGGCAGGCTGGGAACCTACGTATCATTCGAGTCGGATTCCAGGCAGGCCGGAAGCGGAAGATTCGCTTCTGGAACTGCGCGAACTGGCGGAGGGCGCCGGGGCGCGCATCGTGGGCTCTCTCCTTCAGCGGTCTCCCCAGCCCGACCCCGCAACCCTGCTGGGGAAAGGCAAGCTGAACGAAGTCCGCAGTTCCGCGCACGCCGCCGCCGCCGACCTGGTCATCCTCGATCACGACCTCACACCTTCACAACTCCGCAACCTGGAGCGCGAACTGGACCTGCGGGTGATCGACCGGACTCAACTGATTCTGGATATTTTTGCCGGGCGCGCTCGCAGCCGTGAGGGCCAATTGCAAGTCGAATTGGCCCAGTTGAACTACCTGTTGCCGCGGCTTGGGGGGCACGGCACTGAACTCTCCCGGTTGGGCGGCGGCATCGGCACCCGCGGCCCCGGCGAGCAGCAGTTGGAATACGATCGCCGGCGCATTCGCACCCGCATTCGCTCACTGCGCGAGGCGATTGAAAAGGTCAGATCGCAGCGGGCTTTGCATCGCACGCGGCGGCGGGACCGTCAATTCCTCACCGTGGCGCTGGTGGGTTACACCAATGCCGGGAAGTCCACGCTCTTCAATGCCCTGACTTCCTCAACGGTGCTCACCTCTTCCCGTCTCTTCGCCACTCTCGACCCCACGGTGCGCGCCCTGCCGCTCGAGTCGCGAAGGCCTGTCTTGATATCGGATACGGTGGGATTCATCCAAAAACTGCCGCCCCACCTCGTCGCCGCATTCCGCGCCACCCTGGAAGAGTTGGAGGATGCCAGCCTTTTGCTGCACGTCACCGATGCCTCCGATTTGCGACACGAGTCCCAGGACAGCGCCGTCGAGGGCCTGCTGGAAACCCTGAGCGTGGGGCCGACTCCGCGGCTTCACGTCTGGAACAAGATCGACCTTGTGGACGCGCCCTTGAGGAACCGGCTTCCCTCGGGGCCGCACGATGTCTCGGTTTCGGCGAGCACCGGCGAGGGCCTTGATACCCTCCGCCAGCGTATCGATGAATCGTTGACCGAGGATCCCGTGATCGAGGCCGAACTCGACCTCTCGCCCGCTGACGGCGAGAGTTTGGCCATGATTCATCGCTCCGGCGTCGTGCTGTCGACCCAATACGGGGATGAGCGAGTCAAGGTCCGGGCTCGACTGCGCGAATCGCTGTGGCAACGGCTGAAAAGACGGGAAGGGGGCGTAGCTTCCGGCTCTTAAACGCAGGCATTTTCAGGCCTAAACGGGTTGTGGAAAAAACTGTGGAAAACATGCTCGGACTCAGACCTTCGCTAGCCTGCTCGAGCCCGCCAAGAATGCGGCTCCCGTGCGGATGCGACAAATTAGTATCGTGTTTTCAGCCATTTACGAAGCACGCGGAATGTAGCTGGAACTCCGGCATTGGCATTTTGTCCGGTGCGTAAATCGCTTGTAATCAAGGGAGTTTTGCACAAAGATTAGGCAATCTCAGGGTCCTTACCTAGCCCCAATGTACCTGTTTATCCGCATAAAATCAGGCTCAATTAAACCTAGGCTCGCAGGGTGTTGGATTGACGATCGACGATTGTCGAGGGTCGATTCATGATGGGCCAGTGACGCTATTGTGACTCTGAGTGGTCATGGGTCTGCGCTCCACTCAAACAAATGAAAATCACCCGCCAACAGGAGAATCAAGTGGAGATCACGAACGCCACTCTGAAAACGCTTGTGCTGAAGGCACCTTGGAGTGCGGTAGCGCCAGCTACCGCCCTTCGCTCGCATTCCGGGGCGGCAGCTTGGCTGCCGCACTCCCTGACGCTCTGTAAGATTCCTCGCGAAGTTTACCGTGAGCGGCAGAGCGAGATTCTTCGCTCCGCTCAGAATGACAAGCGAAGGGCTCAGGATGACAGCGAAGGGCTTGGAACGACAAGGTGCGGCAATTGACCGTCCCCCAATCCGTCGATAAGGGAGGTCGAGGGCGGTAGGGCCCATGGCCTCGCGCCTCTATACCGCCCGCGGCTGGACCCGGGCGGTGTAGGGGTAGGGCTTGCCCTACCCTCGTCAGGACCAGCAGAAACGCGGGGACGGCAAGCCGCCCCCCTACGGCGGGCCGGTTATCGACGGATTGGGGCCATCGTCAATCCGTTGACACCTCCGTGGACGTTCGATATAGTTAGGTGGGACAGCGTAGCAGTCCTGGCGTTCGATCACGGCACTCGCGGCTAGGGTGTCCATCCCGTCCGCTCCTCCGCTAGGGCAGATCTCGAAGGCGCATGAACCTCCCCATTTCGTTAACCTTGCTCCGCATCTTTTTCGTGCCCCTCGTGGTGGTGCTCTTACTAACTTCGGGTCACAACATGGACCTGTGGGCGGTAGTAGTTTTTCTGCTCGCCGCGACCACTGACCTGTTGGATGGCTATCTGGCGCGGAAACGCGGCCAGGTGACTTCGCTAGGCATATTGCTGGACCCCATCGCTGACAAGCTGCTCACCTCCGCCGCCTTCATTTCTCTTGTCTATCTGCATTTGATTTCGGCGTGGATGGCAATGATCATTATTGGCAGGGAATTTGCCGTGTCCGGTCTGCGTGCCATAGCCTCGGCGGAAGGTTTCTCGCTGGAAGTCTCCGACCTGGGAAAGACGAAGATGGTCTTTCAGGTTGTGGCGATCACCGTGATTGTGCTGGAACGGCGCCTGCCTCTGCTGCGCCTTCCGGGCAATATCCTCTTGTGGATGGTGGTTATCTTCGCGCTGGCGTCTGCGGGGCAGTATTTCATTTCCTTTTGGAAAAGACTGGACAATCGTATTAAACGCCGTGTCTTAATTCACCGGGCGGTTCTCAGGACTGGCCAGAAGGAACGGGAAGAAAAAGATGTTGCAGCTCACTGACGCTCAGAAGGAACATTTGCTCGAACTCGCGAGGTCGGCGATCGAGGAGGCCGTGTGCTCGGGGAAAGTGTCGGAGGTGGCTGAGCCGGCGGAAGCGCTCGAATCTCCCTGTGGGGCCTTCGTTACGCTCACGCGGCAAGGGCGTTTGCGGGGATGCATCGGCCACATTGAGGCTGTGAAACCGCTCTACGCCACCGTGCGCGAGTGCGCCCGCGCCGCGGCTCTTGACGACCCGCGCTTCGACCCGGTCACGCCCGCCGAACTTTCCTCCCTGCATATCGAGATTTCCATACTCTCCCCACTGGCGGATATCGCTCCCCACGAGGTCGAGGTAGGACGGCATGGATTGCTGATTTCGCGCGGCGGCCGACGCGGGCTCCTCCTGCCCCAGGTGGCCGAAGAGTGGAACTGGAACCGCGAACAGTTTCTTCAGGAGACCTGTATTAAAGCCGGCTTGCCCGCCGACGCCTGGCAGCACGGCGCGAGAATACAGGCTTTCACCGCGCAAATCTTGAAAGAGCCCACCCCGCTGACTCGCTCCTCCTCAACGGCGGCATAGGCTGGATTTCTCACCAGAGCTCGGGAAGGGCGGGGCTTTAGCCCCGCCGCTCGGAGGCCTTGCTGATCACTTCGTCGGCCCGCGCCCCGCGCAGCCCCGAGGCCTCGGGGCTGCGCGGGGCGCGGGCCGAATAAAGAACTTGTGAGCCACAATTTCGGCGGGGCTAAAGCCCCGCCCTTCCGCTCTCATTCAAACGTGGTGAGCCGCCCGTACGATTTCCACCAAAGAACCTATTCCAGTTCTACGCCGTAGCCGACGTAGACGTCTCGCCCGGAGTTCACAATAATCCCCACGGCGGACCTTTCCTGAGTGGACAGGACCACAATTTCCGCCACGGTTTCACGCGGCATGGGGGGAGGAGCGTTAATCGCCCAGGGTCCTGGACAAGGCGGGAGGTAGAAGACCCGATATAATTGACCGGCCTTCGCGCCGTTCTTTTCTCCGAAGTCCAGATAGACGACGTCCCCGTTTGCGAGCGATGCGTAGTTGTTGCGGGCCGCCACTATAGCCCCCTGTATTTTGCCGTTGGAGAGGGCGAAGCGGTCCAACTTCGTGGGAACGTAGTCGGGAACAATTCGAGGTTGATACGGCAGAGCGATGTCGCCGGGATAAATGGGTCCGCAGGCGAACTTCACCTCGGCCACCGCTCCTTGCGGCGTTACATGCGTCACCAGGACCCTTCCTGCGTCCTCGTAGGGGTTCCCGAGTTTGCGGAGGGTCCAATGTTCACCGCTGTACCGCGTGGTGCGGAAAAGTTCCTTCGCCGGCCTGACGAGTGAGAATTGCTGGCCCACGGCGAATCGGGGATTGCCGCGGCCGGAAAGATAGATGGAGTCACCCTCTGTGTATTGGCGGGTCGACGACTCCAGGTCGTTATCTTCGCCGCTCAGCACGTTGATATCCGCGGGCACTTTACTTGCGCTGATAAACCCCGTGCAATCGGCCTGGCTTAGAGTGGCGGCAGGAAGAGCAGTTGCCGCGGGTGTTTGCTGGCCCGGCACCAGCGCCACCGGAAGTACGAGCCATGCGACCGCAACGCTGAGAATTCTTGTCTTCACGGGGCAAGTGTAAGGAACCGCAATATCGAAAGTCAAGCCAGTGCGACTGTACTAAGGTACTAGGGCAAATTGCGCGTCCAGCCCTGAAGGTGCGAGCTAACAAAGCCCAGGCCAACGGCCCATAAGCGTTAACCTGAGGTGCGGCGAATGCGAGAGCCGCGGAGTGGCGCCAGAAAGTAGCCCACGGCGTAAGCCGTGGGACCCGTTGCGGCGCTAGTATTCACAGCCCCGGCCGGGGCGACAGACATCCTGCGGGAGCCTCTGCCGCCCCTTCGGGGCTAGGATAATCCAGGGTGGTTCCTCGATCCCACGGCTTAGAAGCTGTGAAAAAATCACCAAGGCCTGTCGTTCCGAGCGGAGCGAGGAATCTGCATTTGTTCGTTTTCAAGGAGGTAAATGCAGATGCTTCGCTTCGCTCAGCATGACAGACGATTTTTTCACACCTTCTTACGCCATGGGCTACTCTCTGTCGGCCCTCCGGGCCTGCGCTAGTCATCTTTCAGGCCTAGATTCGGCGAAGTGCTCGAAGGCCTCGAAAGCTTCCCGTAGCGCTTTCTGGTAGTTCTTCACGTCATATCCGTGCCATCCTTCCCAGAGCGTCCAGGCGCGGACGCGGTCGTCCGGCAAATCGGCTTCCGCGTTAGTGACGATATACTGCAGGGTCTCTCCGGGCCGCAACTTGACGCCCGCTCGTTCGAGTTGTTTCGCCGCGATCGCCGTGGCGCTGGCCTGCCTGTAGTCGCCGGGCGAGCGTGTCAGGCGGCGGTTGATGATGAGTTCGTCCAGTTTGATGTTTCCCGTCTCGAGTTGCTCGAGGTAGCGCGCCAGCACGGCGCGAGCCTCTTTGAGCTTACGGCAATAACTCTCAAAGTCGCGGGCCTCCGCCAGGATCATCAGCGCTTCACGCTGCAGGCGCGCCACCAGGGGCGGAGTGTCGTGCTTCCGGCATTCCAGGCCGCGCACTTTCACTTCACCTTCCTCCGGCACGCAGAAGAAACGATTGGGCACGGGAATTTCCGGCGACTGCTTCGAGGGCAGGAAAACCACGTAGCGATAGACCGCTTCGACCGCCATCGGAAGGCCGGTGCGCTGTTCGATCTCTCGCGTCAGGTTCTCGTAGTCCTCTCGCGTCGCATCGTCTTTCTGCGCGTAAAGTGAATCCACCAGGGCGTGCAAAATGCGATAGCCGCGCGCCTCCGCCGTCTCCTTGGCCACCAGCAGCTTTTCCCGCGCCAGGGCATTGATGGCTTCGTGAGCCTCGATCTTGCCAAACCGTGCGTTCTTATAACCGGTGTAGCCGAAGCAGCACACCAGCAGCCACTTCAATGCCGCGCGTCGCTGTTTCGCGGCGTGCGGTGAGGGCGGGGTTTTACAAGCTGCCGAAACATCCCTCAGGCTGTCATCCTGAGGAGTCCCGCATCCGCGGGACGACGAAGGATCTCGCCCTGTCTTCGAAACATTCAGGGCGAGATTCTTCGCTTCGCTCAGAATGACAGCTTGGGGACTGGCTGGCGTAGTCCCCTGTTCTTGGGGGTCTCTGATTTCCACCTTAGGTCTGTCATTCCGAGGAGCCGCAGGCGACGAGGAATCTCGCCCTGTCTCGAAAGTACTCACAGCGAGATTCTTCGCTTCGCTCAGAATGACAGGTTGGGCGTGGTCGTCGCCCGCCATCTGGCGTTTGTATTCCTGCCGCTTTTCGATCAGCCGCTCGACCACGCGACTGGTAATGCCGCGCCGCCGCTGGCAGATGCGATAACCCAGTTCGGGAATGCGGGGCGCTTCCGGGCAGCAGCCGCAGTTGACGGTTTCCGGCGAAATGTTGAAGCGCGCCATGATGCTCGGGAACTCGCTGACGAAATCGAGCTCGCCCACGTTCGTGAAAAATCCCAGGCGCGGCAGAAAAACCAATCCGCCGCGATCCGCCCTGAGAAGTTCATCCGGACGTTTGGGGTTTTCGGGTTCAGCTTTCTGCTCAGGAATCAGCACGCCGTCGCGGTAAGCGAGTTCCATCTGCATGTAAGAGATGCCGGTGCCCGTCGAGGTGCGGGCGCAGTACTGCACGGGCAGCTTGGTGACGCGCGTAAGCTCCCACAAACCCTCCAGGTCGCACTGATCGGCGATGAAGGAGTTCTGCGTGTCCACGTGCAAACGCCCGAAGAATGTCGTGGTGCTGCCCTTGAAGAGGATGCGCCCGTAGCTCATATAACTGCGCGCGCGGCGGCGCTCGAGGGGATGCGCGTCGCGGTTGAGCGAGAGCGTCAGGCCCAGTTTCCGGGCCTGCCGAAGCAGCGCCGGAAACAACGTCGCATCACCCCACTCGCTCAGGATCATGTCCGGATCGTGCGCGCGCAGCAGGCGCTCGAAACCACGCGCCACGGGCTCCTCGGCATCGTCCAGCACCTGCCACTCGCCGTCCACTTCCACTTCCAGCGCGCCGCGCCGGCCGTGCTGCGGGTCCACACTCGAAGGACCTTCCAGGCGCACGCGCATGATGCGCAGCGGAGGCAGTTCATAGCCGGTCGCCCATTCGTCGTCACAACATGTGAGGGCGCTGATTTCACCTGGCAAGAACTCGGAGCCGGTCTGCGTTCCCTCTCTGGCCCCTGCGGAAGGGCGGGGCTTTAGCCCCGCCGCCGACGCAGCCTCTTCCACCCTTCCATCTCGCGGGCCGCGAGACATGGGAATAATCTGAGGGCGTCGAACCGGCGGGGCTAAAGCCCCGCCCTTCCGGCCCTGGTGAGAAATCTCGACCACCCCCCAGTCCCCAGCCCCTTGCTCCTCCACCTCCACTCTGGCGAGTGGAAACACACCCTTCTGCCAGCAGTACATCGGCGCCAGCATCAAGTCGGAGTTGTAAAGCCGAAGGCTGGAATCGTATCGGTGCACGAAGCGGACCAGGGCGGCAAATTGTGTGGGGTCGCGCACCGCGATCTCGAGCACGCACAGTTCCCTGCCATCCCAGATATTGGTCTTTTCCACCAACGCACACTTCACCGCAGGCCGCGCCACCAGTGCCTGTGTAAGAGAGGGGAGCTGAGACTCGGGGCCGTGCACGTAGAAACGCGGACTGAACGACCGGTCAACCAGCCGATGGCGTTTTCCCTCCGCCCCGATCAACCACACCACCATTCCCTGCGGGCTGGGGTAGAGATCGAGAATCCATCCACTGAGCATCGAGGTTAATCCCCAAGCGCGCTTCGAGCGCGCGTAAGCGAATCTCGTGGTCAAGGCCAACGGCCACGTGGATCGCATCCATGGCGTGAACAGGAAACTCGTAGGTGCAGGCCTGGATGTAAAGGCGCACGCGGTTGAACATGGCCTCGAAGTGCACCCGCTCCTCCCGCCGCAGCGCCCGGCCAAACACCCGCTCCCAACTCTGCAGTTCCTGCTCGATCAAATCCCGGAATGTTGATACCGTTCGACCCATAAACCACCTGCAATTGAGTCATTGAGTCATTGAGCCATCGCTTCATTGAATGACTAACCCGCCATCCCAACCCCGAAGGGGTCGAAATTGAGTAGCCGTGGGCACGGGCACGCTTTTTTCCCGCCGCCCCATAGGCGCTAACCTAAGATCGCCACGGCCATCGGAGCCGCGCAGCGGCGACAGAATGTGGCCCATGGCGAAAGCCATGGGATAGAGCACAAGCGTCGTGAGCAAGCCCCATAGGGGCGACAGAAATATTGGACGGAGCGCAAGAAGTCTGTCGCCCGCTGACGCGGGCTTGATCGTTAACCAACACCGGCGATCCCACGGCTATCGCCGTGGGCCACAATCTATCGGCCCTCTGGGCCTGCGGGACGAGCAGCGAGAAGCATTTCGCAGACGGCGACAGGCTTAGGTTAACGCCTATGGCCCGCCGCCCACGGATAGCATCCCCATCGATACCGTCGACCCCGGAGGGGTCGAACCACATGTGGCCCCGCCCAAGCCAAGTGGGCCTTTGACACACCCTAGCTCACCACCCCCTTCCCCTCCTCAGGGAGGAGGGGAGTTGCGAGGCCGACTCCCCTCCTTAGTAAGGAGGGGGCGGGGGTGGTTGCGATGCGTTTGCTGCACACGAGTCCGAGCCTGCCCTCGGCGTTCTGTCTGAACTGCCAGACCTCCGATCCTGCCGCGCTGACCTTTTCAAAAAACCGTCTGCGTGCCGGCGAGGGAGCAAATGTGGTGGCCGAGGAAAACAGCGCCACGGTAGGGGCACGCCACGGCGTGCCCGTACGAGGGACCTCGCCGCTACCGGCCAATCGCCGTAGATTCGCGAGCGCCTGCTCAAACGCAACCTGCGCGTCCCAGTCGCGCACATCTTCGTCGTAATACAGTTCGGGAAAAGCCGTGACGATCACGATCTCGGAGGGAAAATCCGTTAAAAGCCGCGGCAGGCGTGCAATCAGTTCGGTAAGTTGGAAACAGGTGAAGGCGCGAGCAATCTCGATCTGCCGGCAGAATTGCTCGAAGGGCACGCCGCGCTGGCGGGCCATGCGTTCGAGGAGGCGCGGATCGGCGCAGTTGGCGCCGTCCAGCAT
Source organism: uncultured Acidobacteriota bacterium (assembly GCA_963838915.1). GTDB lineage: Bacteria > Acidobacteriota > Terriglobia > UBA7540 > UBA7540 > CAVROP01. The sequence goes on from CAWIUZ010000202.1 coordinate 9,617, forward strand.
CAGAATTCGCTTTCCCTCGAGCAGCAGGCGCGGAAAGAAATAGTGGCTGAGCCGCGCCGCGTCCTGATCGCCGTGGAAGAGCGCCAACCCGTGCGCCGGCAGGGTCCACGGTCGATGGGGTGGGGACTTCAGTTCTCCCCGCACCGGGCCTGCCTTCTCCGTGGGCTGGATGAATTTGATGGGCTCATAGTGCAGAGGTCGAACGCCCGTGCTTGCACGCCTCTCCACTTCCGCGGCCAACTCCTGCCCCGAACGAAACAGGCTGCCCTGCGATTTCGAAGATAACAAACCTCCCGCTCCCATCGGCAACCTCCTGGTCCAAACGTAGCTGGTAGGGGCGGTTCGCGAACCGCCCCTACTCGAGGGTCGTGTCATTCCCGCGAAAGCGAGAATCCATCTTTTTCCCCAGGCACGATGGGTCCCCGCTTTCGCGGGGACGACAACGCTAATTCTCATTCCCTCGGGTGGGCCAGAGGCCCATGGAAACTCCTCGGGATGACAGGTTCTAGCGTAGGCGAATAAAAAGCGAAAGTCAAGCGCTATCACAACGCTTCCACCGGGGGGCTTCCTGATGTAAATTGTTCAGACAGGCAAAGGCGAGTCGACCCGGCAGGCGGCTGCGAGGCGGTCTCTCAGCAACCTGCCGATGACCGAAAGGAGGCGCCGCGATGAAGATCGTGATCTCTGTTTCCGAAAAGGAAAAAGCGAAGGACGATCAATCTCCCTATTACAGGGCGCTTCTAGCCGTTGGGGTGAAACCCGAGGAAATCGAAATGGTCTCGCCCTCCGAGCAGACTATCCCGAACATGCGCGACTACGACGGCGTAATCTTCAGCGGCGGCAAGGACATCAACCCCGAGCATTACGAGGAAGCGCTCAAGTACCCCGGCTTGGTTGAGGTCGACGAGAAGCGGGACGCCTTTGAATTTGAGCTGTTCGACCGCGCGCACCGCTGCCGGGTACCGATCCTGGGCATCTGCCGCGGCGTCCAGATGATCAACGTAAAGTTCGGCGGCACGCTCTACCAAGACTTGACGCAGGAATTCAGCCCGGATGCTGCGGCGAGGCCCGAACACAATCAGTCTGCGCCGCGCCCGGAGGCAACCCACGCCGTTACGCTGACCGACCCGGAGTCAGGGCTTGCGGAAACCTTTAAAGGCAGTTGCCTGGTAAATAGCCTGCACCGCCAAGCGGTAAAGCGCCTGGGCCGGGGACTGAGGGTGACGGCCCGTTCTGAAGACGGGTTGGTCGAGGCGGTCGAGTCCGCCGATGCCTACCCTTTCCTGGTGGCCGTTCAGTGGCACCCGGAAGAGTTGGTCGACCGGCCCGAAGCCCGTAAGCTGTTTGAGAACTTCGTGGCCAAGTGCCGGGAACTGGCCAAACACCACTGAACCTGTCATCCTGAGCAAAGTGAAGGATGACGGCAGATCTGAACGATGCAGCGATTTGCGATCAACTGCGGAGATCCTTCGCTTCGCTCAGGATGACAGGCTAGTGCTTAGTTGGTTTAATAAGCACAATCCAAATGGTCTTCGGAAGGGCGGGGCTTTAGCCCCGCCGCCTATGGGCGTAGCGTTGGAAGGGCCTTTAGGCCCTGAAACCAAGGCGCTTCAGGGGCTGAAGCCCCGAATTTACGTCCCGAGATCAACGGCGGGGCTAAAGCCCCGCCCTTCCGGTTCCAACGAATAGGTTCGCTTACTAATTTGGGGTAGGCCCTTGCAGATCTTCCCCGAGCTCTCTGAGTTTGGAAAGGTTCCAGATGCCAACGAAAATCTACATCTCCAAAGGCGACATCACAGACATGCCGGTAGAGGCGATCGTCAATCCGGCCAATACGGATCTCGTCATGGATTCCGGAGTCTCCGCGGCCATCCGGCGCAAAGGCGGCGAGCGGATCCAGGAGGAGTGCGAGCGCCTGGCTCCCCTCCGGCTCGGCGCCACGGCGGTCACCACAGCCGGCAACCTCAAGGCGCTATTCGTAATTCACGCCGCCTCCATCCGGCCGGGCGAGAAGGCGACGGCCGAATCGATCAAGCTTGCAACGAGGCAAACCCTGTTTCGCGCCGAGGAGAAGACGATCAAAAGCCTGGCGCTGCCGGCCATCGGGACAGGCGCAGCCGGCTTCCCTGTCGACGCTTGCGCGCAGATCATGCTGAAGGCGGTTCTCACGCATATCAGGATTCGCACCAGCCTCGAGAAAATCCACTTTGTGCTCTACGACGATACGGCGCTCAAAGCCTTCGAAGAAACGTACCAGAAGTTGACCGCGCGCCCGCAGGCCAGTGCGGCGTAGTCACACTCTTGTCATTCTGAGCCCGCCGTTTTAAGGCGGGCGAAGAATCCCGGCAGTTCGCTGCAGGTTGCATAACCTGCGAAGAACTGCAGGGATGCTTCGCTGCGCTCAGCATGACAGGTCGCGCTCTTGAGTGCGCTCAAGACGACAACCACGGCCAAGTCATCGTGGACCAGACACCCCTCAAGACGTTCCTCCTCGATACCATCAAGCGGTCCGGGCCCATAACGTTTGAACGCTACATGGGGTTGTGCCTGTACCATCCCGAGTACGGTTATTACACCCAAGGGCGGCGCCGCACCGGCGCTGCGGGTGACTATTTCACTAGTCCTGACCTCCACCCCATTTTCGCTCGCCTGGTGGCGCGCCAAGCCACGGAGATGTGGGAAGCGCTCGGCCGTCCTTCGCCTTTCTCGTGGGTTGAGATGGGCGCGGGCAGCGGGCTCTTTGCGCAGGATTTCCTCAGATGGATGAAGAGCGCCCGGCCGGATTTCGCGGGCGCGCTCGAATACGTGGCCATCGAACCGGGCCCCAGGCAATGCGCGCTCCTCAGGGAGCGGCTGGCGGAAGCGGGCCTTCGAGCAGAAGTCCGATTGCTCGAGAACCTCGAGCAGCTCGCGCCCATCACCGGCTGCTTCTTCTCGAATGAATTGGTTGACGCCTTCCCGGTTGCTATCGTCACGAGAGCCGGCGGACATCTGCGAGAAATCTACGTGTCGGCCGAAGGCAACGAGCTTCGAGAGAAGACGGGCCGCGTCAGCAACCCGGCGATTGCTGCGGCGGTAGCTCGTTACGCCAAGCAGCTCGAGGAAGGCTGCCGCGTGGAAGTGAACCTGGCGGCAACCCATTGGATGAGGTCGGTAGCCGGGAAGCTCTTCCGGGGCTTCGCGGTTACCATCGACTACGGCCACCTCGCCCAACACCTCTACACCGACGACCGGCCGCAAGGCACCTTGCTCGCCTACCACCGTCATATGCCGCTCGACGACGCCCTCAGCGCCCCCGGCGAAATCGACCTGACCGCCCACGTCAACTTCAGCGCCTTGATCGACGCAGGCAAGGAGGCGGGCCTCGAACCCACCGGCTTCACCAGCCAGGAGCGATTCCTGCTGGCGCTCGGTGAAGCCAACCAGTTCGCGGACCTTTACGAGCCGGGCGCGACCGAGGTCGAGAATCTCCAGGCCAGGCTGAAGCTAAAGCGGCTGATTCACCCCGAAGGAATGGGGAACGTCTTCAAGGTGCTCGTCCAGCATCGCGGGATCGACTCGCCGAGGTTGACGGGGCTGAAATACGGGGACATCAGGAACTGACAACTGGCGTGTCATCCTGAGCGCAGCGAAGGATCCCGGCAGTTCGCTCTTCCTACGCCGGGACGCCGCGTACCCGCACAAACTGCGGAGATCCTTCGCTGCGCTCAGGATGACAGAAGACTCGATTGATACTAGGCTACTTAACTTGGCGGCTTGCTCTCCGTCACGTACGGCTTCTTGACGTACTCGTTGGCCCTGTCCAGCGCGCCCTGGGTGTTGTCGTTGGTCTGCAAGGCGCGCTGGTATTCATTAAGCGCGCGGTCGCGCTGGCCCGTAGCGTCGAAGATCATTCCCAGCGTCACGTGGCTCCAGACTTCCGTCCATTTCGGGTCGAGATCCCCATCCAGAGCGCGCCGGAACTCTTCCATCGCGGCGTTGTAATTTCGCAGTTTGAAGTAGATATCGCCTAGCCGGTAATGGGCAAGCGAGCTGTTCTTGTTGATTTCCAGAACGGCGTTATACTGCTTGACCGCTTCGAGGAAGGCCTGCTCCTGGGAAAGCTGATCGGCGCGCGCCATTTCCACCTTGAACTTGATCTTCTCGTCGTATTTGAGAATGCGGCTGCCGGGATCGACCAGCACATGCGTCGGCCGGGTGCGCACGTTCACGGTGAAATCGGCCGTAGTGCCCACCATCGGCACACGGTCCGTGACGGGCCGCGTGCCCTCGGTAACCACCCGGACCTCGACCGGCATGCGGAACAGGTCCAGATCCTGCGTAATCTTCCCCACCACCTGGTAGCCCTTCGCAGTTCGGTAGACAGCCCACGTCCGCTTGAATTGGGGAACGCCGGTCGAAGTCACCCACTGCGCGAAAAAGTACGTCAATTCCTGCTTGGAAGCGGTTTCCGCGAGCTTTTGAAACTGGTCCGTGGAAATGGTCTTGGCCGCGTAGTCGTGGCCCATGGCCTGAAGGGTTTTGAAAAACGCCTCGTCGCCGATGACCCAGCGCAGCATATGAAACACCATGGCGCCCTTCTGAAACACAATCGACTGATACTCGGGTGTGTACTCGTGCAACTGTGCCGACTGGCCGATGGCCGCAGCATCCTCGTGCGTGAGCGCGCCGATTTCCGTTTCCTGCATCAAGTTTTCAAATGCGGACTCACCCTCGGCATCCTGCAGATAGAGAGCGGAGGAGTAGGTCGCGAGCCCGTCCTCAAGGAAAAAATCGTTGCGGGAAGCCGGGCTCACCGATTCTCCCCACCATTGATAGGCGATCTGCTGCGCCACTTGCTGCGTCTTCACTTGCGTGGAATAAATGCGCGAGGCCAGCGCCACCAGGCCCGGGGCGCTATATCCGTTCACCGTGCCGTCTTCGATTTCCGCGATGTCCAGATGGCCGTTCGGCAAGGGCCCGAACTTGTCGGAATAGAATGCCATGATCTTGGCCGCGGCCTCGCCGTAACCGGCGGCGAAGCCTTCGTGACCCGGCTTCATGTATAAGGTGATGTCCGCGCCCACCGCCGTGGCCGGCTGCACCATGTAGCGCCCGGCAATCACCGTGCCCGGAAACGAGGCACGGTCATATTGGAAACCGTAGGTCACTTTTCCCGCCTCGCGCACGGGAGCGACAGCCTTTCCCGAGGCAATCACGATTTCATCGGAAGGCACCGTGACGCTCATACTGGCGCTGAAACGGTTCACGCCGAATTCACTCACCGGGAACCACCGTCCCACATAGAGAAGGTAGCTGCCGTCATTCCCCACGTAGGCCAGCTTCAGGTTCTCCACCGGACTGCCTTCTGCCGAAGAAAGCAGACCGCCGTACTTGACCGTGATGGAAGCGGGCTTACCCTGCGGCACGGGGTTCAGGAAGTCGATGGCGAGGTTGAGGCCTTCCTGCCGATAATTGCAGTCCCTGCCGGTCGAGCCCTTGACGCTTGAGACTCGCAAGCCGCTTTGGAGCTCGAAGCTCATCGTGGTGAGGTCGGCTGCAGGCGTGAAATCAATCCGCACCGTAGCCGAAAGCAGGTGCTGGGAAGGAAAGAGCTCTGCGGTGATAGCGTAATTCGTTACCGTAAATCGAGGTGCAGTCGATTGCGCGAAAGTGACGGCCGGGGCAAGGCCCAGCGTCAAAAACCCTAGCAGCGCATTCACCAGCAGTGTCCGGAGTCGGGAAGGCCGTAATCCGGCCCCGCCTCCGGCCCGTCGATGGTTCATAAAAAGCTCCCTGTGACTGGCAGCGGGAGTCAGGAGTCAGAAGTCAGGAGTCAGAATGGCACAACCCGCGTGGCGCACGCGTAAGGCCGCACACTTTCACCATTCCGATTCCTGAGTTCTGATTCCTGACCCCTTGTGGTCACCTTTGCCTCGTAAGTCCCGGTACTGATTGGATTGTTGCCGAAACCAACAAGTTGCATGGCATGAAGCACCAACCGGGAATTTCGGTCCTTATTCTGACTCCTGACTCCTGACTCCTGACTCCTCGTGCGTCCCGCCGCACCGTAGCAACGCTGCCACCGCATCCGCGGCCCGGCCGACAGCGCCTCCTGGACCCAGACGCTCCTTGACGGCTCCGAGTTCCTTCGCCATCTCCTCTCGTGCTTGGGCATGATCCAGTAAGTATTCTACCTGCCCGGCAACCCCGGCGGGCGTGAAATCACTCTGAATTAACTCTGGAACCACCTGCTTACCTGCGAGGATGTTGACCATACTGTAAAAGGGAACTTTCACAAGCAGCCGACCAATCCGGTAGGTGAGCCGCGACAGCCGGTAAACCACCACCATCGGGCGCTCCGAAAGCGCCGCCTCAAGGGTGGCGGTGCCGCTGGCGACGACGGCTACATCCGAGTGCCGCAGGGCGTCGTACGTGGCCTGGGTCGCGACGCGGATCGTCAACCTGCCGGCAAATGGCTCGAGCAGCGCCTTTTCCACCCAGCCAGCGTCAAGCGTCGGCGCCACGGCGACCACAAATTGCACCTTGCGGTTCAGCGAAATCCGCCCGGCAGCCGCAAGCATGGTGAGCAAGATCCGGCTCACCTCTTTCTGGCGGCTGCCCGGAAGAAGCGCCACCGTGGTCGCGGCTGGGTCGAGGTCAATCCGGGCAAAGAACTCCTCCCGCGTCATGCTCGGCCGCACCAGGTCAACCATGGGGTGCCCGACGTACTCGACGGGAATCCCAGCCTCGCGATAGATGGCCTCCTCGAAATCAAAGATGCAGAGCATCTTCTCGATGCGAGCTTTGAGCTGCCGCAGCCGGCCCTTCCGCCACGCCCAGACCTGTGGGCTCACAAAATAGACAACCCGGATTCCTCTTTGCTTGAGCCGCCTGGCCAGGCGCAGGTTGAAGTCGGGAAAATCGATCAGCACCGCAAGCTGCGGCCGGCGCCGGTCCGCTTCCGCCACGAGCGCCCGCAAGGCGCGCCAGGCTCGGGCGAGGCCGCTGATCACTTCCGTGATGCCCATCATGGCGAGCCGGTGGGCGTCCACGACCGTTTCGACCCCGGCCTCGCGCATCGCCTCGCCGCCGCAGCCGAACAGGTCGAGGCCTGCCAGCCGCTCGCGTAAGGCTCGGGCGAGTTCGGCCCCGAGAAGATCCCCGGAGCGCTCACCGGCTACGATCATCAGCGAAAGTGCATTCATAGACAAAGTGTCCCGGAAGCCGTGTAGGGGCGGTTCGCAAACCGCCCCTCCGTTTCTTCCCACAATCCTTTGTTTTCATAGACATTCTCGCTTTGTTCCGGCGTTTTCGATATCCAAAAAACCGGTTTCACGCAAAGGTGCAAAGTACGCAAAGGTCGCAAAGTCCCACCACCCCCGCCCCCTCCTCGGACAAGGAGGGGTCAGGGGTGGTTGATTTCTGCACCGTCCCTTTGTTTTCATAGACATTCTCGCTTTGTTCCCTCAATTTCGGTGTAGCACAGGCACTCCTGCCTGTGCCCAGAGTAAGTCCAGCACGTCCATTCGACCGGCAGGAGTGCCAGTCCCACGAGCCTATGTAGCCGACCGCTGGTCACTGTCCCGGCCTCGCATAGCGACGCTGTAGTCTTAGCTTTGTTTGCGCAAAATGCATGGTTCTGTGCTCGTTTCGAGCCTCCAACGGGTGCAGTTTGGCACGCAAATTCCGCCGCCTATCCTTTGTTTTCAAGCACTTCTTAGCTTCGTTCCCACTATTTTATGTTTTTCGCGAGCCTCGGCTTTCTGCTCACGTCCGGGCCGCGTCGTTTTCCCCGGGGCATCAGCGTGCGCGGGCGTTCGACTGCGACACGATGTCCACAAAAAGACCACAGTTATAGGCTATCACTGCTCGCGGGAGTTGTCAAGCGCAAAACGCGGAACAGGCGGGTTGGTTAATCCCGAATCCCGAAGTTCAACTGGAGAA
>CAWIUZ010000203.1:0-28372 GCA_963838915.1 uncultured Acidobacteriota bacterium
TAAAATTTACGTTGCCCGTGACGCCGGTCATCTGCGCGAAAACGTGGACCGGTGGGACACACGTAGCCTCTAGCCACAAAGAGCAGGCTGGTTCCGAGAGATGACTTGGCTAGGGATTTAAGGAGATTGCGCTTCCGGGGTCTTTAGAGCGGGGGATCTTTCCATAATGGAGGCGTATTCTTGTGCAGCAACGGGTTGATCGAGCCTGAACCACCGCGTCGTCAATAATTTCGAGTACCAACAACCAGGAATACAGCCACCAGAAGACAATCGGTATTTCGGTTTCCTTCTTCTTAGTCTGCTCGCCCTCCTCGCCGCGGGAACCCAGAATTCCCACACTTACTTGGCTTCGCTACGCCCGAATCGGGTGTGGCGAAATCTCGCACCTGGACTAAGACCAAGCACGTTTTAGTCCCATCAGGCACGAAGTGTGCCGAATTTCAATTGTCGTGAGGATCTATCGACTCACCCAGGCGCAGGATTCTATGGTTGAGTCTAGCGATAGTCAAGAAGTCTTTTGATCTACTGTGGGATTCTTCTCTGTCTTCGCACAACCGCGCTTACACGCGGCCCATGATCACTTCCCATCCACTGAGAACGCGAGCAGCACATTCCCGTCTACCGCGTTCGTGTACCCCGCGTTCACGTATAGCATCCCGTCCACGATGGCCGGTCCGGACTGGTTCATAGAGCCGCCGTGCGCCTTCGCCCCGTTCACGGTAGAGAAATCGTGCAGAGCATCGAAATCCCAAATGACTGCGCCATTGCTTGTGTCATAAGCCCGCAGGTGTCCATCGAGGGATCCTGAGAAGACCACCTCCGGAATCACAGTCACGGGCGCCATCTGGGCCGCGCTGCATCCTGGCGTCGCCGCGCAGGATGGTTTTGGCGGTGGGGCATACCAGACCTTCTCGCCCGTAGCCACCCTCAGCGCGTACAGACCGCCTCCCGCCTCCGGTCCGGAATCATCCCAATCGGACCTGGGGAAGTAAACAACTCGGTCGTCCGCGCCTCCCCCCCACTGAATCCCTCCCAAGGGTCCCCCGTGGCCGATTCGAACTTCCCACACAACTGCTCCATGATGGTCAGGATCAAGCGCATGCACGATCCCTGACTTCTGTCCGGCGATCAACAATCGCCGCCCGTCCGGCAGCGATTGCAAGATGGGAGGCGAGCCAAAATCGAAGTCGTTTCCCGGGTTCTGCGGGCAATTGGCCCTGTCGGGTGCGACACAAGCGATGTTCCATCTGTCCTTGGGGGTAAACTGCTTGGACCAGAGCATCTTTCCGGAATTCATGTCGAACACCAGCACCGCGTCAGAATACTTGGAGTCCGGTTCCGAGTAGCTGTTTCCTGTTGCGACGTAGATCGCGTGCGCCTTCAAATCCACTGTCGGTGAGGACCAAACCGCAGCGCCTGACGGACCCCACAGTTTTGTGCCCGAGGAGTTGTGTTGGCCGGTAGGCTTGGCACTTTGGGGAATGGTGTAAGCTTTCCAGATTAACTTGCCGGACCCTGCGTCCAAAGCCACCACACTTCCGCGGAAGCTACAGCAGGGGTATTTTGGGTCCATGGCGGCGCCCTCTTCACCCGAGGAGATGGGAACGTAGAGCCGATCTGCGACCAGGACGGGCGAGCCCGTGATGCGCGCCGCGGGATAAGGATCAACATGTGATTTCCAGAGAAGCGAGCCGCTTTCTGCAAGCGTCGCGTACACGTTCCCGTTCGTGTCGCCGAAGAAGACCGCGCGGCCGGTGGAATCAACGGAGACTGCTGTCTTAACGGTCGTCTCTGCCTTGTAACTCCAGTAGGTGCAGCCGGTGTGGGCGTCCAAGGAGTATACGGTTCCATCTTCACTTCCCGCGAAGAGTCTGCCGCCGGCCACGGTTGGTTGGCCGTAAGTCGCCGAAGCGTTAGGGAAGCCAAAGGCCCATTTCAGCTTAAGCCGAGGGACCTCCGTGCGGCCGAGACCCGCGCTCGCGGAGGGTTGGAAGCGGCTATTGGTGAGGTCCACGCCCCAGCCGTTCCAACTGGGATCTCCGACGGTAGAGAAAGACTTCGCCGCACAAGGACTCAACCTTGGCCCCGACTGCGTGTTCTCCGGGTTTCCCAGGAATTCCGCGAGAGCCGTTCGCTCCTCTGACGTGAGTTGAGAACCCTGCGCTTTCATCCTGCCCGATTCGAGGGCGAGCAGAATGGAGCCCCTTGACATCTGGTGAAGCTGCTCGAGAGTCGGCGCAGCGTATCCGCTTCCAGTATGGTGGCAGCTATAACATGACGCTCGAAAAAGCTGAGGGCCGTCCGGCCGCTCGGCTCCTGGACCCGCCACGAGGCCCAGTAGCACAAGAAGGAACATCCGAGTGGCGAGTAAGATCATGTCCTGTTCGTCCCGCGATCCGGCTTACTGGCCTGAAGATGCCCGCGGAGCAGGAATCCGGTGAGTGAATTCGATCGAGGCGACACGCACAGTGTCCTCTGCCTCAATTACTCCCTTTACCTTTACATTTAGAGCCTTCCCGGGTTCAACGGCCGAGACGTTGATTGCCTCCTTTGCTTTAAAATCCCCCGCCGTGTCGAATTTCAAGACTTGTCCACTTGAGATAACTAACCCGTAGTGCATCGTCGGTGGGGTTGGTGCGCATGCCTGTACCACTTGCTCGATCACCTTCGCTCGCTTCAGTTGCGCCCTTTGCATCGCTATTTGTTGCTCGCTGGCTTCAGGCTCGCCGTCAGAATCCCTAGTCCACGCAGCTTTGCTTGGCGTCTGCGGTTGGCCTTCAGGCGACCGCCCTCCAGAATTCCGTTCCTGGTCAGCGCGTTGAGAATTCTGCAGAGTCTGCCAGAACTGTGATAAGGGGTCAGCGAATAGAGCCTCATCAAGCGGCGAAACCAGTCGCAAGGCGTTGTTCATACAACCCGCGTCTACGAGGCGCCCCGTCCATTTTCGGGTTTTCTGAGGCTTCTTCGGCAGAGCGGACTGCGGGGATTGAGGTCCGCCGCTCTGCGAAACCTCCTTGCTGGGGGAAGCAGAGCCCGCTGTCTGGCTGAAGGCTGGCTCCCGCGATACATAATCGGAGAGATTGCTCGGGGCTGCGGTGTTCAGGATAGCAACCAACATCGCCGTCAACAACGGTTGCGAGGCGAAAGAACATAATGTGTAACCATTCCCAACCGCCATCGCTCACCTTTCCGGGATCGCCCGAATGATAAGGAGAGCAATGATTCAGCCAAACTGTGGTGCGCTAACTTATTGAAAAACCAAGGGTTGGCTAACGCCAGTGATCCGGCGTCACTTCCAGAGAGGAGGAATTTACCTGTGAAAGCAAAGGATTACATCGTCAAGCTTTATCCTTACGACTCGTGCCAGGGCTACTTGTGTATGCCACTGAGAAGGTGTGAGGGAAATCGGAAAGTGTCAACCTGAGCGCCGCGAAGGATCTCCGCAGCTCCTCGTAAATCGCTGAACCATAAGCAACTACCGGGATGCTTCAGTGCGCTCAGGATGACAGGCGTCGGTTTTTTTACAGGTTCTGATTTCCCAGTCCTAAGCTCAAGGTAAATTCGGTGACGAGCCTGCTCCCGTGTATGTAAGTTTTGCCGGGGGTGGATCGCGCCAGGGCGCTAAAGTGTTGCATTCACGGACTTTTTGTCGTGGACCTCGACGTGCTACTAAGCTCCTCAGGGGGGCGGGATCTCTGAAATTCGGCAGTTACGTAAGTCGCCGGAGAGAGTCCGCCCTCCACCCCGGTAGGACAGACGTTTGGGAGGTGACTCTGATGCGTGCGGTACTGGTGGTCCTCGCGGTCCTGGCAGTCTTGGCAGCGATAAGTCTCTTTGGTTTGTTCGGAATCGGCGCGCCGCTGGCAGCGGCGGCTATAACACTAGTCCCCGCCACTTTCATGGTGAGTCTGGTGATCGGCTTCGCCTCCAGACGGCGAAGCTGGTTTGGGTAGCCATGGCCTTCGAAACTCCGTCAACTCAAAAACCCAATAACGCGTGGAACGAGCGGATACGGGCCATGAAGAACATCCCGCCCGTTCTGCGCATCGTTTGGGACTCAGGCCCATCAGTGGTCGTGTGGGGGTGTTCGTTGCGCGTGGCGGCGGGCTTGGTGCCGCTTTCCACGCTGGCTGTGACGCGCTGGATCATCGACGCTGTGGTCGCCCACGTGGAGAGAAAGCAGCCTCTCACCCATGTCTTTTGGTGGTACGTGGGATTGGAGTTCGGCCTGGCCAGCCTGGGGACCGTGCTGACGCGCGCTATCGTTTACTGCGACAGCCTGTTGGCCGACAAGTACATTCGTTACATCAGCGTGAAGGTGATGGAGCATGCCTCACGCGTGGACCTCCCCCAGTACGAAGACCCTTCCTTTCATGACCGCCTCGAGCGGGCCCGCGTCCAAGCCACAGACCGGCTGGTGATGATCCAGGCCATCGGCAACATCTTCCAGCAGGCGATCGTCACCGCTACCCTGGCGGCCAGCATTGTTTTCTTCTCACCCTGGCTTCTACTCATCCTGGTTGCATTTGTGATTCCGGCCTTCCTCGGAGACAGCCACTTCGCTTTCCTTGGCTATGCGCTGAACTTCCAACTTACTCCCACGCGCCGCGAGCTCGACTACTTGCGCACTCTGGGTGCAAGCAAGGAAAGCGCCAAGGAACTGAAGCTGTTTGGAATGAGTTCGTTTCTCACGGAGCGTTACAAGCACCTCTCCGATGAGGTTTACCACCGGAATGTCGACTTGGCGGGCCGCAAACTGCGGGTCGGAACGGTGCTCTCCGTAGTGACGACGGCCGGCTATTACTCGGCCTATGCGTATGTCATTTTCCGGACACTACAGGGAGCGATCAGCATCGGCACGTTGACCTTCCTCACGGGCGCGATCGCGGGAGCCAGCACCAACATCCAGATGATGTTTTCGACGTTTTCAGGGATTGCTGACCAGGCGCTTTTCCTCACCGACTTGCTGGCCTTCTTTGCCGTTCGACCGACCATCACTTCTCCCGCATCGCCTCGTCCCGCTCCCCGGCCGATCCGGCGAGGATTCCAGTTCGATAAGGTCTCGTTCGCCTACCCCGGCGCTTCCAGCCTGGTTTTGGACAAAATCGAACTGAACATTGAGCCCGGAGAACGAATCGCCTTGATCGGCGAGAACGGACAGGGCAAGACGACTTTGGTCAAGCTTCTCACGCGCCTCTACGACCCGACTTCCGGCAGGATTTTACTGGACGGAATCGATCTGCGCGAGTACGACCTCGAGGACTTCTATAGCCAAGTGGGCGTTATCTTTCAGGATTTCATGCGCTACGACATGACCGCCGAAGAGAATATCGCAGTCGGTAAGATCGATGAACTTCATAACTCCTCTCGAATTGCCACCGCTGCGGCCCAGAGTCATGCGGACGCGGTGATTCGAAAACTCCCGGGCGGATATAAGCAGATGCTGGGAAGGCGCTTCGATGGAGGGCTGGACCTGTCGGGCGGCGAGTGGCAGAAGATCGCGCTGGCTCGGGCCTACCTTCGCGACGCACAACTTCTCATTCTGGACGAACCCACAGCTTCCCTGGACGCGCGTTCGGAGAGCGAGATCTTCGAGCGGTTTGCGGAATTGACGGCAGGAAAGATGGCGCTGCTCATTTCTCACCGGTTCTCGACCGTGCGGATGGCGGACCGGATCCTCGTTCTCGAGGGGGGGCGCATCGCTGAACAGGGCAGCCATGATCAGTTGATGTCGCGGGGCGGGCGCTACTCGGAAATGTTCGAATTGCAGGCGGCGAACTACAGGTAGGGATTAGCGACTAGGGGTCAGGGGCTAACCTCTGGCCTTAACAGGGCATGGAAGACCAGTCAAACAACACTCAACCACAGGTTCCGCTGCGGGCAAGCGGAGTTGCCGCTTCTATGTTCGTTGCCCGCCCGGCGCCTGTTGAGCGGCCGGATTCTGCGGAGGACGCTTCCCGGCTGAAGACCGTCGCCGAAAACGAAACGCGCAGTTGGCGCCCCACCAGTGAGAAGGTAAGTCCCAAGGCCCTCAAGGAAAAATGGGCCGAAGCCTCTGAGATCATTAATGCTGCACTTGACCAATCGCGGGAACTCACGGAAGACGACGCCTCGACCAGGACCGACAGGAGCGACCTGCGGGCCAACGCAAGGCTGCTGGAAGCAGCCATCCTCGATGCCCGCGGTTTGCCCGCGGAGGCTCGGCAACTACCGGAAGTCGTGGCGGGAGATGGCCAGGTCATCACGCGCGCGTATGCCGCGGTGGCCGCGTACCTGCGCGCCGTGGATTCGAGGTTCCACGAAGAGACTTTCGTTGCCTTCATGTCCGGCGTTCAAGAAAGTCAACCCTTTCGGATTCGAGAACTGTGGGTGCTCAAGCCCCTGATGCAGCTTGTATTGTTGGAGGAGATTGGCCGTCTTCTGTCGGCGCAACGAAAAACCACCAATGTGCCGGGCGTGACTCCTCTCCTTGATAAGGAGGGGCCAGGGGTGGTTGACCAGCAGGGCAGCAACCCACCACCCCCTTCGCCTCCTCCCGGTGAGGAGGGGAGCCGAGATCAAAGCAGGTCTGCGCTGCGTGCTTCGCTCGACTGTATCCGGGCGCTCGAGGGCGCTGTCTGGAAGGCGATTCTTGAGCGCATTGGCTCCGTGGACAAAATCCTCCGCCAGGATCCCTCCGGAGCTTATCCGCGAATGGATGTTGAGAGCCGCAACCTCTACCTTCAGATTATCCAAAAACTCGGCGCTTCCTCGGACATTGAGGAGCCGGAGATCGCCCGCCGAGCGATTGCCCTGGCGAGTGCGGCGCGAGAAGAATGGGTCTCCCGCCCACACATCCGCGATCGGCGAAGCCACGTCGGATACTATCTCGTCGGCGACGGGCGCGCGCTGCTCGAAAAGCAACTCCACTTTCGCCCCACCTTCGCGGAGTCCGTTCAGCGCGCCATCCTTTCCTGGCCCGAGGCTTACTATTTCGTGGGGATCGAAGTCCTGACTTTCGTCGTTATCGCTTTCCTCCTGGTCGGCGTCCGTTCGCCGGTATCGGTGATCGCCGGGTTTATCCTTCTCGTCCTTCCTGCGACAGAAGCCGCCTGGGGAATAATGAACCAACTGACCTCATTCATCCTTCCCGCTACCGTATTGCCCAAGCTTGATTTCTCGGAGGGCATCCCGCCGGAGTGCGCCACCATGGTGGTGGTGCCCACGCTGGTGCTGAATGAGGCTTACGTCCGCCGCATGGTCAGAGAGCTGGAGATTCGGTTTCTGGCGAATCGCGACCCTCGCCTCTATTTCGCTTTGCTTACGGACGCTCCCGACTCACAATTTCCCTCTGACCAAAGTGACGAGCTGGTCTCCCTTTGTTCAGTCCTGATTGAAGAGTTGAACCGGAAGTATCGCGGCGAGGGAGCCTCGCCGTTCTTCCTCTTTCATCGCTTTCGATCGTTCAATCCCAGTGAGGGGGCGTGGATGGGTTGGGAGCGGAAGCGGGGAAAGCTCCTGGATTTAAATGAACTGCTGCGCGGAGGGGAAGACAATTTTCCGGTGAAGGTCGGGGACCTGTCGGTGCTCCCGGCCATCAACTACGTCATCACCCTGGACTCCGACACCCAACTTCCGCGCGGCACAGCCCGCCGGCTGGTCGGGACCTTAGCCCATCCTTTGAACCGTGCGGTCATCTCCACCAGGACCAACACCGTCACTGAAGGATACGGCATGCTGCAACCTCGCGTGGGAATCAGCGTCCAATCCGCCAGCCGCTCGCTGCTGGCCAGTATCTACTCAGGGCAGACGGGGCTGGATCTCTACGCCCACGCAATCTCGGATGTCTACCAGGATCTCTTTGGCGAGGGGAACTTCGCCGGCAAGGGGATCTACGAGGTCGACGTGTTCCGCAAGGTTCTCAAGCACAGATTCCCGCGCAATGCGATTCTCAGCCACGATCTCATCGAAGGAACTTACACGCGGGCCGGACTTGTGTCGGACGTCGAAGTCATTGACGATTACCCCACTCACTTCAGCGCTTACAGCCGGCGCCAGTACCGCTGGGTGCGCGGTGACTGGCAGATCATGTTGTGGCTGCTTCCGCGCGTGCCGGACGCCTCGGGTCACAAGAGCGCCAACCCTTTGTCGCTGCTTTCCCGTTGGAAGATCTTTGACAACCTCCGGCGCAGCCTCATCGAGGCCTCCACCTTTGTTCTCCTCTTGGCCGGCTGGTTGTCGCTGCCCGGCAGTCCGGTGCGGTGGACATTCGCCGCCCTTGTTCTTCTTCTGATCCCCGTCTATCTTCAACTGCTTCTTTCCTTGCTCAGGCTTCAGCCGGGGCAATCCTTCGCGCCCAACTTGGCACGGATCGCGGATGCCTTCTTCACCGGGCAGATCAACATCTTCCTTACGCTGGCGTTTCTCAGCCACCGCACCCTGGTGACGCTCGACGCGATTTTCCGCACCATCGTACGCGTGACCATCACACGCAAGCGGCTGCTGGAGTGGGAGACGGCCGCCCAGGCCGAGGTTGAGGAGAGAAAGACCCCGGTGGATGTCTACCTGGGCTGGACTCCCTGGGTTTCCTTAGTCGTCGGCGCCGCGGTGGCCCTGCTCCGCCCTTCAGCTTTACCCATTGCTGCGCCTTTCTTAGTTTTGTGGGCGTCGGCGGGCCCCCTGGCGCTTTTGCTGAATCGGCCGCTACGCGCCCGAAGAACCAAAGCCACTGCCAAAGAAGAGGAGTTTTTGAGAGGCGTCTGCTTGCGCACCTGGCGGTTCTTCCGCCAGGCGAGTAAAGATGCCGGCAACGGCCTGGCGCCGGACAACGTTCAAAAGGACCCGCCGGACGTGGCGCAGCGCATCTCGCCCACCAATCTCGGATTGCTGCTGAACGCACAGCTCGCCGCCTACCAACTTGGCTATCTGACCTTGCCGGAGTTTGTCGCCGAAGTGGAGAAAATACTCGAGACCATGAAGAAGCTGACGCGGTATCGCGGCCATTTCCTGAATTGGTACGACACGGAAACGCTCCAGCCTCTGGAGCCGCGGTTTGTTTCCACCGTCGATAGCGGGAATCTGGTGTGCAGCTTGTGGACATTGAAGCAAGGCTGCTTGAAAGCCATCGAGGACCCTCTGCTTCGACCCGCGGCCTGGCAAGGTTTGTATGACCACATCAGCCTCCTGGACGAACTGGCGTCGCGGGCCGTGGCCAATTCGAGTGCTGCTCGTTCCCTGCGGAAAATGAACGCGCAGCTCGAATTGTTGCGCGAACACGGCCCCGCCTGGGCGCACGCGCTGCCGGGGCTCGAACAGGACTTGCGCCAGATCGCGGGCAGCCTCATGGAGCAATCCGGACCTGTCGAGGAATTGCGCTGGTGGGCGGCTGAGACCACGCGCCGGGCAAAGGCCCTGCGCGAAATGATCGAGCGCCTGGCTCCCTGGTTGTCGCCCGAGAACCGGAACTTGCTGAATCAAATCTCCGACGAAGTGCCGAGAGCCTTGTCGGAATTGACCCTTGCTTCGCTTTGGGCAGCTTCCGCAGACATCGACGCGCAGCTCGTGAACTATCTCGAAAACCAGGCTGCGGACCCTGTCTTGAGCGAAACGGCCCGCGCCCTGCGCCGGCAGCTTTCCGCTTCACTGCCCGGGGCCGACGAACTGGTGAGGAAACTCACGGCAGTGGTCGATGAGGTCGACCGCCTGGTCCAGGCCATGGACTTTCGTTTCCTTTACGACCGGTCAAGGAAGCTGCTCTCGATCGGTTGCGACGCCGGGCGCGAGTCCGGAATGGCGGGTTGCTACGATTTGCTGGCCTCAGAAGCGCGTTCCGCAATTTTCGCGGCCATTGCCAAGGGCGACATACCGCAGGAAACCTGGTTCCATCTGGGGCGAGCGCAGGTTCTGTGGCGCGGGCAGGGAGTTCTGCTCTCCTGGAGTGGAACCATGTTCGAATACCTCATGCCTGCCCTGTGGTTCAAGCACTACCCTCGCACGCTTCTAGAGCAAACCGTGCGCGTGGCAGTGCAGTGCCAGAAGGATTGGGCGGGGGAAAGGGGGATGCCTTGGGGTATTTCTGAAGCCGCGTATAACGTGCAGGACCCGGCCGGACATTACCAATATCGGGCTTTTGGCGTCCCTGCTTTGGCCATCAATCCGAACTCCGAGGACGACGTTGTGGTTTCTCCTTACGCTACGTTTCTGGCTCTCGGCTTGGACCCCCGCCAGGCCGTACGCAACCTTCAGCGCATGACGGAACTCGGCTGGTTGGGGGAATTGGGCTTTTACGACTCGATCGATTTTGCTCCGGCGCGAGTGGAGCCTGGACAGCAATATAAAGTGGTGCCGTGCTGGATGGCTCACCATTCGGGCATGAGCTTGTTGGCCGCCTGCAACCTGCTTACGGACGGCGCCATTCAGAAACTGTTCCACTCCGAGCCCGCGATCTGCGCCACAGAATTGTTGCTGCACGAAAAGCTCTTGCCTGTAAACAACCCCATCGACCGCGCAAAGAGCAGACCTGTCCGCGGGATGCCAACAAGACTCAGGCAAAGAAGTCGGCTAGCGCAAGGGGCCCCCAAAGAGCCTGTCTGCTAGTCCCTATGCGGCGCTCTACAGGTTACATAGGGTCGTGCCGTGGCCGGCAGGACGGCTGGCGTGGCGTGCGAGCGAGGCGGATTGCCCTGTAGATCGCAGGGCCAACTCTACGCCAAGAGCTTCCGGGCGACCTCGCCCGAGATGTCGGTCAGCCGGAAATCGCGCCCCTGAAACTTGTAAGTCAGTTTGGTGTGATCGATGCCCATCAGGTGAAGCAGGGTCGCATGCAAATCGTGGATGTCGAGAGGATCCTCGACGACGTTATAGCCGAGCTCGTCGGTCTTTCCCAAAGTGACGCCCGGTTTGATGCCTCCACCCGCCAACCACATTGTGAAAGCGCGCGGGTGATGGTCGCGCCCTAGGAACTTGGATTGCGCGCGAGCTTCGTTCATCGGCGTGCGTCCGAACTCTCCGCCCCAGATGATCAGGGTAGAATCGAGCAAGCCGCGCTGCTTCAAATCCTTAACAAGCGCCGCTGAAGCCTGATCGGTCTCCTGACAAAGTTTGGGCAGGCGGTTGATGATGTCGTCGTGCGCGGAGGTGCCGTGATGGTCCCACCCGCGATGATAGAGCTGCACGAAGCGAACTCCGCGTTCCACGAGGCGCCGCGCCAGCAGGCAGTTATTCGCAAACGACGCCTTGCCCGGCTCGGTTCCGTACATCTTATGAATGTGCTCCGGTTCTTTCGCGATGTCCTCAAGGTCAGGAACACTGGTTTGCATCTTGTAGGCCATTTCATAGGATGCAATGCGCGTGAGGATTTCCGGGTCGCCCGCCGCCTTCAGGTGCATTTCGTTCAAATCCTTCAAAGCGTCCAGGGAATCGCGCCGGTCTTCTGGCCGAACACCTTCGGGGTTGGTGAGGAACAATACGGGGTCGCCCTTGGAGCGAAATTCCACACCTTGATAGACCGTCGGAAGGAATCCGCTTCCCCAGCAGGACTTGCCGCCGTCCGGTTGGTTTTCGCCGGAAAGCAACACCACAAACCCCGGCAGGTCGCTGCACTCGCTGCCCAGCCCGTAAGTAAGCCACGAGCCCATGCTCGGGCGGCCGATGATCTGGAAACCGCAATTCATGAAGATCTGCGCGGGCGCGTGGTTGAACTGAGAGGTCCCGATGGATTTCACGATCGCGATGTCATCGACGATTTCCTGCAGGTGAGGCAGCAGCTCGGAAACTTGCGCCCCGGATGTACCGTACTTCTGGAAACGATAGGGCGAACCCAGCAGTCGCGGCACGCCTTTGATGAACGCAAAGCGCTGCCCCTTCAGAAATTCCTCTGGAATCTGCTGGCCGTTATATTGCTGGAGCACCGGTTTGTAATCGAGTAAATCGAGATGCGAGGGGGCGCCCGCCATGAAGAGATAAATGATGCTCTTCGCTTTGGCGGGATACATCGGCGGCTTGGTAGCCAGGGGATTGGGCGCGGGCCGGCCGGGAGTGGTGATGCCGGCTGCCATCAGGTCTCGATTCAGCAGAAGCGAAAGAGCGGTGGCCCCGACGCCCATTCCTGCCGTCTTGAAGAAGTAACGGCGAGTGACGGCTTTGACCAGATCTTTCATGTCCGGAGGGTAGTCATTGGTCATCGGTCACTCCTTCGTTATGGTTTCATCCAGGTTGAGCAACACATTCGAAACCATGGTCCAGGCGGCCAGTTCGGGAAGAGTCGAATTCGGTCCAACTTTGGCGCCGGCAACTTTGCTTGCGGCTTTCGGGTCAGCTTGAAAATGCTCTAGCTCGAGCTTGTAGTAGCTGAGGATTCGTTCCACTTCCGAAGCAGAGGGCCGCCGGGTCAAACAGAGGCGAAATCCGTAGGCGGCGCGGCTCGCGGGATCAGGACTAGCGTCCCGCGTTATCCTGACGGCAAGAGCCTGTGCCGCCTCGAAGAACACAGGATCGTTGAGCGTCGTCAAAGCTTGGAGTGGCGTATTGGTGCGAACCCGCCGTACGGTGCAAAACTCGCGGGTGGGCGCGTCAAACGTTGACCAACTGGGATAAGGGGACGTGCGGCGAATGAAGGTGTAGAGAGAACGGCGGTAGCGGTCTTCGCCGGTATTCTCAACCCACTTCTCGTCGTTGTAGGGCCGGTCCCAAATGCCGTCGGGTTGGTAGGGGAAGACGCTGGGTCCTCCGATCTTCGAGCTGAGGAGGCCGCTCGCCGCGAGGGCCGAGTCACGGATCGTCTCCGCCGGGACGCGGAAACGCGGGCCGCGCGCCAGCAGCTTGTTATAGGGATCGCGCTCCTCGAGTGCCGGCGCAACGTCTGAAGATTGACGATAGGTCGCGGAAGTAACCATCAAGCGCAGCATCTTCTTAACGCTCCAGCCCTCCCGCGGGAATTCCGTGGCCAGCCAGTCCAGAAGTTCCGGGTGCGTGGGTGGAGTGCCTTGAGTGCCGAAGTCCTCACTTGTCTCCACGATGCCGCGGCCAAACAGTTGTTCCCAGAGGCGATTGACCTCGACGCGGGCGGTGAGGGGGTTATCTTCCGACACCAGCCACTCCGCCAGGCCCAGACGGTTGGGCATTTGATCATTCGCCATAGGATTGAGCGTCGAGGGCACGCCCGCGCACACCTTGTCGCCGAGGCTAGTAAAGGCGCCACGAACGTGCATGAACGCGCATGGCCTTTCGAAGGACGGCTTCTCGCGCATCACTAGGGTCGTGACAATGCCCAGCTTTTCATCTTTCTTCCTGATTTCCGCAATCTTGTCCCGGGTCGGCTGCAGGGAAGAAGCGATGGCGCGGTAAGCGGCGGCAAGATCCTCCTGCTGGGTTTCGGTGCGCTGCGCTGGGGGAAGGTCGAGCACCGCGTGCAACCGCGCCGGAACCGTCGTCACTCGCAGCGGATCGGCCATCGTGGTAACAGAAATCCGGAACCGGCCTATCGCGATCTGCGAGTGCGGCATGTCGTGCTTCAAGTGAAACGTAAGCACGGTGCCCGCAGGGAATCCAAAGGGCTTCTCCGGGACCAGCACGCCGCGGCGGACGACGAGTGACTTATCCGTGCTGAGTTGGATTGACCAACCCTTAGGCTGCGGCTTGTCGTTCACGAGGTTCTTGAAACTGTAGCCCGCAGCATCCTCGTCTCCGGAATCCCGCTGAGAATCATCCGCGGCGGCTTGCTTGAAACGGATCTTCTGCGCATCCGCCGGCTTGTCCGCAGCAGCGGTTTCGGCCTCGAAGTCAGTCAAGAAGAAATTGCCGTCGGGGGCGCGGCCTGGTCCCGTCGCCGGCAAGCTCGGGTCGTTCATCACTTCCAGGCGGACACCGGTGATCCCGGTGAGATCTGTTCGGGCCGTAACATCGTAGGCGTCGGCGTCCGGATTTTTGCCGCCGGCCAGAAGCGATCCATCCGGCAGCAGCGTCAGCTTAGCGCCGCCCTTCGAGGTATAGTCGCTGGGGCGCAACACCGTCCACTGCGGTTCCGCGGTTTTGATATCGTGTTCCCACTTCTCTTGCGCGGCGGCTAGCTCCGGAGTGGGAGTATTCAAGACTGCCTGGAGCCGCGTGACTTCATCGCGCAATTCCTTGCTCTTGGCAGCCTGCTCGGAAGTTGGCAGCTCGAGGACAGCCTCGCGCACGTACTGATCGCCACTACCGTCGTCGGCGACGTGATAATCCTCGTCGGCGAAAAAGGCCAGGAAGCGGTAGTAATCCTTCTGGGTGAAGGGATCAAACTTGTGGTTGTGGCACTCGGCGCAACCCAGTGTCAACCCTAGCCAAACCGTCGCAGTGGTATTCACGCGATCAACCTGTGAGTACCAGTAGTACTCTTCCGGATCAACGCCGCCTTCCATGTTCGTCATCGTGTTGCGATTGAATCCGGAGGCGATGAGCTGACTTGTCGTGGGTTGGGGCAACATATCGCCCGCGATCTGCTCGATCGTAAACTCGCGGAACGACATGTCGTCGTTCAAGGCGTTAACTACCCAGTCGCGGTACTTCCACATGGTGCGAATGTGGTCGGCTTCGTACCCGTGGGTGTCGCCGTAACGTGCTAAATCCAGCCAGGGCGCCGCCCAACGCTCTCCATAACTCGGTGACGCGAGCAAGCGGTCGACTACTTTTTCATAAGCGTCCGGGCTCTTGTCCGCCAGGAAGGCGTCGACCTCCTGAAGGGTCGGCGGAAGTCCGATTAAATCAAGGGTGACACGTCGAATCAACGTCTCTTTCGCGGCGTCAGGGGAAGGCGAGAGCCCTTCCTTCTCGAGCCGGGCGAGAACGAATTTATCTATGGGATTGCGGCACCATCCGGGGTTCTTCACCTCCGGAACTTCCGGCCTCACCGGCCTGATGTATGCCCAGTGTTTAAGCGGTGTCGCCGCGACGACCGGCGCCAACGAATCCGGACCGTTCGCGCCCTGGTCGATCCACTTGCGAATGAGAGCCACCTCTTCGGCATCGAGCGGGGGCGCGCCATAAGGCATCTGAGGGCGATCCAGCGCCAGCAAACGGCGAACCAAGGGGCTCTTACCACTATCGCCGGGAATGACTACGCGGCCATTGTCGCTGCCCTTCAAGATCGCGGCGAGCGAATCTAATCGCAATCCGTTTTGCTGCACATCCGGACCGTGACATGTGTAGCATCGCGCGGCGAGAATGGGGCGAATGCGGGTCGCGAACAATCCTGAGGAGTCTGTCGCAACGTGGCTCGCGACCAGCGTGATTTGCGCCGGCGGCGCACCTTCCGCGACCGCGAAAGTATTCTGGTCAATCCAGGCGCGAATCAGTTTGATCTGTGCCGCGGGAAGCGGGTTCGCGCCCATCGGCATGCGGGCCTCTTCACCCTCGCCGATGAGACGCTTTACTAATGGGCTCTTCGCGCTATCGCCCGGGGTAATCGCCTTGCCGGATTGGCCTCCCTTGAGGACGTTGGCTTCAGTGTCGAGCCGCAAACCCCCTTGTGGTTTCTCACCACTGTGGCAAGGGAGACAACTTTTTTGAAAGATAGGGGCGATGTCCCGAGCAAAATCGACAGCGGCCCTCGGCTTTGGGAGGGCGGGGGAAGACTGGCCTGCAATTCTCAGGCCGCTGGCAACTAACGTTATGGCGAATGCGGCGACCCCTCCCGCCAGCAGCCACCAACGGTCAGTTACTCGCCGAGGATTTGCAAAGAAACCCATGGAATTGGCCTGTGCAATTGCTCGTCGGCGGAACTGGTATCAGAATCCGACGCCACGGACCCTATGCTGGCAGCATCTCCCCGATCCTGTCAAGCAACCTTTCCATGCTCCACCGATCGCGGATACTGTAAGGGCATTCAATCCGCCGGTGCCGATCCGGCTGTATCTAGCGAGCTCTGCGTAATCGTTCGCCGGCGGCGGCCATTGTTTCCGGCTTCTTAGCGAAGGCAAATCTTACAGAACGCTTGCCGAATCCGGGGGTTCCATAGAAACTCGATCCCGGCACCACGGCGACAGCGTGTTTCACTGCGAGGTAGCGGGCAAACGCCATATCGTCGCCGTCGAATTTCCAAGCGCCGAAATCCGCCATCACGTAATAAGCGCCCTCGGGCGGTTGCGCCTCGAAGCCCGTCTCATCCAGGATCGACATCATTGTGTCGCGGCGCTCCCGGTACTCGCGCTTCAGCTGATCGTAGTAGGTCGCAGGCAATTCGAGTGCGGCAACGCAGGCCGCCTGGAGAGGACTGGGTGCGCAAATCGTCGCAAAATCATGGACCGTGCGCAGGGCCGTGCTCAATGGGTCCAGTGCGCAGACGTACCCGATGCGCCAGCCCGTCACGGCAAAGGTCTTGCCGAAGCCCCCGACGGTTATAGTGCGTTCGCGCATGCCGGGCAGGGAAGCAATCGGGATGTGGGGAAGATCGCAATGAATAATGTGCTCATAAATCTCGTCGGTGACCGCAATGGAATCGAACTCCTGGCAAAGGCGCGCTATTCCCGAAAGCTCCGAGTGCGTGAACACCCGCCCTGTCGGGTTATGGGGCGTATTGACCAGTATGGCACGCGTCCGCGAGCTGAACGAAGCGCGTAAACGGTCGAGATCCAAACTGTAGTTCGGAGGGTCGAGCGCTACAAATCGCGGCGTTGCTCCTGCGAAGGAAGCTGCCGGCAGATAACTTTCGTGGAACGGTTCGAAAATAACGACTTCATCTCCGGGGTCGACGATGGCCATGAGCGCCGCTGAAATCGCTTCGGTCACACCGCAGGTCACAGTGATGTGTTCATCGGGATTGTATTCGAGGTTGTACCAGCGCTTCATCTTGGCCGCGATGGCCTGGCGCAGCGCCGGTATGCCCCAGGTGATGGTGTATTGATCGGTTCCCGAATCGAGGGCACGATGGGCCGCTTCAATGATTTCGCGCGGAGGATCGAAATCGGGAAAACCTTGAGCAAGATTGATCGCTTGGCACGATATTGCCAGACGCGTCATCTCCCGGATGAACGATTCCCGAATGCCGTCGAGTCGTCGAGCTGGCACAAGCATGAAAACATCCTTCAATGGTAGTGCAAGTGACGAACCAGATACAGTTTCACTTTGCCGAATTTGGATTGAAATTGTCAATCCAGAGAAACCACTTGGGTGATCCTAAGAAAGAAGCGGGGCGGGCACGGGAGGAGTACAAGTTCTCATCGAAGCGCCCGCCCCACGACGAAGTGTTATTTACTGGCCATCAGGATCGGCACGCGGCGCTTGAGCGTCGGCGCTTGCGCAAGTACGAAGCGCTCTGACTTGGGTTGGGCAAAATAGAGGGTCACGCCGAGTTCCTCGAGGTGCAGCGTTGTGATTCTGTAGCCTCCTCTGGTTGGCACAGCTAGTATAGTGCTGGCACCGGACTTCGTGTCCTCCGAAACGCCGCGCGTCAGCACAAATCCCATACCACGATTTCCCTGCATCACCTTGATAGCGGATCGCGCGGCGGGGTCGAGCGCGATGGTGGAGTCACCGGCCGGTAGCGTAATGCCTTCCCAGTGTGCCTCGAACGGCATTGTGAACTTTCCCTTAATCTCTTGAGCGTTCGCCAAGGTGGCGTTGATTCCTGCCAGCAGAACGCCCAGACTCAGGATCCTCGCGAGATTCGAACTTCGGACCAAATTCATATCTCACCTCCACGTTGAGTTCGGCGATTGCTCGCCGTGAGGCTCGCATTGTGCGGCTCTCATCTTGTAAAGCGAGAAGGATGAGCAAAAAGGGACAAGAATCCGCGACAGTTGGTCGGCGTTCTTGGGCCAGAAAACTGCGCGTACCTGCTTATGTCGTGAGGTGAAACGTCGAACCGGATCGCTCAAGCCCGGCGGATCTCAGAACGCGTTGAACGCGGGCGAATAGCACTCAATTGCGGAGGGTTGTCGAGGCGTTATAAATCAGGGGTATTCAACGAACTTCTGGGACACGACACGACGCATCGCGTGTGATTCCTTCATGCCGTCGCCGGTTTTCTTCCATCCCACAGCGTGATGAGCAGTGTGCTTCCCAGCACGAGCACGCCGCCCACGATGGCCATGAGCGTCAGTCTCTCCCCCAGCCAGATCGCGGCAATGGGCACTCCGAAAAAGGTGATGAGGTAGTTCGAAAGGGCGGCTTGAATGGCGTCGAGAACCTTCAGTGCCTTCAGGAACAGGACCATGGACAAATAATTGTGGAAGAAGGTCAGCAGGGCAAGTCCGATCCAGGTGCGCAAAGTGAACTGCGGAATGTGGCTGAAGACGCTGCGTTCCTGCGCCAGAACGAGTGGAGTCATCAGCACGAACATGGCGGCGTAAGTGTAAAAACGCATCTCCATGGGAGAGTAGCGTTCCAGCACTTTCTTGCCATAGGAATTGTAAAAGGCGCTCCCCAGCGTGCCGAGGAGAATCAGGAGGTTTCCGAAAACGTAACTCGTCCCGAAATGGAGAGTGCGCAAGTCGAGGCCCGAGCACATCAGCACGCCGACGATGGCCAGCGAGAAGCTCACCCAGCGCAACCAATTCATGCGTTCGTGGAGGAAAATGATGGCGAGAATGGCGGTCGAGACCGGCAGCGTCAACATCAAGAGCGCTGCGTTGCTCGCGAGTGACATCCGCGTGCCCCAAGTGATGAGCACCTGGCCGGGAAAGATTCCCACCAGCGCCAGCATGAAGAAAAGCAGAATGTCTTTTGGCGAACGTTCCTTCCCCTTGTAGGAGTCGCGATTCTCGGCTCGGATCAGCGGAAAGAGCATGAGCGTTGCCAAGGTCATCGGACCCCACACCGTCACCCAGGGGCCCACCTGATCCTGCACTAGCTTGACGCAGGTGAATTGCAGCGCCCACATCAAATTGCAACTGAAGAGCAGCAGCCAGGAACGCATGTTTGATTTACCCGATTATGGGCGCTTTCTGACAAAGCTGATGGCCTTTAGAATAACGCCATTATCCGGAATAGTAGGACCGAAATCATTAATCCAGCCGGGATCGCCGCCGCGGAAACCCGTCGTCCCTTTCAAGCGGACCTCCTTGATCACCTTGCCTAGCCTGGGATTGACCCACTCGAACGCAAAGAACGTAACGGGATTGCTCTCTGATCCGCCGACGGACACGGCATCGGCCTGGTACGCGTAGTCGTGCGAAGAATCGCGCCGCTCCCAGTTCCATTCGGAGATATTCACACCGTAGCGAATGGGTACGGTTGTGACGAAGCCGTCTTCGTATACGATTTCGTACCAGCCGAGCATGTCGGCCGTGTCCTGCGGGTCGTAGATCAACCGGAACGTCTCCTTATTGGTCGCAGGCTTGGCGGCGGCGTGCAGAAAGATCAGGCTGGTTGCGTCCTCGCCAATCTTGATGTCCGCCTCCTTCGCGAGGCCGCTGCTTCCTTCCTTGCTCTCTGCAGCCACCAGAATCGCCTTCTTTCCTCCCGACTCGCTAAGGTCAAACGGAACGTTGCCGAGCTCAACCTGGCCACTCTTCATGCCGCTCAGGTCAACACCCAGTTTCGGCTCCGTAGCTCCCATGTTGAAGCTCGCTTGGATGTCGACCGGCGCAAGCGAGGTTTCGGTGCGGCTGGGCGGCAGTTCTCCTTCGAGCCTCGTGCGAATATCCGGGAGCATCGACTGGATCAGGCCCGAAAGTTCTTTGCCGTCGATGACCTTGCCTGCCCAAAGAATGTTGCTGCAGCCGAGAAAGTCCGCCATGAGTTCCTTGCCGAAGCCGGTTTCGTTAGTGGCAAACCATGCGGACGGCGCCCCGCCGATAATCGTAGCGCGCTTGCTTCGCTGCGCATAATCCTTAATCTCGGGAGTGAAGTTTCCATAAATCTGTTTGAATCCCATCTGGTCGAGTTGTGCTTCGCTCTCGAGCGCCTTTGACTCGTCCCAGAACCAGTTGAAGATCAGGATATCTTTCGGAACGAGGCGCTCCACCTGTTCGCGCGTCATGCCGCCGGCCGCGTTGAACTTCCAGCCGTCGGCGGTGTGGTCCGGCTGCAAGCCCACGCCGCGAACGCTTTGCAGCAGCATGTCGCCCCAGATGGCAAGTTGAATGCCCTTGGCCGCCAGGTGATCGTGAATCATCCTCACATCCTCGCCGTAGCGCTCGCCGATGTCCTTGCTTCCGCACCGCGGACAGAGACCGATGGGGCAAAACAATTCGTCGTGCCCAGCGTGAATCATCTTGGGCTTCAAGAGATCGATGTACTCATCATAGACTTCGAACAACAGTTTGTAGCTCCCCGGATTTGAAGGGCAATAAGTGTCCGGCCACTTCTCGCCCGGCACCTCTGCGAGGTCTTTGTGCATGCTCAGAAGATAGTAACTATGAGTAAAGCAGGGAAGCTCGGAAACCAATTCGATGTGGTTCTGCCTCACCCAGCGCGCCAGATCCGCCACTTCATCTTTTTCGAGAAAGCCCCCATCCGCCGTGTCTTGATGGGATGAATTGGGTGTCCGCCCATGGAGCGTGCCGGCAGGGTAGTTCCGGCGTCCGTAATTCGCGTCGCGGACGAATTCCGCCCAGCCGGAGTTCAACTCGGGGTGGCTTTCGAGCCGCATGCCCGCGTTCATCTCCATGATCAGCGTGTTGTATTTATAGAGAGCCATGAAATCGCGGACGAACCGTTTGAAGAAAGGAATGTGGTCGCGTCCGGGAAGATATAGTTTGATGCCGCGAAATGGCTTGTCGGGCCAATCGCGGATGCGCACGCCGGGGACGCGCAGTTGCCCACCTTCCTTGGCAATCAACTGCCGTAACGATTGCAAACCGTAAAATGCACCGCGATCGTCGCTGCCGCCAATGAAAACAGCGCTGTCGGTCACCTGGAGGACATAGCCTTCAGCGCCGGGGTTTTGGGCGCTCAAGTCGATGTGGTTCTGCGCGCAGTAGGCCTTCACCAGCGGGTTGGCGATTGATCCCATAAGGATCATCCGCTGCTTCGCGTCGAGTTGTTTTATCCGTTCGGTTTTGAGATGCAGGGCAAAGCGATCGCCAAGTTCATCGGTGAGAAAGCGCGCCAGATCCAAGTCCTCCTGTGAAGGACTGGAGGGAACGGCAATCGCCACCTGATCGTTCAGAGCGAACGCTCCTCCTGAATCAGTGATCTCTCGCGGCGTTGGAAAGATCAACGAGGCGACGCCCTCAGGAGACGCCGGACATTGAGTGACGTGTGCAGCCACAAAAATGACGGCCAGTGTAAGATAGCGGGTGGTTCTCATTTCAGTACTATCCTTGATCTCCTCGCTTGTCATTCTGAGCGAAGAATCTGAGCACGAGCCGCGGAGCGGCGGTAGAAAGTAGCCCACGGCGTGAGAAGGTGTGAAAAAATCCGGAAGTGTCATCCTGAGCGAGGCGAAGGATCCCCGTAGTTGTTCGTAAATCGCTGAGCCATAAGAAACTGCCGGGATCCTTCGCTTCGCTCAGGATGACAGGCGTCGATTTTTTCCCAGCTTCTGAGCCGTGGGACACTGTGCGGCGATAATCTTCGCAGCCCCGGAAGGGGCGACAGGCACGTGCGAGAGTCTCTGCCGCCCCTCCGGGGCTGAGGCAATCCAGGCATTTCCTCAATCCCACGGCTTACGCCATGGGCTACTCTCTGCCGGCCCTCCGGGCCTCTGCAAGAAGCCATTGAGATTAACGCTATCGCCAGTTGAGTCATCAAGGTTAACGCCTATGGGACTTGCGCCGTGGGCTCTGCACCGCGGAGTCCTATTGCGGACCCTCAGGCGGCGTTATCACGGGCCAATTTGAAAATCCTCCGGGCATTATCTCCGTATACTTTCTTCAGGACGTCATCCGGCAGGCCCAATCCATAGAGCGGCCAATGGTAAGAGAAACCGCCGCTCGAGCCGTCGAGGCCCATCTCCCACCCGTAGAAGTGCTCGTCCTGGCTTTCGAGAATGCGGAAGGTGATGCGGAACATTTCGCGGGTGTAAGCCATGTCTGTCCCGTAGAGCACGCGGTCGGGATAGCGTTCGATGAAGCGGCCCGCGGCCCGGGCAATTGGAGCGATCTCTCCGAACCGTGCGGCCACGTCCACATTAAGGTTCGGGTTGCGGTCCAGCATTTGTCCCAGGCGCGTCAGGTCGTATTCGAGATTGGCGATGTGGCAGGCAATGAATGTGGTCTTGGGATGCTTCGAGACGGCGTGCTCGAGACTCTCGATCAATTCGTTGTGCCCGAGGAGGCCCGGACCCACGGTGATCCGCCACCTGTAGCAGTTCATGAGTCCGTCATTGGTGTTGTCCATGGGCTCGTACGCCCAGATGGGATCGGAGACGTGCATGTTGATGGGCATCCCGAGGCGCGCGCAATGATTGTAGAGAAAGTCCAGGCGCACATCGTCGGGGTGAAGGTTCGATCCCTTGGGAGCGCCCCAGATGCCCGTGCCTTTGTCGCCGATTTCTCCCACGCCCAGGGCGCCCAGCCGATGGCAATCCTCGAGCGCCTTCACCGCGCTTGGTTCGAACCCCGGCTGGGTGCAGCCCGAAAGGTCGAAGCCGCACCAGAAATCAAAACGCTCACGGTACTTCGAAAACCGTTTGCTCAACTCGGCGAATTTATCGGGAGAGCCAGTCCTGATGAAGGTGACGGTCCTCTCGATGCCGGCCTCGTCCATCAGTTTGACCATCTCATCCAGGTCTTCCGGCGACTTCACCCATTCGGCATGATAATGCGCGTCGACCACGGGATGCCTGGCCCTGGCAATTTCAGTCTTGGGGATTTTATAAATCGAGCGGGGGCGGTAGTCCTTCAGCAGAATCTTGTCCGGTGGGGTCGGGACTTCGCTCGTGGAACTGCCGGTTTCCTGGGCACGCGCCAAACGTTGCGGCCTCACGGCAGCGGCTCCGGAAAGCATTATCCATTGTCTGCGGTTCATAGGTATTCCTCGGCTAGTGCCCAGAGTCGGAAGTGCGTCCCTCGCATGCGCGCTGGTTCTTTGGTCAACCTAAGGATGCGAGGGCCACGACAGCCGCGGAGCGGCGCCAGAAAGTAGCCCACGGCGTTAGCCGTGGGGCCCCGTGCGGCGTTCATATCCACAGCCCCGGAGAGGCGACAGAGAAGGCTCCGAAATATCTGCCGCCCCTTTGGGGCTGAGACAACCAGGGGGACCGTCCTCGATCCCACGGCTTACGCCATGGGCTACTCTCTGTCGGCCCTCCGGGCCTCTGGACACCGGCTATACCTTGTCCGGCAGGGCATACGGGCTTCGGTGTACGCCTTTCAACATCTGATCGGCTTCCGCATCGTTGATAAACCGTTCTGCCTCCGGGTTGAAGGCCAACTTCCTGCCAAGACGATACGAAATGTTACCCAGCAAACCAAACCCGGTTGAAAGAAAGGTCTCATTCACGTCGGCGTGCAGGATTTCCGGCTTCCCGGCGCGAACGGCGTCAAAGAAGTTCTCGAAATGGGCCGACTGCATGTCACGGCCGTCTCCGTCACTTCCCAGGTCCGGCTGCGGCTGTTTGCTGCCGTCCAGGAAAACCGTGCATTTGCCCTCCTGGTCGGGGCTGACCGTCATGTACCCTTTCGACCCATAGAAAAACACGCCGGACGACATGCCGGCCTCATCGTTGCTGAAGCGGCCACGGATTTCCGTGACCAATTGCGTGCCATCACGGAACTCGTAAGTGACGACTTGTGTGTTGGGAGTCTGCCCCTGGTCTTTGTAGCCGTAGCGCCCACCCACGGAATGGATGCGGTCCGGCAGGCCCCGCTTGAGGCCCCAACGCGCCACATCCAGGTAGTGGACTCCGTTGTTCCCAAGTTCGCCGTTGCCGAAATCCCAGAACCAATGCCAGTTGTAATGAACCAGGTTGCGGTGGAACGGTTGACTGGGCCCCGGACCGAGCCACAAATCCCAATGAAGATAAGAGGGCGGAGCTTCCGGCTGCTTGAACCCCAGCGAGTCTCGCTGCTGGAAGTGAATACACCGCGCCATATAAACGTCGCCGATGATTCCTTCGTCGAGCGCCTGGACGGCCTTGCGGATGCGCCCGTTGGAACGGCGTTGAGTGCCGCCCTGAACCACACGCTGGTGCTTCCGCGCGGCCTCAACCATCATGCGCCCAGCCACCATATCGTGCGCAACGGGCTTCTCAACGTAAACGTGCTTCCCCGCCTGGCAGGCCCAAATCGTCGCCAAAGCATGCCAGTGATTGGGAGCAGCAATGGTGACCACATCGATGTCCCGGTCGTCGAGGACGCGGCGAAGGTCAGGCTCGAGTTTGGGTTTCTTGCCGCCATGCGACTCGAATTCAGACGCCTTCTCCTGCATGCGGTGTTCGTCCGGGTCGCAGAACGTTGCGATCTCGACGCCCTCCATGCGCGAAAGGAATTCCACGTGGTCCCGGCCGCGATCGCCCATGCCGATAACAGCGGCGCGAATCCGGTCGTTCGCTCCGGCCCGTCCGCCCAGAGCAAAGGCCAGGGGAGCGGCGCCTGCGGTCATAAGGAAAGTCCGTCTCGGAATTTTTTGCATATTCAAATGTCCTAAGAAGGGTGGTCGGCGCAGCGCAGAGGTACGCGCACTTTGCGTTCCTCTGCGGTTTGCCCCCCGGGCGGTCCCGAATTCAGAGGAAGAGCCGCAGAGGAGGGCAAAATGCGCCCACCTCTGCGCTACCGCCTAACCCTTCCGCGCGACTGCGTCGATCTCGACTTTGATTCCGCCCCCAAGTACGCTCTGTACGGTTGTGCGCGCGGGGAGTACGCCCGAAAAGAAGCTGCGATAGACGGCGTTGAAACGACCGAAGTCGTTAATGTCTGAGAGGTGGCAAGTGCACTTCACGACATCATTGAAGGCCATTCCTGCCGCCTCGAGGATCTTCCCGATATGTTCCATGGTCAGGCGGGTTTCTTCCTCGATGTTCCCCCGTATTACCTCGCCGCTGGCAAGGTTAAGCGGACCCTGGCCGCTGATGTACAGCCAGCCGTCGATTAACACTCCGGCCGAATAGGCGCCGGTAGAGACTTTCTTTTCGGGATGGAAAATCTCGGTTTTGGGCATCTTGGTACTCCTCGTTGATGTGGACGCGAGAACGAATTTCGTTGCCGAGTGCGGCTCTGTTGCCCTCAAACCGTCGATAACCGCCGTAGGGGGACGGCTTGCCGTCCCCTCGTTTCTGTTGGTCCCGACGAGGGCAGGACAAGCCCTGCCCCTACGCCGCTCGACAATTCGGAGGGCCTCACGCTGGGTCTACGCTCCACTTTTGCCGTGCTTGGCCGCTTTGACCGTCGCGGGGCAACGCGGCATTTCCAGGCGATCGAGCAAAGCCAGAATGTTTGCGTTCAGGAAATCGATGTGCGCGCGGGTCAGGGCGTCTAAATCGCGTCTTGGTTCACGAACGTGTGTTTCGGTGATCACGCCGCGCGCGGCGAGCAGACTTTTCTCAGCGTAATGATAGAGCTCCATGTTCTGTAAACTGAAAACGATTTGCGGAAGCGTACCTGTGAAGACTTCGTAAGCTTCCTGTTGGCGCCCGCTCTTGGCCAACCCGAAGATACGCGCCAACAGATCCGCCAATGATAGCGAGGGCATAACGCCGCAGATGCCCGCGGCTACGAGCTCGAGCAGGTACATACCGCCCCAACCTTCGAGCACTCCGACTTCGGCGGAAGTGGCATCCAGAATCGACCCGATTCGGGCGGCCATCAAGGGCTCCTCCAGTTTTACCCAACGAAAATGGGGGTGCTGCCCGTGAAGCTTGGTGATGAAACCCGTGCTGACCGTAGGCCCGCCGGGATTGAAGTCCTGCAACACTAAAGGAATGTCGATTGCCGATAAGATCTTGTCGAAATGCCGCAGCAGGTCTTTCTCTTCGACGGGAAAGAGGCGCGGCGCAGCCACGGACACCGCCGCCGCACCCGTTTCCTGCGCAAATCGCGCCAGTGCTACGGTCTGGATGGCGGAGCCGGCGTTCGCCTGTGCGACTACGGGTTTTCGGTCGCCGCAGCACTGGACCGCCTTGGCGATGATCTCGCGGCGCTCGGCGTCGGAGAGTTTGTAGAACTCGCTCGCGTATGCCGGCAGGCAGACAGCGCAGACATCGATCCCGCAGGCGAAATCGAGCAGCCGCTCGAAAGCGCTCCACTCGATCCGGTCCTTTCCGTCAAAAGGCGTCGGGATTATCGGAATGATGCCATCTACGGTCATTTCTCGTCGGTTGATCATAACGAAGCGTTCCAGTTTATCTTAGGCAAAAAGTCTGTCAACTGCATTGCAACTTGCAGGCAGGGATTTTCCAACAGGCTGGAACATTCTTTGCTTTCGAGGTGTAGTAGCGGCCGAAAAGCGCGCTCCCCGATTACGCCGGAATGAAGATCATCCTTGAACTCAGCACGACACCTCATGCGCATTGAGAAGTCTTACAGATTCCCCGACCCTTCTAGAAGCCTACTGTCCTAGTTTGGGCTGTAACGCCGGCTTCCAACCGGCAATGGAGCCGCCAAGATGGCAGTGCTACGGCTCAATTAGGACAGCATCGACGAGAAGCGTGTGGTTGACGGACGCTGTTTGGCTGAGGTATCAATAGATTCCCCGGTAATGGCTTCGGTGGCACGGGACGGGTCACTATGGCGTCTGTGTTGGGATAATCCGGAGTTATCGAGGGCGAGGTGCAGGATGGCCATCGGCAGGAGAGGATTTCTGGATCGGAGTATCAAGGGTGGGCTAGGCGCCGCCCTCGGAGTGGCCTCAATGCGGACTCCATTGAGGGCGGTTGCGCCAAGCGACAAGGTTGTTGTGGGTATCATGGGGGTGGGAGCTCGCGGGGCTTACTTAACACAACTGTTTGCCCAGAGACCGGACGTTGAAATCGCCTACGTTTGTGATGTTGACGATAGGAAGGCGGCGCTGGCGGCGAAGGCCGTCCAGAATACGAAGGGAAAGGCGCCGGCTTTGGTGGGCAGTTTCGAGCATATCCTGGAAGACAACGAGGTCAATGCTTTAGTCTGCGCCACTCCGGACCATTGGCATTCCCTGGCGACAGTATTGGCCTGCCAGGTGGGCAAAGACGTTTACGTGGAAAGCCCAGCCTCCCACAATATTTGGGAAGGCCGGAAGATGGTCCAGGCCGCGCGTAAGTACAACCGAGTTGTGCAAGTCGGCATGCAAGACAGGAGCGCTTCGTATGCTGCCACGGCGCGCCGACTGATCCAGTCCGGCGAACTAGGCACGATTCATCTGGCGTCCGTTTACAATATGATGAGCCGGGCGCCGCTCCAGAAAACGCCGGATTCCTTGCCGCCGGCAGGGTTCGATTGGGCGATGTGGTTAGGTCCTGCGGCAAAACGACCCTACAACCCCAAGTATTTCCACTGGGTCTACTGGGACTTTAGCGGCGGGAACTTGACCGAAGAAGGGGTTCATCAACTGGACCTGGCTCGCTGGGTCATGGGCGCGTCCTATCCAAACTCCGTTCATCATACGGGCGGGAAGTTCTTCTTTAAGGATGGAGCGGAGACACCCGACACCTCACTCGTCACGTATGCTTACGACGGCCTGACGTTGAATTTCCAGCAGGCGTGGTGGACGCCTTATATGGCGAAGTCGCCTGACAATGTCAGGGAAAGCATGACCAGGTTCCCTGATTGGTATCCCTTCAGCGGAACCAGAACTGAAATTTATGGGAGCGACGGGATGATGATCCTGGGCCGCGACGGAGGGGGATGGCAACAATTCGACCGGGAAGGCCGCAAGGTGGCTAGCGACAAGCAGACTTTTGCCGCAATGCAGGCGGCCCATGTAGACAATTTTATTAGTTGCGTCCGCAGCCGGAAACGCCCCAACGCCGATGTTGAGGACGGTCATATTTCCGCAGCCCTTTGTCACATGGCCAACATCTCCTACCGGGTGGGAGACCGGAAATTGGTATTCGACAGTGCGAGCGAGACGTTTGGCCGGGACAACGAAGCCAACCACTACTTGAGGCGGACTTATCGCGAGCCTTGGGTGGTCCCCGAAAACGTATAGCCTCTCGCAACGATTTACTGACTTTCTCCCGTTACTGCGCTCGAAGCTCCCACCGCGTTGGAGAGCGTCACGGCAACACTGCCCCCGCCGATCACACTGGTGTCACCACTATAGTTGAAGTGCACAGTCAGGCCGAAGTTGCCGCCGTTCATTAAACCTGTGCTGCCTGCAAAATAGCTGGCGGCTGCGGAGCTATATGAAACCTGGAACGAGGTTTGTCCGTTCAGCGTGCTTCCGGAAGCTCCCGTGAACACGAAGGTGGTCTCCTGTAAGTCTCGAGAAGTGGAAAAAGCATTCAGCTCCACGTCGAAGCCCGTCGAGGTGAGGTTTTCGATCTTCACGGAACCTGCCTCGATAACCGGGGCGAGCAGAGGCACTTGTATGGTAAATGTCGGGGCCGGTTGGGGAAGGACAT
>CAWIUZ010000204.1:0-8216 GCA_963838915.1 uncultured Acidobacteriota bacterium
CAAAACACCGTTGCGAGCGGGCCTCTACGCTCGCGTTTCTACCCAAGACCAGCAGACCATCCCCATGCAGACCCGTTCCCTGCGGGAATACGCCACGCCCCCTTGGTTCTTCCGCGATGGCGATTCATTTGCGTTGGCGGTTGCGGTCGTCCCAGGCGAACTATAATTTCCGGCATCGGAGGTGTTCCCATGATCCCGCCGTCTGGCACGTTCGATTACCTGGTAATCGTTCCGAAAGCTCGAAGCGAAGGTGGCTTCGAATGCCGCGCCGAGACGCGTGGCCCGGTCGTCTGTAAGGGCTCAAACTTGGCAGATGCCAGGCTGGTCGGCATCTCTCCCCAGGTTCGCGTCACCGACGCGGGACCACCAAGTAACCCGGGCCTCCGGCCGCCGTGGAGCCTGCGAAAACGAAGCCGCATTACGCTGGTCGCGACTGCACAGGACCAAGCATCCGGAGCTGAGGCGTCGTTCTACATCGACAAGACGTTGACCGACTGCGCAAAGGCTGGCGACCAGATGCACTTGTCGCGAGATGCGGGTTGCGGTCTCGGTTTCTCGCTTATCCGGGGCGGGAAGCTGGTGGCCGCTGCCGGCGCGCTTACAGCCGTGCCGCTGGGCAATGGCGTCGAAGTTCGTATTCCCCGAGATCTCATCTCCACTGCGGAGTCAGTGTTTCAAAAACGCGATCCGGATTTTGAATTTATTGAGCAACCAGTGGAAATAAAGATCGAAGGTTTGCGCGAGCGATATGGCCAATCGCTCTCTCGGAGCGCCCAAAACCCGTTAACGGATGCGTTCATCTCGTTCAGAGGTACTAGCGATTGTAGGCGATTACAGGGTCATCGTTCGACATGGGCCTTTCAATGACGAAGACGGGCCTAGCGAATCAGTTTCAATCTGTGACAAACAAACGATTACGCACGCCGCAGGCGAGTTCGCGGCCATGCTGTTGGACGGTCCCAAAGCTCTCTCAATGTCTCGATGGCCAGAAGAACGCCATTGAAGCCGATGGCGCCCCACCGATAACGTAAACCGGACTATCGATGGTTACAATTAGAATGCCTGGATTCCTCGTGGCCGTGAGTTCGCCGGACGCCCACCGGCAAGGGTGCATGACTGCTCACCCCTGCCGAAAGCTCACGAACAATGGCCATGACAAACACAACCGTACCGTTGCCCGAGGCCATCGAGTGCCCGCTATGCTTGGGCAAGGGCGAGCTCAGCCGATCCGAGGTCCTTGAGCGGCTGGGCATGAAGGACTTCGCACGGGTGGCGCAGCTCAGCGCGGAGGAGGCCATCCGGCTGCTCGTGGCCAAGGAGAAGGATGGCGAGCAGGCCCGCTGGGCGAAGTTCGACGCGGAGCTTGCGAGGCGGCTGGCCGAGGCCACGGGCAATCACAGCGCCGAACTGCAGAAGCTCCGGACTGAGAAGGAGGAGCTGGTTGTCCGCCTGGAGGAGTATCGGAAGAACGCTTCTGCCACGCTCGAAAATGCCAAGCAGCAGGAGCGGCTTGCCGCCGAAAGAGAATTGCAGGAGCAGGCTGCCGCCATGACGAGGCGGATTGCGGAGCTTGAAGCCGCCCAGAAGTTCGCGGAAGAGCAGAGGAAGGCCGAGGTCGCGAGAGCGTGTGCCGAGCTTGAAGCTGCGCTGAGCGGAGAGAAGGCGAGGGCGAACGACCTTGCCCGCCAGGGTAAGGACTATCTCCAGGAGATAGGCGGCCTCCGCGAGCGCAACCGGGAGCTCGAGGCCGAGACGGCGAAGGTGAGCCGCGTCGGGAAGCGGGAGGAGATTGATTTTGCCGAAGAGGCGAGGTCGTGGCCGGGAATCTGGGTGGGGGAGAAGCTGCCTCGGAACGGCGATTACCTGATGGCCTTTGCCGACGCGGCCGGCAACGCCCTTGAGCCCGCGATGGTCGTGGACAACAAGGACAAGGCTGTGGTTGCCCAGTCCGATGTCAGGAAGCTGGTGAGGGACGCCAAGCAGCGCAACATGGCCGTAGCCTGCAACCCCGCAACTCGTTGTCCCGAGCGTACCTGTTTCCGGGCACATCCATGCCGGAGACGGCACGCTGCGGACGAGCGACACCCTCTTCGTGAACGCCTCCGTCCTGGGCGATTACGGCGGCCCGGGCAGGGAGCCGGTTGCAATCGACCTCCAGGACCGATAGCCAAAGGGGTTATCCATGAGGAAGCCCACTGCCGATGCGAAGAAGGCAAATGAGCCTCAGGTCGGACTCTTCTTTGTGGTCAACGGGAAGCCAATCGTTGACGGCCTGCCGTGGACCGAAGTCCCAAGCCTGGCGGGCTTCCGGACATTTGCCGTCGGCCATCCTGAATTCTGGTCGCGCTTGCAGCAAGGCGGCGTTGTCCCCCAGGGGACGCCCTACGAGGACTGCCCTCGCGGGCGGGCGAACCGTTTCGATGCGACCGGCCTCTTCACCCTGCTCGCCGACCGTTGCATCATCAAGAGCAAGCCGATGGTCAGGAAGATCATGGCCGCGCTCGGACTGCCGAGGGGCACCAGGGTGGCTGCGGACAGCCATTACAAATGTGCGGTGTGCATGGGGAAGGTGCCGACCCGGAAGCAGGAAGCGGAGGACTGGGACTTCTGATGCTTCGCGGTAGTCAATGTGCTCATCCCGGCTCTGGGCGTGGCAGAATCAGCTCACTGCTTCGGCGGGTGTTGCTTCCCATTCCAACGTGCGTAGTGATAACGGTGATCGTCCCCCGCAGAATTGGGCGGGGCGCCCAATGCACTTTCCGAACCGAGTACGCCACGTACGGACGGAGCCGATGTCAACGCAAAAGACAACGAGGGCAGGACGCCATTGGGAATGGCAACACGAGCCGCCCGGGAGGACGCGGAAGGCCGCACGATGAAAGGAAATCGGTAGCCCTCTTCCCCGGCGAGAGGGCTACCTGACTGACTACGAGTCTTACAGCGTTACCAGTACACTTTTAACACCGCCTGAGCCTGGCGGGGTTGATTCGCCTGCCCCGTGATCACCCCGAAGCTCCCGGAATTGAGAGTCGTATTCGGTCCGAGGAATTGCGGATGATTGAACGCGTTGTAGGTTTCCAGACGGAACTCGATGCGCGCGCCCTCGCGTAACGAAGCTAGAGAGAACTGCTTATAAAGGGAGAGGTTTGCGTTCGACTCTCCGGGCAGCCGGCAGCTTGTGGTGGTGCGTGGTGCGTCGCCGATGGCAAAAGGAGGCGGAGTGACCACGACTTGCGGGTTAGAAAAGTAATCGTTCAATCGAGTCGCCCAGGAACCACTGGTGCAAGTCAAAGTGCCGGTCAAGTCTGGGCGTTGCCCCCCATAAGTAGGTAGACTCTGACCACCCTGAAGCCCCAAGACGATGGGCCGGCCGTCGTTAAACCGCCAGCTCCCCGCAGTGTGCCAGCCGCCGATGAAGGCATTGACCACTGAATTGGACTTGCCGGCTAAAGCCTTCCCCCGGCCGATTGGTAATTGGAAGACGTAGCTGAACTGGAGCAGGTGTGGAAGGTCGAAACTCGATACACTCCGTTCCAGCTCATATCGGTTCGGATCCTGAAGGCTCGAAATACCGCCCAGGAACGTATTACCCCCCGACCCGGAAGAATCGTCGATAGACTTCGACCAGGTGTAAGTCACCAAAAATTGGAGCCCGTGGGAGAAGCGCTTCTCCAGTCTCACTTGCAAGGCATTGTAGATGGAGTTGGCCCACGGCGCGGCGTCGCCATCGACAGACGTGAACTGCGGGTGCGGCAACTGGAGTTGGAAGGCTGGCACCGTCGAACCCGAAAGCCCGCTGGTCCCATTGGTGATGATCCCGTAGAACGGGTTGGGAACATACGTCAGGAGGTTGCCAATTTGCGTGGGGTTGTATTGTTCCACTTCCGGGCCGAGGGTGTCATAGTTGAAGTAAACACTGGAGAGAAGATGCGTGCCCTTCTTTCCGAGATAAGAGATGTCCAGGAGCGTGCTGGAAGGCAACTGTTTCTGAATGCCCAGAGTCCAAGTCTGTTCATAAGGCGTCCTGGAATCGATGGCGGGAATCGGCGCATTGGCTCCGAAGCCGACCTGATTAAGTAGCCCAAGAGTGTTCCCAACCGGATAATTTGGTCCCACAATCGGAAACGGATCGCTAAATCTCCCCCAAGGCGTGGCGTGATCGTTGTGATAGCTGGTGAGCCATGGAGTCACTTCGTTGTAGCCGTCGAATCCGGGAAAAACCGGAGCCGTTGCCCCGGTATTGCCGATCAAGTAATAGATCCCGTATCCCCCTCGGACCACGAGGTCGTTAAGGGGACGATAGGCGAAGCCGATGCGGGGCCCGATATTATGGTAGTTAGCAAGGTAGTTGCTACGGTCGCCGGGACCCATAAATACCTCGCCACCGTGGAGCGTGCCCAAGCTGGGAACATCGAGCGGCGACACCACGTTGAGATCGAGCTTGCTCATACGGTTGTGGCGCTCGGTCTGGGGGGTGTTAATTTCGTTACGGAAACCGAGGTTCAGGGTGAGTTTCGGACTGACCTTCCAGTTGTCCTGGATGAACTGCGCGAACTGAAAGCTTTGAGTGGAGCTGTAGGCCGGGATGTCATAATTGCCCATTCCGCCGGACTCTTGCGGGCTGCCCACACCGGTGAGGAAGCTCGCGATGGCATCGCCTCCGCCTGAAAATGGGTACTGGGACGTACTGGTGAAATCATAATTGAAATCTCCAGCGGGAAAACCGGGTAGGGTGTAGTTGAAACGATGCACCAGGCCGTCAAAGCCAAACTTCAGGCTGTGTTTACCTTTGACCCAAGCGAGCGCGGCCACCGCAGTATGAGCCTCGCTGCCGTCGACCGCACAGCAATATCCAAAAGTGCCAACTTGGCCCGACGAGCCGCCGTACTCGGTGACCGTCGTGGAGTATCCCCCGAAATTGACCGAGGGCATCCAGTAAATGCCGGACCGATCCATGTATTGGGGCATGCCGAGGGTTGCCGACGCAGAAATGCCCTTGAACTGCGGCTCGCTCTCAGGCCCACCCTGCGTGAAAAACCCTCGCGTGAGGCCATAGGACGTCGTCAAGAGGAGCGCAGGCGTAAATGAGTGGCTATAATTGATGGCCACGAGATGGGCGCTCGCGACGTAGGTCCCCGCGATGCAGGGGTCGGCAGGATCGGTTTTACTGTAGCAGGGGAATGGAGGCTGATCGTTCCTGTCTCGCGAGTACTTCACGCTCAACAAATCGCGTTCGCTGAAACGGTGATCGATTTTGATGTCGTATTGATCGTTGCGAGTAACTTCGACCGGGGATCCCTCCCAATTCGTGTAGGGATTGTAGGCAGTGGTTCCGACATTGTAATTGGGCAGCGGGATGAATTGCGTCCCCAGATACTTGGAGGCAATGGGATCGATCAGGTTCCCAGGCCGTGCCGCAAG
Source organism: uncultured Acidobacteriota bacterium (assembly GCA_963838915.1). Classification (GTDB taxonomy): domain Bacteria; phylum Acidobacteriota; class Terriglobia; order UBA7540; family UBA7540; genus CAVROP01. Next base: position 5,422 of record CAWIUZ010000204.1, read on the forward strand.
CTGATAACCGGTGCCGGCGAGGTTGGGGTTTCCGGGACTCTGGTAAGTTCCGAGGTTGTTGAAAGGAATAAAGCCGGACCGCACAGGACCACCCAGAGCCGCGTTGTAGACCCCTGTGTAAGGATCCCATAATTGTCCCCCAGCCGCCGAGCACATGCCGTTGGAACCAAACGTCCCGGCGGCTCGGGCGCACAGTTCACTGAAGTCTCCCGTGCGCTCCGCGGCGTCGGGCACGCCGGCGTTGGTGGTAAACAGAGTCGTCTCCCGCGTGCCGTCGTAGTCGAAGAAGAAGAAGAACGTCTTATCCCGCCGGATAGGCCCGCCGACCGTGGCTCCAAAGTTGTTCAAACGCAGGCCGGGAACGGGAATGCCGGCCTCATTGCTGAAGAAGTTGTTGGCATCGAGCGCCCGGTTGCGCAAGAAATCGTAAGCGCTGCCGTGGAATTGATTGGTGCCCGTGCGCGTCACGATGTTGGTAACCGTTGAGCCGGTGAAGCCATATTCCGCGCTGAAGTTCGATTGTTGGATGGCAAATTCTTCCACCGAATCAACCGAGGGGACGTAGGTGGTCCAGAGAACACTGTGAAAAAGAAAGGACGTCGATACGCCGTCAATCATAAAGTCAGAGGTGGCGTTGCGGCTGCCGTCGGAAACGTAGTTATTTCCCGGGCAGTTGCCACCCGGGGCGTCGGCGCCCGTGACGTCGGCGGGACAAGAGGTATCCGCTTCTGTGACGCCCGGAGTGAGCATCGCTAAGTTCGAAATCGAGCGGCCGATGAGAGGCAGGTCGTTTATGAATGTGCGATCCACCACCTGGCCGGTCACGGCGTCCTGAGCGTCCAGCACGGGCGCTTGTCCCGTGACATCGACCGACTGATTCGTCGCCCCTACCTGAAGTGAAATGTTCACCGTCACGTTGTGGTTGACTTCCAGCACGATACCACCCCGCGTTTCGGTGTTGAAGCCTACAGCCTGGACTTCAACTCTGTAATTTCCGGGAGGAACACTGCGGAAAAGGTAGTTCCCCGCGGCGTCAGTGGTGGACGTGTAAGCGAAGCCCTTTAGTTCATCCACCAGATGGACCTGTGCGCCCGGAACTACGGCGCCGGTAGGGTCGGCTACCAACCCTGTTACCGTGCCCGTGTAAAGCTGCGCCCAGAGAGCTGGACACAGCAGAAGGAAGAGACACGGGATGGCGAGCGTCTGCCCGCCTCGCCTGATTGAAGGTCCGGTCATGAGTCACCTCCACAGACTGGTTTCCCTGAATAGCCAGTTGTCGGGCAGTATAGCAACAAAAGGACAGAGCCGTCTATCCATCGAATTGGGAGATCTATTACGTAACCGATAAGCGCGTGTTGAGACATTTCGAAATGTAACCCGTAGCGCCGTTTTCGATGTAACCCTGACGGGAGAGGCTCCGGGAGGGTTGCTAAATGGAGCCCTCCTGCGGACGTGAAGATCTATTGATTAGTACCCGGAGGCAAGCGCCGCTTTGAGGCGTCGTCCAGGACTAGAACCCAATCACCTTGGGCGGGCGGGCTTAGTTCCTGCGTGCCGCTGGTGGGGAAGGTGCCCGCTGGGGTCGCTCGTCCGGTGCGGGGATCGAACCACCAACCGACGGCCTGGGTGCCTGACACTTTGCTCATATCCACCGTGATGGTTCTACTCGTCGGCATGTAAGCAATCACCGTGCTGCCGTCCGAGGTTCGCGCCGCCGCCAGATAGTCAAGGCCAGTGAACTCGCCCAACCCGCTCGTTACCACCTCGTGCTTCTGATCCGGAATTAAGTCATACCAAGTCCGCGAGCGGAAGAGTCTGCGCCAATAGACCATGTCCACTGAACCCGGAAGATCCATCGCCTCCTGCCAGGTCCCTTTGGACCGAAAGATCGTCGGCCCCTCGAAACCATAGAGGGGGGCATTGCCCAGAAACTGGCCGAAGGCGCCACACAGAGTCGCCCAGTAAGCTTGCCGGCGAACTTGCACTTCCGAGGCGTTGTGCTCGCCTTCATAAGTGGCCTCGATCAGGATAAAAGGTATGGTGGGTGTGCGGTTGTAATCGTCAAGCAGCTTCTCATGCACTATTTCGTAAGTATAGGTCGTATTGAAGTCAAGCCAGCGGCCCAGCGAGCAGCAATCCACGGCGGATTCGTCGGGGTGACCATGTGCCGTAAAGAGGTGGCGATGGTCAAACTCCTTGATACCCATGGCAACCAAGTCGAAATTTTCTTGGGCCGGTCCCGGATCTCGGTCTGCCCCCATCACCCAAATAATGTTATCAAAGTCCTTGTACCGTTTTCCCAAATACCGGCCATACGCAAGGCACTTTTCAGGTTCGAGCGCCAGGAGGTCGTCATACCATCCTTCGCCACTGTTCTTGCCTCCCAGGAAGGTGGGGTAGAGGAGCACCTGCATGCCCTATTCTGCGGCCTTCCTGATGACCCAGTCCGCGTAGGCAAAGTACTTCTCATTGGGGGTCGAAAAATCGCCGGGCGTAGTGAAGGGCGCCTCGCCGGCGAGGTTCAGCGGCGGATGTTGCCGAGATTCGGTGTTGAATTGCATACATCGGGTATCGGATTGCTTACAATAGCCGTGTTCGTCGATCAGGTTCACAACTGTGGCATTGAAGCCCTTTTGGCGCCGGTTTTCCAGGTACTGTATGACTTCCGCGTCGGTCGTCGCCACAATCAACGACTGGGCGCTGTCGCCTTGCATGAGAAAGGGAACGCCGTTCTGGTCCACAAGATACCTCTTATTGGTGCTGACAGATAGTTGTGTCACCACGCCCGGCGATTG
>CAWIUZ010000205.1:0-13096 GCA_963838915.1 uncultured Acidobacteriota bacterium
TCAAAGGTGCGAGAAGTGGTTGGTGATCAACTGATAGAAGCCTTGTCCGAGATAGGTGTTGTTGGCCTCAGGGTCTGTTTCCCCGTTATTCTCGGTGTTGCAGCCCTCCGGGCCGCCGCAATGGGCGGTGCGCGGCCGGTGATTCTGGAAGTAGGTGAAGGAGGCGGACCACTTATCGTTGAACGTATGGTCGATTCTGAACAACCACGTCCAGACATTGATCTTGTCGTTATCGTCCGAAGTGCCGCCGAATTCGTTCGGAGTGAACAACGAGTTTCGATCGAGGGTGGGGACGATGGAGGCGATATACTGCGCGCCAGCATTTGCCGTTAACAGCGGATCGGTCCCCGGAATGATATTCGCGTTCGCCAAGGGCATCCCGGTTGTCGGATCAAATCCGTAACCATCACGAACGGGAACTCCGTTGACCGTTCGCGTGGTAGCCGGGTTGAAGATTTCCCCATAGTAAATCGGGCGACCCAGCGCATCCGTCGCAATCTGACAGGGAGCGCCGGCGCACCCGGAGGGGAGGGTCGGGGGGGACAGCAACTGGCTGAAGTGGCCGCCTCTCTCCAACGGCGTGGGGAGTGTGTTCTGGAATCCGGTGTTGACCGTGCTGTGATAATCGAAGCGGTCGTAATTGGTGAAGAAGAAGGTCTTCCCCCAGAGATGGAACTTAGGGACGGGGCCGCCGAAAGTGAAGCCCGCGTTGTTCTGGGTCAGGGGAAGGGTGTTGATGCCCGACGAATTGAGGAAGAAGTTGTTGGCATCCAGCTTGTTGCTGGTCAGAATATCGTACAGGCTGCCGTGGAACTGGGCAGTGCCGGACTTGGTGGTGTAGAGGACTATGCCGCCACTGGTGTGCCCGTACTGGGCGGAAAAGTTGTTCACGGTGGTGGTCATTTCCTGCACTGCGGCATAGGGAATCGAGCTCTCATGGGTTTGCTGGTGACCTTCGGCGTAACCGTATTCGGCCCCGTCAAACCAGCTCTCCCAGGAGACGGTTTGGCCGCCGTTGATTCGCGATTGAAAGGCGTCGCCGCGAAAGATCGCATCGCCGTTGGGCGCCGTGGGGACGTAGCCGGGCGACAAAACAAGCTTGGTTTCGGCCAAGCGCACGTCAGCGCCCATGATGTCCGGAAGGTCCTGATAATACTCCTTGCCAACCTGGTACGAGACCTCGGTGCTCTGAGTGTTGATGAGTTGGGCGCCGGCGTTCACCTCAACGGTCTGGTTTACCGCGCCCAGTTGGAGTGTGACGTTTTGCGTGTAAGTCCTTCCGCCGATATTCAGGGCCATGTCGGGTTGGCTGTAAGCCCTGAACCCTTCCTTGGTCACCTGCAATGTGTAATTGCCGAGAATCATCGCCGGGGTTGTGAAATTACCGGCGCCGTCGGTGGCCACAACGGTCTTGATGCCGGTGTCCTGGTTTAGTAGCGTGATGGTCGCATCGGGAACAGCGGCCCCGGTCGGGTCGGTCACGAGACCCGTCACAGCCACCCGGTCAGCTCCTACCTGCGCAAAAACAGCCCTTCCGGTGAAGAGTGGTAGAAGTGACAGCATCAGCAGTATAGTCACAAAGCGGAATTGCTTCTTCACTGCTCACCTCCTTTGAGTGTACCGAACCATAAGCAAGCTAGACCCACTCCCTAACGCGAATCGCAAGGCGTCAATAGCCGAGGCCAGACCTCCACGCGAAGATCACGTGCCACATTTGAACTAGAATCGACGTTCCCTCAGCCCGTAGCGTCCGGCTACGCTCACCACCGTTCGTCGGTGTAAGCGCTTTCATGCCAATGCCGCCTATAACACCATCTTTCTTAGGGTCTGTCAAGAGGGATTTTCGAGTTTATTTTTGGGCCTTTTAGTATGAAGACATTACCTCTTTCCGCCGACCTCCCAGTTTCGGTCGCCCGGCTGGCCTTTATGACCTCAGGAGAAACGCCTGTGACCTCCGCCGAGAGGGGCGGAGGGTGGCTCTGGTTGAACGGAGTCAGGATCTCCGTAATTCGCTGAAATTACAGCTGTGGAGGTCTTTCGCCTGGCTCACCCCGACAGCCACCCGAAGTCTTTCCGCGGCCTTTTCTGGCCGGCATCAACAGATTCTCCGCTTGGCCCAGTGTAGGGCTACAAATGTCGGCTTCCGAAACCATCGGAGCCAATCCTGCAATCGCGGGTTGCCGCGGCTCCCCGTGAAGGTGTAAGCTCTTTCATCAGCTTTGGTAAATTGCATCAACCCTAGCCCGAGCGGGCGGGTTCCGCTGAGCCTTGTCCCGGAACGAGCCAGTTCGGTTTCCCGGAGGTGGCGAACGCATGAACAGACGAGCTTTTCTTGCGATGACCTTGGCGGCATCAGCAGTCAGCGTGGCGCCCAGGAGTTCGCGCGCGACGGACGGGCTGGTGGAAGTGCTCATTGACGAGCCCATCGGCGAAATCGCGCCCGAGATTCACGGCCATTTCACTGAGCACATCGGCGGGGTGATCTACGATGGCATCTGGGTGGGGGAGAACTCAAAGATCCCGAATGTGGGCGGAATCCGCAAGGACCTCGTCGACCATATGCAGCAGCTTCAGGCTCCCGTGATTCGCTGGCCCGGCGGTTGCTTTGCAGACAGCTATAACTGGCGCGATGGCGTCGGGCCGCGCGACAAGCGCCCCACCCGCACCAACTTCTGGTGCAACGTGCCGACACTTTGGGATGCACCAAGCGGCCCCCAAAAATACGAACCCAACACCTTCGGCACGGCAGAGTTCATGCGTTTCTGCCGGCTGTGCGGTTCGGAGCCGTACTTTGCGGCTAACCTGCGTAGCCTGACACCTACGGATTACGACCAGTGGGTGGAATATTGCAACTCGCCTGCCGGTTCCACCACGCTCGCTGAGCTTCGAGCCGCCGACGGGAGCAAGGAGCCCTACAATGTGACCTACTGGGGCATCGGTAACGAATCGTGGGGTTGTGGCGGCGATTTCCGGCCGGAGCAATATGCCGTGGAATTCCGGCGATTCATTTCATGGGTTCCCGACTACGGTTTGAAGCTGCGGTTCGTGGCCTCCGGGCCGGGCATGGCGATCGATGACGCGCAAGTGGCTTGGACGCGCGGCCTTTTTCAGGAGTTGGTGGCGAAGGACAAGAACCTGCTGGACCGGATCTTCGGCCTCTCTTTGCATTACTATTGCTGGACGGCCGGCAAGGGCCAATCCCTCGACTTCACCGTCGACGATTGGTATCAGCTTCTGTGGCAATCTGATTTGATGGACTCGCTGCTCACCAAGCAGTGGCTCGCGATGGCCGAATTCGACGCTGCACACAAAGTCAAGATGGTCGTGGACGAGTGGGGCGCCTGGCATCGCGGCAAGGCCATCGACCCCCGCTACCTCTTCAGCTATGTACCCAGCATGCGCGATGCGCTGGTTACCGGCATCACTCTAGATACCTTCAACCGCCACGCCGACCAGCTCGCGATGTGCAATGCCGCCCAACTTGTGAATAATATTCATACCTCCTTCCTCGCACTCGAGGACCATTTCGCAGCAACCACCATCTTTCACGCCTTCGACATGTACAAATCGCACAAGGGCGGCCAATCGCTCCGCTTCGTAAGCGACGCGCCTGCGATTTCGTTTGGAGCGAACAAGTCGTTTTGGGGACTGGCGGGATCGGCCTCGCTGCATGGGAAGACGCTCGTGATCACGGTGGTGAATCCGCATGTGAGCGAACCCCGAACCGCGGAGGTTAGCCTGCGCGGCGCTTCGGCCCGCTCCTCGAACGTGACTGTCCTCGCCTCGCCGGACATTCACGCCCACAATGACTTTGAAAACCCGCACGCGGTAGAGCCCGAACGGAAGCGGGCCAGTGTCACGGGTTCCAGCTTTGCCTGGACATTCAAGCCCGCATCACTAACCAAGCTGGAGATTGAATTGGTTTAAGAGTGAGGAGCTAGCGCTCAACTGAATGAGTAGGCGAACTTACTCGGCGGAAGTGGAAGGGCGGGTATTAGATTCTGTGTGAGAACTCCCTTTGCATGTCATTCCGAGGAGCCGCAGGCGACGAGGAATCTCGCACTGCCTTGAAAACACTCAGAGCGAGATTCCTCGCTTCGCTCGGAATGACACGCTGGATGAGGTTTTCACACAGTCACTAAAACCCCGCCCTTCCGAGGGCAACTTGAAAATGCGCTCATTAAACCAACCAAGTGCGAGCTTCGTGGACAAGTCTTTGCACGGCGCGTGGCTCTGCGGCTTGGCGCTCGTCTTGATTGCGGCACCGAGCTTGGCGCAGCAGGAAGCTGTGATACGAATCGACGCCTCACGGCCGCGTGAGCGCTGGTCACCGGTGTGGGCTTACTTCGGGTATGACGAGCCCAACTACACATACGCGCCCAACGGGGAAAAACTCCTGGCAGAGCTTTCCGAATTGAGCGCCACAGCAGTGCACGTGCGGATGCACAACCTGCTGACTTCGGGCGATGGCACTGCGGCCCTCAAATGGGGATCGACCAACGTTTACAGTAAAGACGCAATGGGCCGCCCTGTTTACGACTGGACGATTCTCGACAGGATCTTCGACACGTTGATGCGAGTGAAGGCAAAGCCCTTGGTGGAGATTGGCTTCATGCCTCAAGCGCTGTCGGTCCGGCCTGAGCCTTATAGGCACGACTGGCCGAAGGGCACACTCTGGACCGGCTGGGCATACTCACCGAACGATTATCACCAGTGGTCAGACCTGGTCTACCGCTGGGTGCAGCACGCCATCGAGCGCTACGGGAAGGAGCAAGTCCAATCCTGGAGCTGGGAAGTCTGGAATGAGCCCGACATCGGTTATTGGCAAGGTACACCCGATGAGTATTACAAGCTCTATGACTACGCCGCAGAAGCCGTGAAACACGCACTCCCCGAGGCACGCGTGGGCGGACCGGATTCCACGGGCCCTGTCGATCCCCACGCGGCCGAATTCCTCCGCCAATTCCTTACCCACTGCGCTACGGGGAACAATTACGCTACGGGCGGAAAAGGCGCTCCCCTTGATTTCGTCAGCTTCCACGCGAAGGGCGACCCTAAGCTCGTGGAGGGCCACGTGGTCATGGGAATCAGCCGGCAGCTTCAGTCAATTGATGAAGGGTTTCGGATCATCCGCTCTTTCCCTCAGTTTCAGAATCTGCCGGTGATCCTGGGCGAGTCCGACCCGGAAGGTTGCGCAGCCTGCTCCGCAAGGCGGTTTCCTCAAAATGCCTACCGCAACGGTCCGCTTTACGCCTGCTACACTGCGGAGATGCTGGCCAGGACGCTGGACCTTGCGGCAAAAAACCAGGTCTCCCTGGCAGGTGTGGTCACCTGGGCTTTCGAGTTCGAGAATCAACCCTACTTTGAGGGCTTTCGAACCCTGGCCACCAACGGCGTCGACAAACCGGTCCTGAATGTCTTCCGGATGTTGGGAATGCTGGGCAGCGAGCGCATCGCCCTCGAGGGCAACTCATCACTCGGGACCGATACCGTCCTGCGATCCGGGGTCTCAGGCCGGGCGGATATCAGCGGCATCGCCACTCTCGAGAAGCAAAGACTCTCCGTGCTCGTCTGGAACTACCACGATCAGGAGATCGCTGTCCCCGCCGCCAACGTGGAGTTGCTTATTACGGGCTTGCCGCCGGCCGCAAGCCGGCCTCTTGTTCGCCATTACCGGATCGACCAGACGCACAGCAATCCCTACACAACGTGGAAGGAGATGGGTTCCCCTCAGCAGCCCTCCCCGGAGCAATACCGCCGGCTGATATCACAAGGACGCCTGCAAGAACTCGCGCCTGCGGAAGAGAAAAGTGCGAAACAGGGGGAGCTGCGAATTGCCTTCCCTCTGCCCCGTCACGCCGTCTCGCTCGTACAAATAAGCTGGTAGGACCCGCCGCAAACCCGATACTACTGGTTCTTTCGTTCGAGTTCGGCCAGCAACAATTCCACCCTGCCCTGAATCGGGCCGAGGTCACGCTGTACCAAGTTCCACAATTCGTTCAAATCAACGCCAAAGTAATCGTGCACGAGAACGTTTCGCATAGCAACGATCTTCGGCCACGGCACTTCGGGGTGCGCCGCATGAAACTCACGGCCGAGCCGGGACGCGGCTTCTCCAATGATCTGGAGATGGTGCACTACCCATACCTGAATCAGTTCTTCCCGTTCAAACGCCTCACGACCACGTGAGGCATACCGCCCAATTTGAGTGATGGCATCAAGAATGTCGCGCAGGCGCTCCGCAACGTCCCTCATACCAGCAGGGCCTCCCGCAAAACACGATCACGGATGCGCGCCTTAATACCGGCCACGCTCACCACATCCACTTTGCAGCCCAGAAGCTCCTGCAATTCCAACCAGAGTGCGGCGTGGTCCAGCAGGCTGCGGTCCGGTTCAAACTCGACCAGCAAATCGATGTCGCTTTGGGCATCCGCCTCACCTCTCGCAACGGACCCAAATACCCGGACGTTGTGGGCTCCGTGCTTGGCCGCAGCGCGTAAGATCTCTTCCCGCTTCGCTTTCAGCAGAGCTTCGAGACCCATCGGAAAGCTCCTTTCTGCCGGCAGCCCTTGCCATTTCCATGATACGTGCCCTATCTTGGCACAACTAGCGGTGTGGCATCAAGAAACCCTCCTGCCCGGCCCAGCCCCGCGGAAAACGAGCGAAGCGACTGTGCTACATCGCGCTTGGTGACACCCCGCTACGGCGTTGTGTCTATCCAGACAGCCATCTTCCCCAGCCCTCGATTTCCCCATACGCAGTAAGGAACGGCAGTGACTCGAAGCGGTTGCGTATTTGCCGCACGAGCCGGCTGGTAGAGCGTGTTCTTCCAATCGTCAAGGGGGCGCAGGAGCCCCTCTCCCTTGATTACCGTTATGCCGCCCAATAGCTCGGGCGCGAACTGGCTTTCAAGCTGTGCTCCCAGCGGCAGGACGATCTCGTCGAGCGGCGCTTTTTGGTCGGCCTGCTCCAGGCAATAGATAAGCGGGCCGCGCCGCACCGCAGATTTGCCATGGTCGTACACAACTTGAGGATTGGCCTCGAGGCGCTTAATATCCATAGGCAGTGTCAGGTCAACCGTGTCCCCGTTCGACCAGGACCGGTGGATTTCAGCATAGCCGTTTACGACACGAGGAGAGAATTCCTTTCCATTGACCTCAAACTCCGCTCTGGCCGCCCAGCCGGGAATGCGCACGCGCAGGACGAAATCCTGTGGCGACTCTACGCCCATCGTGAACTTGATTTTTCCGTCCCACGGGTAGTTGCCCGACTGCCGAAGCGTGACCTTATTGCCCGCGACCTTGGCCTTCACCTGGCCGGCGATGAAGAGATTCACCCACAGGCCATCCGGCGACTCACTGTAGATGTATCGGCCGAGGGCAGGCAGAAATCGCGCGACCGTGGTCGGGCAGCAGGGCACGCCGAACCACGGATCACGCTTGAAGTCGCCGCGGCTCGCGAGTGGGGTGACGTAGCAGAAGGTGTCCCCGGTTAAAGAAACGCCCGCCGCCAGCGCATTATAGAGCGACAGTTCCATGACGTCGGCATAGCGCGCGTCGCCGGTGAGCTTCAGCATGCGGTAGTTCCAGAAGACCATGCCCGCCGAAGCGCAAGTCTCCTGGTAAGCGTCTTCGTTCGGAAGGTCATAGTCGGCGGTGAAGCCTTCGTTGCGCTCCGAAGGGCCGATTCCCCCGGTCACGTACATGCGGTGATTCGTCACGCTGTCGTGCAGGCTTTCGAGCGCTTCCCACAGGCCCGCGTCGCCGGTTTCATAAACCAGGTCTGCCATGCCGGAGTATAGGTACATGGCACGCACGGCATGGCCGACGGCCACGCGCTGCTCGCGGGCCGGCAGTTGGTCCTGTGAGTAGCTTGTGTCAAATTTCGACGGGTTCACGAGGAAAAACCGCCGGTAGAAATCCTTAATGCTCATCGGATGGCCGAGCAGATCCACCTGCCTCTCCGGCAACTGATCGTATTGGCGCTCGAAGATGGAGGGCTTTTGACCGCGGGAATCGACGAAATACTGGGCCAGGCGGAGGTATCTCTTCTCTCCCGTCAGCCGGTAGAGCCTGACCAAAGCCAGTTCCACCTCTTCGTGACCGGGGATGCCGGCCTGCTTGCCCGGCCCGAAGGTCGAATCGAGGTGATCGGCGAGGCGCAACGCGATCTCGAGCAGGGAACGCTTCCCCGTAGCCTGGTTGTGAGCCACGGCCGCCTCAAAAAGCGAACCCGCACAGAACATCTCGTGATTGAACGCCAGGCTCTTCCACTTCAGGTCGGGCAACCTCAGAAGAACGTAGGTGTCCAGATATCCGTCTTTCTGCTGGGCTGCCGCGATCTTCCGAATCAACTCGTCCACTTTCGACTCGAGTTGAGCGTTGGGGTGCAGGGCGAGGATATACGAAGCGCCTTCGATCCATTTGTACACGTCCGAATCGGCCCACCATGGTCCGCCAAATTTGCCCTGCGCCTTGCCGCTGACAATATCGAAGTTTCGAATGCACCCGGTCAATTCCAGTTCTTTGTAAACGTGGTCCAGGGTTCGGGTGCGATTGACTTCCAGTCGAGGCGACCAGAAAGTGTCTTGGATCTGGACGGCGGTCAGAGGCAGTTCACGAAGCCTCGTTCCCGCGGGAAGCAATGGAGCTTTTCCGGTTGCCGGGTCTTGAACGTCGCCGGCTCTGCTTGCGGCCGGTGCAGTCAAGAAGGTAAACAGAGCGACAATAATAAGGGCTGTTTTCGCAATTGAGTTAGGCATGGTCTCGAGCACCCTCCTTCTGAAGGTGTGTTTACCACATGGGGAGGCAATTTTGCAAACGCTTACAGCGGATCGGCCTCTGCCGCTCAGCACTCTTGACTTCTTTTCGACACCCGTATAAGCTGCCCCCGACTCCTAATTCCACTCTGCTCTGCAGATTGTTTGAGGCAGAGGCAGGGCTGAGTCAACATGCTTTGTTTAAGCGCTTACAGCTATCATTTCTGCGCACTTTGTCCACAAGTAACATTGCGATCCTTCACTCTCACCTAGGAGACCAACATGGATTACTTCTCGAGACGCAGATTTCTCAGTGGCACCGTCGTGGCAGGCGCTTCGCTCGCCGCACGCTTTACTTGGCTAGCGGATTCTGCTGCGGCGCAGGAGAGCGCCGGACCGGCGCGTGTCATCATCGATCCGGACCGTTGCATTTCGACGTTGGACAGAAACCTCTTCGGGTCCTTCATCGAGCACCTGGGCCGTGCTGTCTATGAAGGGATCTACGAGCCCGGTTCAAAGTTTGCCGATTCCAATGGATTCCGCACCGATGTTCTGAAAGAGATCAAGGGAATAGGAGTTCCGATTATTCGCTATCCGGGAGGGAATTTCGTTTCGGGGTATAACTGGCTTGACGGTGTAGGACCAAGAAAGGATCGTCCGCGGGTGCTCGACCGCGCCTGGGATACCATTGAGACCAACCAGTTCGGCATTAACGAGTATGTGACGTGGTGCCACGCTGTAGGCGCGCAACCCCTCATCGGCACCAACTTTGGCACCGGCACGCCGGAGACAACCCTCGCGCTGCTCGAGTACTGCAATGTGGATAAGGGGACCAAGTGGAGCGATTTGCGCCGCTCCCACGGTTACGAAAAGCCTCACGCCATCAAGTACTGGTGCCTCGGAAATGAAATGGACGGGCCGTGGCAGATCGGGCACATTCCCGCCACTCAGTATGGCATTAAAGCGCGCGACGCGGCGCGCCAGATGCGGGAGATGGACCCCTCGGTCAAGCTGGTCGCCTGCGGATCCAGCGGCCCTTTTATGCCGACTTACCTCGAGTGGGACCAGCAGACGCTCGAACAATGCTATGACGAAGTCGACGCCATCTCGCTGCACCGCTACTTCGGCAATGCCGAGGAAACCGGTGGAGACACCACCCGGTATCTGGCCATGAATCTTGATATGGACCGGCAAATCCACAAGATTATGGCTGTGTGCGATATGGTCGGGGGCCGCATGAGGTCCAACAAGACGCTGTGGCTGTCTTTCGACGAGTGGAACGTGTGGTACCGGGCGCGCAGCGGAACCGCTGTGGATGGCCAAAGGAAGGTAGCGCCGCACCTGCTCGAAGAGATTTACAATCTCGAGGACGCCCTGGTGGTGGGCGGGCTGCTGAACACCTTGATTCGACGGTCGGATCGCGTACGCGTGGCATGTCTTGCGCAATTGGTGAACGTGATCGCGCCCATTATGACCAACGAAAACGGCCTGTTCCGGCAGACGATCTATTACCCCTATGCCTGGGCTCTCGAGCACGCCCGTGGTAAGGCGCTCGAATTGGCGGTGACAGCACCGGCTTACGAGGTTCCCGTTGCAGGAGGACCTGCCGCCCGATCCCACGAAAGCATGTCTGTGCCCTACTTCGATGTCGCTGGGACAATCGATGTTGAGAACAAGACCGCCAGTCTGTTCGTCTTGAACCGGGACCTCGAGAAGGCGCGCGATCTCGAGTTGGTTTGGCGCGAGACCACGCCCACACGCGTGAATACTTGCCAGGTCTTGACGGGCGCCGATCTCAAGGCGGAGAATGGCTTTGACGCGCCCGATCGGGTCGTGCCCAAACCGCTGGATGCTCCGCAGGTTGGTTCGAGGATGACTTTGCAGGTCCCGGCGAAATCCTATGTCCTGTTAAGTGTGGGGCTGGCGTAGGTGGAAACGAGCTCGTGGGCGAAGGCCCGGAGGCCGCACTTGGCCGCTTCAGGCGACACGCACTGGAAACGGAATCTCGTGCTTTGCCGAATTAGTGAACGAACTTACTTGTCGGAAACGGAAGGGCGGGGCTAAAGCCCCGCCCTTCCGGGATCCGAATCCTCGACGCGGATCATAGACATCTTCCTCTTTGGAGCAGGACATGACATACCTCACTTACACTTCCTCCGTACTTCTTGTGCTTGCCATCGTTGGCGCCGCGGGCGGCGCAGCGGACAAGGCCAACTCCGGCATCAGCAAGAAGGCGTTCGGGACAATGCCGGACGGAAGAACCATTGACCTCTACACTCTCACCAACAACCGCGGGATGCGAGTTGCCATCACGAATTACGGTGGAATCGTGGTTTCAATCGTGGTGCCGGATCGCAACGGCAAGCCGGGCGACGTCGTGCTGGGCTTCGATAATCTCGAGGGGTACCTCGCCAAGGAGCCTTACTTTGGCGCGCTCATCGGGCGTTACGGAAACCGCATCGGGAACGCCAGGTTCAAACTGGATGGGGTGGAATACAAGTTGCCAGCTAACGACGGCCCGAACAGCCTGCACGGCGGACTGAAGGGCTTCGACAAGCGGGTCTGGACTGCGCGCGAGATCCGCGGCGAGCACCCGGGCCTCGAATTGACTTACCTCAGCAAAGATGGCGAAGAGGGCTACTCGGGCAACCTGAGCGCCAAGGTCGTTTATTCACTGACAGAAGACAACGCGCTCAGAATCGATTACTCGGCGACGACCGACAAAGACACCGTGCTGAATCTCACGAACCACTCCTACTTCAATCTGGCCGGGGAAGGCAACGGCAACATCCTCAAGCACGAAATCATGATCAATGCCGACCGCTTCACTCCGATCGACGGCACGCTGATCCCGACCGGCGAACTTCGCCAGATCGCCGGCACGCCTTTCGACTTCCGCAAGCCCACCGCGATTGGGGCACGGATTGATGCGGACGACGAGCAGATCAAATTTGGCAAGGGCTATGACCATAATTTCGTGTTGAACCGCTCCGGCGCCGGCCTCAGCCTTGCCGCCCGGGTCACCGACCCCGAATCGGGGCGCGTGCTGGAGGTGCTCACGACTCAACCGGGGCTGCAATTCTATACAGGCAATTTCCTGGACGGCAGCATTCACGGCAAGGGCGGCAAAGCATACGGCCGCCGCTCGGCGTTTTGCCAGGAGACTCAGCACTTCCCTGATTCTCCCAATAAGCCCAGCTTCCCATCAACCGAACTCAAGCCCGGCCAGACCTATCACCAGAGCACGGTCTTCAGGTTCTCCACAAGCAAGTAAGCCGCTTCTCGTTTGCGCCCGTGGTCTTTTCCGGGGTTATAGCTACGCATGGCCGCCTAACCAGCCAAGTGGTTGTGTTTAGGGTGCGGGTGGAAAATCAGAGAGACCTCTGGCAGGCCCGGCGCTTCACCCCTGGTTTCTGACTCTAGACTATTGGGGACTCGGGCCTTTGCGATCTATGCGTGCTTTGCGCCTTGGCGTGAAACCGGGCCTGTAGCGAATGTGGAGGAAAGCAGGGAAAGAGCTGTTTTTTCGAGGGAACGAACTTAGCAATCTATTACAATTAAGGGACCTGACATTTTTCGAGTACGCAAAACGAACTGGTTCTTGAATGAAAACGAACTCGAATTAAGATGAAAGATGCTATGCCTAACACGGATTTGCTGGTTGACACGCTCGAACGCCGCATTGTCATCATCGACGGCGCCATGGGCACGATGATCCAAGCCCACAAACTGGTGGAAGCGGACTACCGCGGCAAGGAGTTCGCGGGCCACCCGCGTGACCTCCACCTCTGCAACAACGTCCTGAACATTACGCAGCCGGCGATCATCGAAAAGATCCACCGGCAATACCTCGAGGCGGGCGCCGACATCATCGAGACTAATACCTTTAACTCCACCGCGATCTCAATGGCCGAGTACGGCTTGCAGGGTTTTGTCTACGACCTTAACAAGGCCGGGGCGCAGGCAGCACGCCGTGCGGTGGACGGATTCGCGCGCCAGAATCCCGAGCGCTCCTGCTGGGTGGCGGGTTCGCTCGGCCCCACCAGCCGCACGGCCTCGGCCTCGCAGGACATTTCGAGCCCCGCAGCGCGCGCGGTGACCTTCGACCAGCTAAGAGACGCGTATTACGAGCAGATCCGCGGCCTTGTGGACGGCGGCGTTGACTTGCTTCTGGTGGAAACCATCTTCGACACCCTCAACGGCAAAGCAGCGCTCTTCGCCGCCCAGCAGTATTTCGAGAACACGGGCAAGCGCCTGCCGCTCGCGGCTTCCGTGACCATCGTGGACCTGAGCGGACGCACGCTCTCGGGCCAGACGGTCGAAGCCTTCTGGATTTCG
>CAWIUZ010000206.1:0-64206 GCA_963838915.1 uncultured Acidobacteriota bacterium
GCTGGGGTGATTCCAGTTGCACCCGCCACAAAGAAGTTGTGGTCGTAAAGATTGCGGTACATGCGGCCCGCGATCTCCGCCGCTTGGGCCCGAACGTGGGACGTCCGCCCTGCAGGAAAACGACGGTCACAATGCGTCCGACGTCGGTGTTGGCGTAGAGGCAAACCATCCGAAGCGCGTGCCGTCGTGCGAACACGTCCCGGTCTTGCCCAAGATCGATTCCTCGTTAAAGTTCAAACGCACGCTGCGCGCGGTGCCGTAGGCGACGGCTCCGGCCATGCCGTCGGAGAGCTCGGCGGGCGGCATCACTTTCGCCCAGGACGAGTCTTCCGCCAAGTACCCGGGTATGCCTCAAAGCGAGGCCAGAAGCGGCTGTGTCGATCTCGTCCTGCCGCCCGATCAGATCGCCCGCGAACTGGCGCGGATCGGCCAGCACTCCTACGTGGCCCCCGACCAGGCCGCCCAGGCGGGGACCGGGCCAAGGCGCGGACGACGTCCACTTCAGTGGAGGAATCGTGCTGCCAGAGTTCATCAATGCGTGAGCGTTCCCAACGCCGACGGGCCTTGGGGCGTGGTTCGGGCTGGCAGATGAGCTTGGGACTCAATGGTTGTGGAGAAGAGGCGGCATTTGAACCGATGAATCGAAATATAAGGACCAGATCGAAAAGGATCTGGCCAATATGGAGTCACAAGATTCTGGCGTGATCATTCCTATTGCCTCCGTGCTAGCGGTCGCCGTGGTCATCGCGTTCATCGCTGATTGTCAGACCCAAGGACTTGCCGCCGAAGAGCCGCGAAATGCGCTCCCGGCGGTCGCGGCGGGGATTGTAAACCGTATCCCCCTTCTGCACGCCCCCGGAATAAACCCGCATAAACGCAAGCTGGCCGACGTACGGGTCAGTCATGATCTTGAAGACCAGGGCGGCGAACGGTTCTTCGTCCGAAGCCTTTCGGGTCAGGATTTTCTCTTCGTCGTCGGGTGCCGAGCCCTCAATCGGGGGAACGTCAAGCGGCGAGGGCAGGTAATCAACCACCGCATCGAGCAGCGGCTGAACGCCCTTGTTTTTGAAAGCGGCGCCGCAAAGCACGGGAAAGGCCTTCATGGCGATGGTCGCTCGCCGCAGTGCAGATCGAAGATCTTCCTCCCCAATGGCTTCGCCGTGGACGTACTTCTCCATAATCGGTTCGTCCACTTCACCCAGCGATTCGATCATCTGCTCGCGAAACCGCTTCGCCTTCTCCTGCTGTTCGGCCGGAATCTCGACATCGTCAAAGCCCGCTCCCAGCGTCTCTTCCTTCCACACAATGGCGCGCTGCCTGACCAGGTCAATGATCCCCTCGAAAACGTCTTGCGCGCCCAGAGGCAGTTGGACGATCACAGGATTGGCATGAAGCTTGGAGCGAAGCTGGGTGACGCAGGTTTCAAAGTCCGCTCCAACCCGGTCCATCTTGTTGACGAAAACGATGCGCGGCACCCGGTACTTGTCCGCCTGCCGCCAAACGGTTTCCGTCTGCGGTTCGACGCCCTCGACCGCCCCCAAAATAGCGATCGCTCCGTCAAGCACCCGGAGCGACCGTTCGACTTCCGCCGTAAAATCCACGTGGCCCGGCGTGTCAATAATATTAATTCGGATATCATTCCAAAAACAGGTGGTAGCAGCGGAGGTAATGGTGATGCCACGCTCCTGCTCCTGCTCCATCCAATCCATGACCGCCGTGCCTTCGTGCACTTCACCCATCTTGTACGTCCGGCCCGTGTAGTACAGAACGCGCTCGGTCGTCGTCGTCTTCCCGGCATCGATGTGAGCCATGATGCCGATGTTCCGGGTTTTTTCGAGCGGCGTCTCGCGCGGCATAGGTCCTTCAACGAACAGAAACGAGCAAACTCCTGATCCTCGGACCAGGATGCTGCCCCCAGCAGCCTATTGATCAGTTAAGCCGCCTGCGGCGGCCTCAAAGCGGATCGTGGGCCAGGGTGGTCCCACCTCCCGCCTTGACCAAGGTTACCAGCGGTAATGGGCAAAAGCCTTATTGGCTTCGGCCATGCGGTGCGTATCGTCACGCTTCTTGATGGCGCCGCCGCGGTTGTTCGCAGCATCCAGCAGCTCCGCGGCTAACTTCTCCACCATCGACTTCTCCCCCCGCTCACGCGCATAGCCGATAATCCAGCGGAGACTCAACGAGGTCTGACGATTCCGATTGACTTCCACCGGCACCTGGTAGTTCGCTCCGCCCACACGGCGGGTCTTCACTTCCAGGGTCGGCTTGACGTTCTCCACCGCCTTCTTGAAGATCTTCAGCGGGTCATCGTTGGCCCGCTGTTGAATCAACTCGAAGGCGTTGTACACCACCTGCTGGGCAACACTCTTCTCGCCCTGCAGCATGACGCAGTTCACAAATTTCTGAACGAGTGGGCTGCCGTGAACCGGATCGGCGCTTACCTCTCGATGCTCAGTTGTACCTTTACGAGGCATAGATAGTTCTCAGTCGTCACTTATCGGTTTTCAGTTAAAGCTGTCAGCTTTCAGCCTTCAGCTCTCAGCAATCAGTCAGGTCGCCCGATCCTGTCGTATTTCGGGACTGCCTACTGCCTAACTCGCTTTGGGCCGCTTGGCCCCGTACTTGGACCGGCCTTGCCGGCGATCCGTCACACCCGCGGAATCGAGCGTGCCCCGAATGACGTGATAACGAACTCCGGGCAGATCCTTGACGCGGCCGCCCCGGATCAGCACGATCGAGTGTTCCTGCAAATTGTGGCCGACGCCAGGGATATACGTAGTCACTTCCATCGCATTCGTCAACCGCACTCGCGCCACTTTCCTCAACGCAGAGTTGGGTTTCTTGGGCGTCTGGGTATACACGCGAACACATACCCCACGCTTCTGCGGACTGCCTTGAAGCGCCGGGCTGGATGTCTTGTATCTCGGCTGCTTTCGGCCGAGTCGAACCATCTGACTAAACGTTGGCATTCCGGGGCCTTTCTCCCACCCCCGCTACGGGTATCCTCTGTCGTACCTCTGCATGGACCCGAATCAGGCCTACAGTCAATCCCTACAAATTTAACAGAGCAGTAAAAAAATTGTCAAGTAACTTACAATAAATCGACCAAACTTGTCATTCCGAGCGCAGCGAGGAATCTGCATTTGCCTGTTTTCCTCGCGACAACTGCAGATGCTTCGCTTCGCTCAGCATGACAGGACGTTCGCTCAGCACGACAAACGGCCATGGCGCTAGCGCATCTCGAGGATTTCCTTCTCCTTCAACTTGCCCACACTCTCGAGCTTTTCCATCGTGTCATCGGTCATCTTCTGAATTTCTTCCAGGCCGCGACGCTCGTCGTCTTCCGAGATTTTCTTGTCCTTGAGCAGTTTTTTCAGTTCTTCGTTCGCATCGCGCCGGATATTGCGCGCCGCCGTCCGGTGGTTTTCCAATACCTTGTGAAGGTGCTTCACCAGTTCCTTCCGGCGCTCTTCCGTGAGCGCGGGGATAGGAACTTTCAGGATCTTACCGTCGTTGACGGGATTCAGCCCCAGGCCCGACGCCCGGATGATCTTCTCGATGGCCGGCAACAAACTCGGGTCCCAGGGCTGCACCGTCAGCAAGGTAGGGTCGGGAATCCCCAAAGTGGCCACCTGGTTCAGAGGCGTGGGCGTGCCGTAATACTCCACCTTCAGATGCTCGAGCAGGCCGGTCGAAGCGCGGCCCGTGCGCAAGGTGGCAAGCTCCGCGCGCAAGTCCTCCGCGGCTTTTGCCATGCGGCTTCGGGTTGCTGCGACAGTCTCCTTAATCATTTTTTGGCCGCCTTTCCGGGTGTCGACTCAACGGGATACGAGTGAACCAACCTTTTCGCCGAGAATGACGCGTTTGAGATTACCTGGAACATTAAGATTAAAAACGATAATCGGCACGCTATTATCCATGCACATTGAAATAGCGGTCGTATCCATCACCTTCAGTCCGCGCGAGAGCACATCCAGATAGTTGATGCGCGAAAACATCTTGGCTTGCGAGAATTTCTGCGGGTCCGCATCGTAAACGCCATCGACCTTGGTGGCTTTCAGAATCACGTCCGCCTTGATCTCGACGGCGCGCAGGGCCGCGGCCGTATCGGTGGAAAAATAGGGGCTGCCGGTTCCCGCCGCAAAAATCACCACCCGGCCCTTCTCGAGATGACGCACGGAGCGGCGGCGGATAAAGGGCTCCGCGACCTCCCGGATCTCGATCGCCGTGGTCACCCGCGTGTGGCAGCCGAATTTCTCCAAGGCGTCTTGCAGCGCCAAGCCGTTAATCACCGTGGCCAGCATCCCCATCTGGTCAGCGACCACCCGGTCGATTCCGGATTCCGAAGCCGCCACGCCCCGAATAAAGTTCCCGCCGCCGACCACGATGCCGATCTGGACTCCCAGCTTGCGAACTTCGTCCACTTCCCCGGCAATGCGGGCCACCGTCACAGGGTCGATGCCGAAACCCTGCGATCCGATCAGCGCTTCACCGCTCAGCTTCAGCAGGATGCGGCGAAATACGGGATCACTCATGGGGTTGGCGCCCCTTCACCCACCTTGAAACGCGCGAATCGGCGGACGGTGATGTTCTCGCCAAACTTGGCGATCTTCGAGTTGATCAACTCGCTGATGGTCATCGCGCCGGTGGTATCCTTGATGAAGTGTTGTTCGTAAAGGCAGGCTTCCTCGTAGAATTTCCCCAGCCTGCCCTCCATGATGCGGTCCAGCACGGCCTCCGGCTTGCCCGACGCGGCCGCCTGGTCCTTCAGGATTTCCTTTTCCTTCTTGAGAACTTCTTCCGTCACGTCTTCCTTGCGAACGAAGCGAGGATCGCTGGCGCAGACCTGCATGGCCAGATCGTGCACCAGTTCCTGGAATTCTTCCGTACGGGCAACGAAGTCGGACTCGCAATTCACTTCGATCAGAACACCCATCTTGCCGCCCGCGTGGATATAGGCCCCCACCACACCTTCGGAAGTTGCGCGCCCAGCTTTCTTGGCCGCGACCGCCTGGCCGCGTTTTCTGAGGATGGTGTAGGCCTTTTCAATGTCGCCTCCCGCCTCTTCCAGGGCTTTCTTGCACTCCATCATGGGAGCGCCGCTGATCTCTCGCAGTTTCTTGACTTGCTCGGCGGATACACTCATCCGTTTACTTCCTCCGTACAGCAAAAAATTCGGCGAAGCCTCCCGGCCCGCCTGTGTCAGATTCTGGGTTTGAGTTCACCGGCAATGAAGGGTCCGAGACCCGCAGCAGCAGGTCTGTTCTACCCGGGCATCTCAGACCTCAGGGGCGCCTTCGCCTTCGTCACCCTTGCGAGGCCGTCCCTTCGGCTCCGGGAGCTTGCGTCGAAGCTTGGGGACACGCACCCGGCCGTCGGCGCTTTCCTCCGCCTCCAGAACGGCGGGAGAAAGGTCCATCCCTTCTTTCCCCGCCAACAACTCTTCGCCCGTCAGGCCCTCCCCCTGCAGCGCCTCCGCGGCGGCCAAGCGCTGAGCTTCGAGCTCCTCGGCTGCTTTCTCTGCCGCGATCTTCTCTTCTTCCATCTGCTTGTCCAACGCGGCCTGGCGCCCTTCCATAATGGAATCGGCGACTCGCGAGGTAAAGAGCCGGATGGCGCGCAACGCATCGTCGTTGCCGGCGATCACATAATCGACCAAATCCGGGTCACAGTTCGTATCGACGATCGCGACCACCGGGATGCCGAGCTTGCGCGCTTCCTTAACGGCGATCTCCTCTTTGTGGGAATCCACGACAAAGAGCGCGCCCGGAAGTTCCGGCATTTCCTTAATCCCTGAGAGGTTTTGTTCCAGATGCAGGCGTTCACGCTCCAGCCGCTGAACCTCTTTCTTGGTCAGCAGGTCGTAGCGCCCGTCCTTGCTCATCTCTTCGAGTTCTTTGAGGCGCTGAATAGATTTCTGGATCGTGGCATGATTGGTGAGCAAGCCCCCCAGCCAGCGGTGGTTGACGTAATACATGGCACACCGGGTGGCCTCCTCCGCAATGGCCTCTTGCGCCTGGCGCTTGGTGCCGACGAACAATACCGTCCTGCCCTCGCGCGCCAGATCGGTAAGGAACTTGGCCGCCTCTTTGAACAGTTTCAGCGTCTTTTGCAGATCGATGATGTAGATCCCGTTGCGTTCCCCATAGATGTATTCCTTCATCTTGGGGTTCCAGCGGCGCGTCTGGTGGCCGAAGTGGACTCCGGCTTCCAGGAATTCCTTCATCGTTATGTTCGCCAAAAACTCCTCCTCCTTGTTCCCAATACCATCGTCAAAGGTCTGTCATCGTCAAAGATCTGTCATTCTGAGCGAAGCGAAGAATCTGCAGTTCGTTCGCACAGCAAGAATTCCGGCACCGCCGAGAACGGAACTGCAGATCCTTCGCTTCGCTCAGGATGACAGGCTTGGCAGACCGTGTGGGGCGTCAACATTCGTGATTCGTAACGCGGGCGGCCACAAGGGCCGCCCCTACGATTATCGTTTCGAGAACTGGAACCGCTTGCGCGCGCCCTTCTGGCCGTACTTCTTGCGTTCCTTGGCGCGCGGATCGCGAGTCAGGAACCCGCCCTGTCGAAGGCGCGGGCGCAGTTCGGAATTGAAAACGATCAGCGCCCGGGCGATGCCCAGCTTGGTCGCACCCGCCTGGCCGTGCACCCCGCCGCCCGCCGCGTTGACGAGGATATCGAACTTGCCCGCGAGCTCGGTGCTCACCAGCGGCTGCTGAATCTCCGCGCGCAGAGCCTCCGAGGGAAAGTAGCTGTCGAAAGTGCGCCGGTTCACCGTCAACTTCCCGTCGCCGGGCCGGAGAATGACTCTCGCTACGGACGTTTTCCGACGTCCCGTCGCCTTGTACTCAGCAAGCTCTGTCACAAATGCTCCTATCCGTGTTTGGATTCCGAGCGCGACATGCTACCGCGCCAGGGATATCGGTTCAGGGGATTGTGCGGTGTGCGGATGAGTACTGCCTACGTAGACTTTCAACCGCCGAGCCAACCGGGAATGCATGCGAGTCTTGGGCAGCATGCCCAGAATCGCTTCCCGAAGCAGGCCCTCCGGTTTCTTCTCAAAGAAATCTCGCGCTCTGATCTCTTTCAACCCGCCTGGATAACCTGTCGTGTGCCGATAGATCTTGTCCTCGAGCTTCTTGCCCGTCAGTCGAATCTTCTCGGCATTGATGATAATCAACCCGCTGCGATGATCCTCGTGTGGCGTGTAGTCCGGGGAATCCTTCCCCGTCAGCACCAGGGCCGCGCGCGCGGCCAAGCGCCCCAACACCCAACCCTCGGCATCAACTAACCGCCAGTGTATACTTCCCCTGCCCGCCTTTGCAAAATAGGTTCCCACTCCACACTCCATTGTAAGTTGCCAACCGCAAACGTCCTATTATACTTGATCTAACTTTCTTTTCAACAACCTTTTTTGGTTCTTAACTTCAATCCAGGGTGGCGCATCGACAATACCCGAAGTGTCGCAGACATAAAAGGCAATGTCTGCGCCACCCGAGCGACTGCGGGCGGGACGCCCGCACCACTTGGAATTGCATCCGTCGTCGAGCCTGGATATACTCGTTCGGCACAGCGAATTCAACCTCAGAGGGATCAGCGTGACCGACATGGGCTCCCTTGCCGGAGCCAACCAGACAGCGATAACTGCTGAAAGTCCAGCCGAGCTGAAACGCCGGATCGAGGACCTGGAAAGCAAACTGCGCTTCCTGATGAAGGCCACCAAGGCGCTGGCCTCGACGCTGGACCTCGGCGAATTACTGGGCCGCATTCTGGAAGTGGCAAAATCCCAGGCGGGCGCAGAGCGCGGCACACTGTTTCTCGTGGATGAGAAGACGGAAGAGATCTGGTCGCTGATCGCCCACGGAATGGAAAAACGTGAAATCCGTTTGCCGCTCGGCAGGGGCATTGCCGGCCACGTCGCCCAGAGCGGCGAGATCCTCAACATCCCGGACGCGTACTCCGATCCGCGCTTCGATCGCGACGTGGATGCGCGAACCGGCTACCGCACTCGCAGTCTTCTCTGCCTTCCGATTCGGAATAAACGCGGCACGATCATCGCCGCCCTGCAACTGCTGAACAAGCAAAGCGGACCGTTCACCGCGGAAGACATTGACTTCCTTCTGGCCATCTCAGATCACATGGCGCTGGCGCTCGAAAACGCTCAACTGCATCGCGCCCTGCTCGAGAAGGAGCGACTGGAACGCGAGATGGCGCTGGCGCGCGACATCCAGCGGAGCCTGCTTCCCGAGAAGCCGCCCGAACTTCCGGGCTTCGACATCGCGGTGATGAATGAGCCTTGCTACGAAGTGGGCGGGGACTACTACGATTTCCTGCGGCTCGACCCGAACACGCTGATGGTGGTGATCGCGGATGTGGAAGGCAAAGGGATCAGCTCGGCCATGGTCATGTCGAACCTTCAGGCGATGCTGCGCGCGCTCGCGCCCAGCCTGCACTCGCTCGAGCGCCTTGCCGAATCGCTGAACCACATGATCCTGGCGGGAACCCGCGGCGGGAAATACCTGACTATGTTTATGGGGATAATCGACATCCCGGGCAAAGCCATCAGCTACGTCAATTGCGGCCACGTTATACCGGTCGTCGTCAGAACCGAAGGCGAGCCTGTGGAACTGACGGAAGGCGGCATGGTGGTCGGCCTGATCGACAATCTCCGCTACGAAAGGGGCCGCGTGAAATTTCAGCCGGGGGATATGCTGATCCTATGCACCGACGGCATCACGGAGTCAATGGATCGCGAGGGGGAGGAATACGGAACCAAGCGGCTTGTCGAGTGCGTTCAGGGCACCATCTCCCAAAACGCCGCAGGGGTCGTCAATGCGGTCGCTGCCGACGTCAACGCGTATTCCCGCGAGGGAACTCACCTGGATGACAAGGTCCTCATCGCGATCAAAGTAGGGGCTAGGGATTAGGGATTCTGGGCTAGGGATTAGGGCTCAGTTGGGGGATTTGAGGGTCTCGGGTGGCGCAGACATTGCCTTTGATGTCTGCGCCCTTCGGCCAAGTCACATAGGGAGTGGGTCGCAGACATCAAAGGCAATGTCTGCGCCACCCGTGTAGTGGCACTAGCCCCTGATTCCTAGCCCAGTTCCTAGCCGCTGGCTTCCGTCAGGCTGACTTTCACTTGCTTCCCTTCCCCAAACTTTCGCGTAAGCCAGTCTTCCAGGTCCGCCTTGAGCGTCTCGAGGTCGACTCCGAAACCCACTTCGACCAGACCGTCGGCTACCGGAAGCGTCTCATCAAAAGCCGAGCGTCCGGTGAAGCTCCGCATAAAGAAGCTATCCAGCCAGGCTATGGGGCAGGGTCGAGGCCCCTGAGGGCCAACGAGTTGCACTTGAATTTTGCGCGCGAACACAGGCGTTGATCTGTTCTGCCGCGCCGGCCTTCAGGCCGGCAGGTGCTGACCTAAAAGTCGGCCAGTGCTGACCCTTCGTTGCGCTCAGGGCAGGCTCTAAAGGTCAGCGCTACGAGGACCGTACCAAGTTATCCGTTCCCTAGCGACCCGTGAAGAAGGAGAACCAACTGCGCTTTCGTTCCGGCCTGTCGGGCTTGAGAGGCGGCGGCTGATAGGGCAGCGGCTTGTCGTTGATGACCGCCTCCGGGTTCTTCTTGAGTAGCCTCTCCGCCATTTCCTCACCCTTGGACTCAGCCGCTTTGCGATAGCACTCCGAGAGCACCGGACGGCGGTGCTTGGTGCTGTGGGCGTCGGTGGCAAAAAAATGGACGAGGTTCGAATCCAGCCACGTTTCAGCCAGCTTCTGGGGGTGCTCGCCGAATCCTCCCGTGTAGGATTGGGCCGTAACCTGGGCCAGGCATCCGTTTGAGACCCAGTGGTAGAGCAGCCCCGTCTTGCGCGCAAACACCGGGTTGCGCTCCGGGTGCGTGATGATCGGTGTCAGCCCAGCCACCTGGATATCGTAGAAGATGCGATCGAACTGCTCCGGAACGAACTGGTCCGGGAATTCAACCAGCAGGTAAGAGCTCTGGTTGACCGTAAAATCCGTGGGAGTGCCGGCGAGCTTCTGGATGTTGTCGTAGGAAAGGTGAAAATCGCATCCCAGGAAGAGCTTGGGCGATTCGCCGATTTGAGACTGCAACTCCGCAACCTTCTGGCGATTCACCTGGGGATCAAAAACGTACGTGTAGTTACAGTGCGGCGTGGCAACCATATGCGTAATGCCGTCCTCGGCAGCGATCTTGCACATGCCAATCGCATCCTCTAACGACTCCGCGCCGTCATCGACCTCCCACAACGGGTGGCTGTGAATATCAATCATTTCAATAGAGTTTAGCATGGGTGGTTGCAGGTGAGGAGATTCAGAAATATGAAATTCAAATCCTAAATATAAAAAATTGTATGCGGACGGGCTCGAGGTTTAGCGGAGTCCACCCGAGAGAAGTCTTTAACCTGTTTAAAATAAGTATGTTAGATTCAACTAGGCGAAAAGCGAGCAGGGCGGAATTAGTGGAATGCAACGTGCTCACCAACCAAGCGGACGTATACCGGACTTAAAAAATTGGACGATACGAGTCCGGAAAAATAGACCCAAGACCCGACGCTTGGAGGGGGGAGGGGACTTCCCCCTCATTTCTTTTTCTAGCCGTTCTCCACTAGCCAACATTTGCCGGCCTGAAGGTCGGCGCCACGGGCAATCTAAGAATCTTCCCACCTTTCAGCAGCCGACGATTTAGCCCGGAAATCACCCGTCTCGCCCCAGAAGCTGTGCGGAAATTTCGAATGTGTCATCCTCGGCGCAGACTTCATGAGCCTTCGGCTCACCGCTGGTCATGAAAATGATTCCCCTCCTTGGTAAGGAGGGGCTAGGGGTGGTTGCCGTTCGCTGGCCGTACCGCCCACCACCCCTGCCCCTCCTCCCGTTGAGGAGGGGAGTCATTTTCACGGCAGCGAAGGATCCCTGCAGTTGTTCGTAAATAATTGAACCTCAAAAAACTGCAGAGATCCTTCGCTGCTATGAAAATAGCCGGAGCTTTTATTGAAAACACATAACTTAGCTCCTACGAGGCCATTTTCATGCACAGTGGTGAGCCGAAGGATCATGAAGTCTGCGCTCAGGATGACAAGCGGTTAATTATTTCACAGGTTCCCAGCCGGCGGGATGCACGTGCTACGCTACCCCCTCCGTAGTGACCTAGTTTCGGCGTAGCGCTGGCCTTTAGGCCAGCATCTGCCGACCCTTCGCTGCGCTCAGGGCAGGCTCTAAAGGTCGGCGCTACCAGTCAAGTTGAGACCTTGCCCCCCAATCCGTCGACAGCGTAACTCGTGGATGGTGGAGCCCATGGCCTTGCGCCCCCACGACGCACTTGGCTGGACTCGGGCGGTGTAGGGGTAGGGCTTGCCCTACCCCCGTCGGGGCCAGCAGAAATGCGGGGACGGCAAGCCGTCCCCCTACGGCGGGGCGGTTATCGACGGATTGGGGTTGCCCCCTGCCGCTTGACTTCCTCCCCTCCGGTGGCTACAGTGACCTTAGGCCGACGAAGAGTTGATTCTTCTGACGGTAAAGAGATATGACGCTCAGCACCGCGAAGGTGGGGTTTGTGAAGCGCTGGGTGCTGGCCGTCCAGGATTTCACCTTTCTCCTCGTAGTTTCCCTCCGCCGCTTCATTACCTCTCCCCGGTACGTAGTTGACACCTTGCTCCAGATGGACGTGATCGGCGTAGGGTCCTTGCCCATCGTGCTGTTGACGGGTTTTTTCACGGGCGGCGTGCTGGCTCTCCAGACCTACAGGACCCTGTCCACATTCGGCGAGGTCAGCATTCTGGGGCAGGTGGTCGCGCTCTCCGTGGTGCGTGAGCTCGGTCCGGTTTTGACCGCACTGATGGTCGCCGGGCGCGTCAGCTCCGGAATTGCCTCGGAAATCGGCTCGATGCTGGTCAGCGAACAGATCGACGCCATGCGCGCTTTCGGCACCGATCCGATTCGAAAACTGGTCTTGCCTCGCCTGGTTGCCACGGTTTCGACTTTACCTGTCCTGACCATACTCTCCGATTTCTTCGGAATCCTCGGGGGATTTTTCATCAGCTACTACACGGTGCGGCTAACCTCCGAGCAGTATTGGACTTCTGTCTATCAGACGTTGACGGTGCAGGACGTCATCCAGGGCCTGATCAAACCCTTCTTCTTTGCCTTCCTCATCGCCCTGGTCGGGTGCTACTACGGATTGAACACCAAAGGAGGCACGGAAGGCGTGGGGCGGTCGACTACGCAGTCCATGGTCGTCGCCTCGGTCTTGATCCTGGTGCTTGACTTCTTTATCACCAAGTTCTTGATCGCCCTTCACTTCTTCTAAGGAACCCATGGACAAACCGCCGGTCATCGAACTGCGCGAGGTTTCGCTGACCTCTGAAGAGAAACAGGTCCTTTCCAGAATCTCCCTCCGTGTGGACCAGAGCGAAACGCTGTTTCTCCTGGGTGTGACGGGGGCGGGAAAATCCGTTCTCCTCAAGTTGATCCTGGGCCTTATCAAACCGGAATCCGGCCAGGTGCTGGTGAACGGACGCGACCTTACGCCTCTTTCGGAGGACGAACTCGATCCGATTCGCCGGCGAATGGGCATTGTCTTCCAGGAAGGCGCGCTGTTCGACTCGCTCTCGGTGTATGAGAATGTCGCCTATCGCCTGCGGGAAGAGGGGCTCGAGCCGGAGGAAGAGGTCGAGCGGCGAGTGCGGGAGGGGCTGCGGTTTGTGGAGATGGAAGAAGCCATCGACAAAATACCCTCCGAACTCTCCGGCGGCATGCGCCGGCGCGTTGCCATCGCCCGCGCCATTATCAGCCAGCCCGAGATCATGCTGTACGATTCTCCCACCGCCGGCCTCGATCCGGTCACCAGCCACACCATCACCATGCAGATTGCCAAGCTGCGCGACGTGCAACACGTCACGTCGCTGGTGGTCACACACCGGCTCCAGGACGCGTTCGTGCTCACCAACTACGTCTACCTGGAGCAGAAGGCGGCGCTGGTGCCCTTGCGCAGCCT
Source organism: uncultured Acidobacteriota bacterium (assembly GCA_963838915.1). Taxonomy (GTDB): domain Bacteria; phylum Acidobacteriota; class Terriglobia; order UBA7540; family UBA7540; genus CAVROP01. The sequence continues at coordinate 13,018 of CAWIUZ010000206.1, forward strand.
GAATCACGGAGGCCCCCCGCCCGTCACTCGCTTTCTGTTATTGCGCGATGGCGAGGCGTATTTCCAGGGGACTGCCCACGAGCTGGCTTCCACCCACGACGATTACCTGCTGAAGTTCCTTGAGTAGGCCCTACGTATAGGCTATTATCGTCCAAACCCGCGGGGCGGCGAAAATCGATTCAAAAGGCAAATGGCAAAAGTGCTCGTGTCATTCCTCGCTTTGCTGGGAATGGCACCCCCGGGGGCCGCCGGAGATTGCCAGTCCTCGGCCCGTACGCGTTAACCTAAATCGTGAGGACTTCCAGAGCCGCGGAGCGGCGGCAGATAATAGCCCACGGCGTAAGCCGTGGGACTCGATGGGGCATTAATATTCGCAACCCCGGATGGGGCGACAGACATCCCGCGGGAGCCTCTGCCGCCCCTGCGGGGCTGAGACAACCCGGGGGCCGCTCCTCGTCCCACGGCTTACGCCATGGGCTACTCTCTGTCGGCCCTCCGGGCCTGTACTAGCGGTCATTAAGGTTTGCAAAGCCGTCCGTCGAGGTATTAGGTTAACACTTATGAGTCCTCGGCCTGGCTTTGCCTTTTGCGCTTTGCGATTTGCCTTTTGACTTGCCTTTCCCTGCCTGGCGGGGTAAACCCACCGCTACGAGGAGCGCGAAACTCCGCCTTGATTGGTCTACAATGAGAGGTGACTTGAAGGGCAGCAAGTGGTTGGTGATTGGTCAGTGAGACTAGTGGCTCGCTAGCGCTTAATCGACTCGGGAAGGAGACAAATCATGCCTCAACAGCAAAGAATAGCTTGGGCTCAGCTTCGTGTCGGTGTCATGGTGATCGTCGGCCTGGCCATCCTGGCCGTCGGCATATTCTTTATCAGCGGTCAGGTGGGATTCTTCACCAAGCGCTACACCTTGAAAACCTACCTCTCAGAGGCCTCTGGTCTGCGCGACGGCGCGGAAGTCCGGCTGGCGGGAGTGGCGGTCGGCAACGTGAAGCGCGTGCAAATCTCGCCCTACACGGATCGCGATCGCGCTGTCGAGGTCTTGATGGCCGTTTCACGGAGCTACCAACAGGAGATCCGGGCCGATTCGGTGGCGAGCATCGAAACCGTTGGCCTGCTGGGTGAAAGCTATGTGAACATCACGCGCGGAGCCCGCAGCCAGGAGGTGGTTCCCGACGGAGGCGTGCTGAAAAGCTCCGAGGGTGCGGAGATCAAACAGGTCGTTCAAAACGCCGACGACGTCATCGTCAACTTGCGTGTCCTGAGCGCCCAACTCAACAACATCACGGGCCAGTTGCAATCCGGGAAGGGATCCATCGGCAAGCTCATCTACGATCAAACCCTCTTCAACCACCTGAATACGACGGCCGCCAAGCTTGACCAGATGGTGACCAACCTCGACCAGGGGAAGGGCTCGCTGGGCAAACTGCTGGAGGACGAATCCTTCTACAACAACGCCACCTCCACCTTTGACCACCTCAATAAAGTGCTCGACGACATGCAACACGGCCCGGGAAGCATCGCCAAATTCATCGCCGACCCGGGCGTGTACAATAATGTCAATCACCTCGTGGCGCAGGCCAACTCACTCTTCGACGGCATCAATCAGGGCCGCGGCACCCTGGGCAAACTCGCCACCGACTCTCAACTCTACGACCGGGCCAACGACGTCTTCGACCGCTTCGATAAGATCTCCACCCGCATGGCCGATGGCCAGGGCACGCTGGGGAAGTTTTCGACCGATCCCGCGCTCTACAACAACCTGAGCGACAGCTCGAAGTCGATGAAGGACTTCCTCACCGAGTTCCAGAAGAATCCGAAGAAGTATCTGACTTTGAAGGTGCATCTGTTCTAGCAATATCACAATTAAAATCAGCCTATTGTAAGTATTATCTCGAAATCCGAAGTTGCGAGGCGCTGTAGGAAGACCCCCCTCACCCGGCTCGCTACTCTCGCCACCCTCTCCCCAAGGTAGAGGGCTGAGACCAATCATCGATGACGGCCCTCTCCCCTGGGGAGAGCAGCCGGCGTAGTCATCAGCCCGTCAGCTGACGGGGACGGGTGAGGGGTTACTTACGATGAATCCAGGCACCCGTTCCGTTCTCGAAGTTACCAAGGCAGGCAATTCAGTTTCAACAAGTTGGCCTGGGAGCGCCAAATTCAACTGCGGAATTCGGGATTATTCTGCGGGGCATGCCCCATTGCAATCTGGAAGTCGCTGCGGGGATGCCGCTCTTAGTCCTGTTCGCCGAGAGTTTGAGCGAAGGTTTTGCCGTACGGGTAGAAGAGATCCTTGCGGCCTTGCTGCCACGCAGCCTTCATTTCCGGCGTTGTGATATCCCAGTCCGGCCGGCACTTCTTCAAAACGGCCCGCAGGTCCTGGCGGAGTTCTTCCAGAGTGGGCCGGCCGAAGAACCAGTAGCCGTTGTAGATTTTATAAACAACGAGGCCGGGCTCGAGAACGATCACGTGAGGGATCATGGGATTATGGACAGGATCAGTGTACTCGGCGATGTCCAGATCCTTTTGGACGACACGTCCCGGGTCGGAGAGGAAAGGCCAGTGCGCCCCGACCCCGCTGCGATATTCACTCGTCTCACTGATATTGTCGGTGCTAATCGTAACCAGCCGGCAGTAGGCGACCTCAAGCTCACGATGGAGTTGAACCAGCCCTTCAGCCTGCCGGCGGTCCTTCGGGCAGAAACCACCGCGGCTGAGGACGAGGACCATGGGGGATTGTCCTTGCAGTTCGGATAGCTTCCGCCGTTTCGCGGCGTGGTCAGAAAGCTCATAGTCCGGGAAGATCGCACCTGGAACGATGTCAGGACGCATACGAATCCCTCCACACTGGCGCTCGCTGCCGGAACGTTTCTATGACCAGACGGCAACGTTACCTATCTCTACTCCGGATTTCTCACCGGGATCGGAAGGGCGGGGCTTTACAGGCTGCGGAAAAGGTCCCCGGGCTGTCATCCTGAGCGAAGTGAAGCATCTGAATTCGCTCGTTTTCAACGCGATACTGCAGATGCTTCGCTGCGCTCAGCATGACAGATAGACTTTTTCCGCGGAACCTCATGCGGCACGCTGTGACAGACGCCCTCGAGGTTTTCGGAGTAAGTGTTACGAGCCGGCTTCTTAGGCGCCCGCCGCCTGGGACTTGCCGGCCTTCTCGCCCAGGATCCTGTCCTTCGGCTGACGGACACCCACAATCCATGAAAACGATCCGCCTCCTTTATCTGCTTGTAGGGGGACGGCTCGCCGTCCCCAACTGCGCGGGTAGGGCAAGCCCTACCCCTACACGTTTTCAGAGCAGCGACCCTTCGCTCAGCATGACAGCGTGGTCCTGGCGCGTATCGCCTGTTTGCGCAGCACGATCTTAAACAGCACGTTCGATGACCCGTTCCGCGCCCGCAATCAAAGCCAGGTCAGCCATGCCCAGAAAGAGGCCATGCTCTACTACTCCGATGATCGAGTCGATCCTGGTCGCGATCTCCTCCGGGTTATCGATGAGAAGGCCGGAGCAGTCGAGAATCAGATTTCCTTCGTCCGTGATGTAGCGCGTCCCATCCGCATTCACGCGAATCGCAGGCGTGAACCCAAGCTCTCGAAGTGAGTCGCTCACCAGGGGAGCGGCCATTTGAATCACTTCGACCGGCAGGGGAAAGCCCCCAAGCTTTTCGACCTGCTTCGATTCGTCGGCGACAATAACGAAGCGCTTCGATGCGCTGGCGACAATCTTCTCGCGCAGAAGTTTGCCGCCCCCACCCTTGATGAGCGCCAGATTGGGCGCGATTTCGTCCGCCCCGTCCACGGTGAGGTCGATCCGGCGGCACTCTTCAAAGCTGACGAAGGGTATCCCGTAGCTTCGCCCCAGGTGCTCGCTATCCTCCGAGCTGGCTATGGCGCGAATCTTCAAGCCATGGTCCCGCACCTGTTCGCCGAGAAGCTTGATCCAATAGGCCGCCGTCGTCCCGGAACCCAACCCAAGTGTCATTCCGGGCTTGACCAGTTCCAGAGCCCGCTCGGCGGCGTGCAGCTTCATCGCCGCGTGGTCATCACCGTTCTTGTGGGTCGACATTGGGGTTGTCGCTTCTCTATGTCCGCGTCCGGCGCGAGCCCGGCAGCTCGAGGGGATTCGTACTGGCTACCGTTACTCGTACTTGACGACGGAATAAGCCGTCGTAACGAGGCACGTTGGAAGGGCGGGGCTTCAGCCCCGCCGCCTCCGGTAGCACGATGAGTTGGGCCTTTAGGCCCTGAAGCCAGTTTGCCTCAGGGGCTAAAGCCCCACAATGCGAACCCGTACCCCACGGCGGGGCTAAAGCCCCGCCCTTCCCGGCACGCCCGAATACGACGGAGACTGTCGTCAGCAATTACTCGCTTCGCGTGCGAGCGAACAATACAATCACAGAGCGCGGCCCGGAACAATACGTTCGTTCCGTGACCGCAGGTGCGTCCTGCCACTCCACAATGTCCTGGGGCGATTCGAGGCTCGTGTCAATCCAACGGCGCCACGCGTCGCCATCTTTGCCGGGGGGCGGGAGTTCGAATTCCAGCGGCTCCCAGTAGGCGTTCAGGATCACGTGGAAGATCAGGTTGCCATCCAGGAACTGTGCGGTGAATGCCAGGCTATGCGAAACGAAGTTCCAATCGGGTTGCCCGACCTTCACGCCATGCCAGGTTCTGCTCGACCTGGCAAGAAGTTGGTTAAGGCTCACGTGCGGTTCGTCCGGCTTCGCGGAGCACTGCAGGCGGCGCGCGTTAAGCTGTCGAACGAACCGGTGCAATCCGGCACGCTCCCGAACGAGGGTCCAGTCGAACCAACTCGTCTCGTTATCCTGGCAGTAGGCATTGTTGTTGCCATGCTGCGTGCGCCGGACCTCGTCGCCCATCAGGATCATAGGCAGTCCGAGGGAGAGCATGGTCACGGTGAGAAGGTTCTTCACCTGCCGGTTTCGCAGGGCCTCGACCGCCGGATCGTCGCTTGGGCCCTCGACCCCGCAATTCCAGCTTCGATTGTCGTCCGCGCCGTCGCGGTTATCTTCCCCGTTAGCCTCGTTATGTTTCTGGCGGTACGAGACGAGGTCGTTAAGGGTGAACCCGTCGTGACAGGTGACGAAGTTCACGCTCTGCTCCGCTTCGCGTTCCTTATGCCCGTAGATCTGAGGACTGCCGGCGAGCCGGTCAGCGACCTGGGCCACCTCGCCATCGTCGCCGCGGAAGAAGCTGCGGACGTCGTCGCGGAATCGCCCATTCCACTCCCGCCAATGGTCTCCCATGAAATTGCCCACTTGGTACAACCCGGCGGCGTCCCACGCCTCGGCGATGATCTTGGTTCCCGCCAGGCCAGGATCCGAATCGATATCCCACAACACCGGCGGTTTGGGCAGCAAATTCCCCGCCTCGTCGCGTTCCAGCACCGACGCCAGATCGAACCGGAAGCCATCCACGTGCATCAGGTCCGCCCAATAACGGAGACTGTCGAGAATCATGCGGCGGACGACAGGGTGGTTGGCATTGAGGGAGTTTCCGGTGCCGCTATAGTTGGCGTAGCGCGCACGGTCGCGTTGCAGCATGTAGTAGGTGTTGTTGTCGAGACCGCGGAAGCACAGCGTTGGCCCTCGCTGGTCGCCTTCCGCGGTGTGGTTGTAGACGACGTCGAGAATGACCTCGATATCGGCGCGGTGTAGCGCCTTCACCATGTCGCGAAATTCGTCCATGGGGCCCAGCCGGTCCTGACGAGAGCTATAGCCCCGGTGGGGCGCAAAAAACGAGACCGGAGAATATCCCCAGTAATTCGTCTTGCCGGGCGGAGCATCCTCCGTGTCGAACTGGAAGATCGGCATCAGTTCCACGGCCGTGATTCCGAGCTCGCGCAGGTAGGGAATCTTCTCCATCAAGCCGGCGTAAGTGCCGCGCGTTTGCTCCGAAACACCCGAGCTGGGATGGCGGGTGAAGCCTCTCACATGCATCTCGTAAATGATGGTGCGCGCCGAGCGGTGGCGAAGCGGAGCATCCCCTTTCCAGTCGTAGAGTTCCGGATCCACCACCACGCTCTTCATGGCCGTCGGGGAGTTATCGCCCTTCTGGCGAGCCGCCTCGCGGCTGTAATTCCCAGGCACGGCCACGCCCAACCCGTAGGGGTCCAGCAGCAGCTTGTCAGGATCAAAGCGCATTCCGTTCGCTGGGTCGAACGGCCCGGAAACCCGGTAGCCGTAAAGCTGCCCCGTCCTCACTCCCGCTACGAAGACGTGCCAATAGGGATAAGTGCGATTCTTCGCAGGATCGATCTTGATCACCCGCGAAGGTTTGGAATCATCCTCCCGTTCGAAGAAGACCAACTCGACGCCGGAAGCGCTCCGCGAATAGACGCAGAAATTCACACCGGCGGGAAAGACGGTGGCGCCGAGAGGGAAGCTTCGTCCTGCGGTCCCCAGTCCCTTCGGGACGGCGGGCGCCGCACTGGCATCCCCGGCTTGATCGACCGACACAACGCGCAAAGTTCACCTGCCCAACAACTGCTTCGTCCCCTGAAGAGGCTGCGGATAATGGTGTCATTCTGAGCGAAGCGAAGAATCTCGGCAGTTGTTGTTTCGACGAATTGCTGAGATCCTTCCTTCGTTTCACTCAGGACCGCTTGCGCCCTCGCGAAAATCACGTCATTCCCGCGAAAGCGGGAATCCCTTGTTCTGACAATGGGTCCCCGCTTTCGCGGGGACGACGCCGCAGGTGATTTTCGTTCGCCAGGGTGGGTCAAAGCCCCATGGAAACTCCTCAAGATGACGGCCACAAGAGTTTTTCTGCGGCCTTTGAAGCCCGCCCTTCCGCTTCCCGCAAATACGTTCGCTCACTGATCCGGCTAAGCACCAGGTCCCCCCTCAGCCGTTGGGTTGTGCCAGCCGCCTTCCGGCGAAACCTGCTGGTTGACCTCGCTGGGTCCCCACGTGCCCTTCTCGTATTCGTAGACAGGAGTGTCGGCCTTGAGCACCGGATCGACGATGCGCCACGCCTCCTCCACGTAATCTTCGCGGGCAAACAGGGTGGCGTCGCCGATCATGGCGTCGCCCAGCACCCGCTCGTAAGCGTCCATTTCCTGTGCGGACGGATGACTGCTGGCCACGATTTCAACTTGCTCGCTTTTCATCTGCTCATCCGGACCCATTAGCGTTGCGCCCACGGCAATGGTCATGTCGGGACTGATTCGAAACCGCATATAATTCTGCGAAGGGGAGCCATTCTGGATGACCGTCGGAGGTTTCTGGAACCGGGCCAGAACCTCGGTGCAATTCACCGGCAAGTTCTTTCCCGCTCGAATGTAGAAGGGCACCCCTTTCCATCGCCAGGATTCGATCTCCAGGCGCAGGGCGGCAAATGTTTCAACCTTTGAATCGGGCTTCACTCCCTTTTCCTGCCGGTAACCACGGAACTGCCCGCGCACTACATTCCCGGCCTCGAGCGCCGGAATCGCTTTCAGCACCTTCACCTTCTCGTCCCGAATCGTCTCACTATCGGCACGCACCGGAGGCTCCATGGCGAGGTTGCACATAATCTGGAAAAGATGGTTTTGAACCACGTCGCGAATGGCGCCGGTTTGATCGTAGAACGAGCCGCGTCCTTCCACGCCGAAATCTTCCGCCATGGTGATCTCGACACTCTCCATGTAGTTCCGGTTCCAGAAGGGCTCCATGAAAGCGTTGGCAAAACGGAAGACCACCACGTTGTTGACCGGCCGCTTGCCCAGGTAGTGGTCGATGCGAAAGATGGCGGACTCCGGGAAAACTCCGTGCAAGATCTGGTTCAGTTCGCGCGCTGAGGCCAGGTCATGGCCGAAGGGTTTTTCCACGATCACGCGCGCCTGGGTGCACCCGGGTGCGGCGCCGCAACCCGACGTTGCCAGTTGCTCCACGGTGGTCTCGAACAACACCGGCGGGATGGCCAGATAATGAGCCGGCCGCCTGGCCCCGTTAAGTTGCTTGCGCAGCGCCTGAAAAGTTGCGGGGTCCTGGTAATCGCCGCCCACGAAACCGAGCAAGCTGGCGAGCTTCTCGAATGCCGCAGGATCCACGCCCCCGTGCTTCTCCAGGCTGTCGTGCGCCCGCGCCCGGAGTTGGTCGAGGCTCCAACCGGGCTTCGCGACGCCAATCACCGGCACGTTCAGGTGACCACGTTTCACCATCGCCTGGAGGGCCGGAAAGACCTTCTTGTAAGCTAAGTCGCCGGTGGCGCCGAAAAAAACCAGCGCGTCGGAATGGTTGTCGCTCATCGAGTTTCTCGCTTTCTATATCTGCTGCGTCGACAGTCAGCCCCGCGCGCGACATCATCTCTCCACAGGCTCAGGAGAGACCCTTTTGGAGTGTCATTCCGAGGAGCCGTAGGCGACGAGGAATCTCGCAGTGCCTTCGTTCACAGGGCGAGATTCTTCGCGGAGTTTACCTTGAGCACCCAGAGCGAGATCCTTCGCTTCGCTCAGGATGACAGCGAAGGCCTCAGAATGACAGCTGTCGACCGTTTTTCATCTGCCCAAGGTCAGCGCTACTTCGTTTTCTCCAGGTGCCCGCCGAATCCGAAGCGCATCGCGGAAAGCAGCTTGTCCTGGTAATCCGCCTCCCCGCGCGAGCTGAATCGCTCGTAGAGTGCTGTGGTAAGGACCGGCACCGGCACTGCCTCATCGATGGCCGCCTTGATCGTCCAGCGGCCCTCTCCGGAATCGGACACGCGCCCGGCATACCGCGTAAGCTCGGGGTCGTCCATCAACCCCGCCGCCGTCAGATCCAGCAACCAAGAGGCGATGACGCTGCCTCGCCGCCATACTTCCGTGATGTCGCGTAAATTCAGGTCATACTGGTAGTACTCCGGGCGCCGCAGCGGCGCGGTCTCCGCGTCGATCGTGTCTTTCTTCTTTCCCACATTGGCATCACGCAATATGCTCAACCCCTCCGCGTAGGCCGCCATGATTCCGTACTCGATGCCGTTGTGCACCATCTTGACGAAGTGCCCGGCGCCGTTGGGACCGCAGTGCAAATAACCCTGTTCTGCCGTGCCGTCGAGCGTCTCACGGCCCGGCGTGCGCAGCAGGTTGCCCCTGCCCGGCGCCAGCGTCGAAAAGATCGGATCAAGATGCTTCACCACGTTCTCTTCCCCGCCGATCATCATGCAGTAACCGCGTTCCAAGCCCCACACGCCGCCGCTCGTGCCGACGTCCACATAGTGGATTCGCTTCCCCGCGAGTTCTTTAGACCGTCGAATGTCATCCACGTAATAGGAATTCCCGCCGTCGATCACGATGTCTCCGGCCTCAAGGTGCGGCAAGAGTTCGGCGATTGTGCCGTCCACGGCCGCAGCGGGAACCATCAGCCATAGAGCGCGAGGCTTCTCGAGTTTCTTCACGAAGTCGGGAAGTGAGGAACTCCCCTCAGCTTTCTCCTTCGCCAACTCCTCCACCGCTTTGGGCGACTGATCGAAGACCACGCACCGGTGGCCTCCCTTGAGGAGCCGGCGCACCATGTTCGCTCCCATCCTTCCTAGACCGACCATTCCCAGTTGCATGAACCCTCCCTCAAATTCGCGTAGCGCTGAGCTGCAGTTTACTGAGGATTGCAGAATTAAATGACAGCACCCTTCACCCCCAACCCCTCTCCCCCAAGGAGGCGACGGGGGAAAGATAACCCGAGTTTATGCCCTCGCCCCCTTGGGGGAGAGGGTGTCCGTCAGCCGACGGACAGGTGAGGGGGTTGGTCCGTCACCATAAAGCCACGACATGAAAACCCCGGTCAAAACCTCATCATGTCGATGCCCCCTTAAGCTTCCGGTAGCGGCGGATCAGGCTGTTGGTGGAAGTGTCGTGGCCGAGCGCCGGCTCCTGCGGGGATTCAAGCTCCGGCACAATCCGCTGAGCCAGCACCTTGCCCAGTTCCACACCCCACTGATCGAACGAGTTGATTTGCCAGATCACGCCCTGCGTGAAAACGCTGTGCTCGTAGAGTGCCACCAGTTTCCCCAGCGTTTCCGGAGTGAGCCGCTCCGCCAGGATGGTGTTCGAGGGGCGATTGCCTTCAAACACCCGATGCGGCACCAGCCAATCCGGCGTGCCCTCCGCCTTCACTTGCTCCGCCGTCTTACCGAACGCCAGCGCCTCGCTCTGCGCGAAAACGTTCGCCAGCAGCAGATCGTGGTGCCGGCCCAGCGGAGTCAGGGCTTGTCCGAAGGCGATGAAGTCGCAGGGTATGAGCCGCGTCCCCTGATGAATCAGTTGATAGAAAGAGTGCTGGCCGTTGGTTCCCGGTTCGCCCCAATAAATCGGGCCGGTCGGATAGGTGACCTCCGCGCCCTCGAGCGTCACGTGCTTGCCGTTGCTCTCCATGGTCAATTGCTGCAGATAGGCGGGGAAGCGTTTCAGGTACTGCTCGTAAGGCAGCACGGCAACCGTTTGGGCGCCGAAGAAATCGTTGTACCAGATGCCCAAAAGCCCCATCAGCACCGGCAAATTGCGCTCGAAGGGGGCGGTGCGAAAGTGCTCGTCCATCTGGTGGAAGCCGTCGAGCATGGCGCGGAATTGCTCCGGGCCGATGGCGAGCATGGTCGATAACCCGATCGCCGAGTCCATCGAATAGCGCCCCCCAACCCAATCCCAGAAGCCGAACATGTTGGCCGTGTCGATCCCGAACTTCTCCACTTCCGCCTTGTTGGTTGACACCGCCACAAAGTGTTTGGCCACCGACATCGCATCTCCGCCTAATCCCCCGAGCGACCAGGCGCGGGCCGTGTGCGCGTTGGTCATGGTTTCAAGCGTGGTGAAAGTTTTGGAAGAAACAATGAAGAGCGTATCCGCCGGATCGAGATCGCGCACCGCTTCCGCGAAGTCCGTGCCGTCCACGTTAGATACAAACCGGAACGTCAGGGCGCGGTCGCTGTAGTGCTTCAGCGCCTCGTAGGCCATGACCGGACCAAGGTCGGAGCCGCCAATGCCGATGTTGATCACGTTGCGAATGGGCTTGCCGGTGTGCCCTTTCCATTCCCCGCTGCGCACCCGGTTCGCGAAGCTTGCCATCTCCTTCAGCACGGCGTGCACCTGGAGTACGACGTTCTCGCCGTCGACGAGAATCGAGGTCCCTTCGGGAGCGCGCAGGGCGACGTGCAGCACTGCCCGCTTCTCCGTCACGTTGATCTTCTCCCCGCTGAACATCGCTTCGGTGCGCGAACGCAGGCCCGATTCCTCGGCCAGTTGGATGAGAAGCTTGAGCGTTCTATTAGTGATCCGGTTCTTGGAATAATCCAGGAAGAGGCCCACGGCCTCCGCGGTCATGCGCTCACCGCGGCCGGGATCATCCGCAAAAAGACTCCGCAGATGTAAGTTGCGAACTTTCTTATAGTGATTCTGAAGCGCCTTCCACGCCTTCCGCTCCGGCAGCGATTTGGGGCTTTCCATCGCGGCTGGCGTGGCTGTGTTTGTGGCCATGCGAATACTCCCTTCATTGCAGTGCGGCGGCTTGCGCTGCTGCTTTCCCGCATCTTCGGTAGCGCGCGCATCAGGTCGTCCCTGAAAGGGACGGATTCAGTAGCCGGGGGCAGCGCCCCAATAGGCGTTAACCTAAGCCTGCCGCCCTCTGCGAGGTGCTTCTCGCCGCCACTCTCGCAGGCCCGGAGGGCCGAAAGATTGTGGCCCACGGCGAAAGCCGTGGGATGGCCGGCGTTGGTTAACGATCAAGCCCGTCAGCCGACGGGCGACAGACTCCCGGCGCTCCATCCAATATTTCTGCCGCCCCTGCGGGGCTAGCCCACAACGCTTGTGCTTTATCCCATGGCTTTCGCCATGGGCCACATTCTGCCGCCCGTCGGCTGACGGGCTCCGAGGATCGTGGCGATCTTATGTGAACGCTTGTGGGGCAGCGCCCCCGTAACCGGCCGCAGGAAACCTCACGACCCTGCAAGGGTCGATGGCCCGTCAGTTAATAGACCGCACTCCAAAAGCCTTCATCGCGCCGCGGCCACTTTCAGCGTAGCGCTCTTGGAGGTGATCACCGTCATCAGATCGTTCCACGACTTGACAAACGACTTCGCCCCTTCCTCCTGAAGTTGGGCAGCCAGCGCATCGACATCGATCCCGGCTTTCGCAAACCGTGCCAGCACCTCCTCGCAGTCGCCCCCGTCTGCGGGAAGGACCGAGCCCAATTGGCCGTGATCGGCGAGGGCCTTCAACGTAGCTTCCGGCATCGTGTTCACCGTGAAGGGTGCGGCCAGAGCCTTGACGTAAAGCACGTCGGATGCTTTGGGATCCTTGGTTCCGGTGCTGGCCCAGAGGAGGCGCTGAGGCCGCGCGCCCGCATTGAAGACGCGCTGCCAGCGAGGCGAGGCAAGCAGCTCGCGATACGCCTTATAGGCGCGCATGGCGATGGCGATGCCAAGCTGGTCGCGCAGCGGCTCCGGCGCCTTGTCCATCACTGCAGCATCCCAGCGGCTGACGAACAAGGATGCGACGGAACCCATGTTAGGATTGAGCCCGGCTTCGATGCGCCTCTCGATGCCGCGCAAAAAAGCTTCCGCAGCCGCGACGTACTGCTCGCGCGAAAACAGTAGGGTGACGTTGATCGGGACGCCGGCGAAGATCGCCTCTTCGATAGCGGGCAGGCCCTCCTTGGTGCCAGGGATCTTGATGAATAGGTTTGGCTGCCCTGCGCGCGCGTGCAGATCCTTGGCCGCTGACAACGTGCTGGCTGTGTCATAGGCCAGCAAGGGCGATACTTCGAGCGACACCCAACCGTCTACACCATCAGTCCGGTCGTGGGTCGGCCGGAACAGCGCCGCGGCCCGCGTGATATCCTCGAGCGCAAGATCGAAGAACAGTGCTTCGCCCGATTTACCTTTGCCCAGACCCTGACGGATCGCGGCGTCATAGGCCGTGCTGTTCTTGATGGCGTGGTCGAAGATGGTCGGATTGGAGGTTAGTCCCGTTACGGAGAATTCCTGGATATATCGCTTGAGAGTCCCACTCTCAAGCAATTCGCGCGTGATGTTATCGAGCCAGATACTCTGGCCGAGATTGTGAAGTAATTGAGTCGCTCTCATCATCTCACCTCGAGATTCAACGGATTCAAACTTTGGCCTGCAAGGAAGTCGGTTCGGTTTCGGTATGTCGGGTATCGTCCCACAGGCAAATCACAGGTTGGCACAGGCTGTGTTCATAACCCAGCGCGCTCAGGCTGGCTGTGCTCAGCAGAAAGTACCGGCCGCCCGCCGGCTCAAGGCCCAGCCAGCGGGCTGCCAGCACGCGCAGGAAATGGCCGCTCGAGAAAACCAGGGTGTTCCCCAAGACGGCCCGCAGGCGGCTCACCACCCGGTCAGCCCGCGCGCCCACCTCGGCAGGCGACTCGCCTCCCGGGCACCCATCGCGGAATAGTTCCCAATCCGGCCTTTCGGCGCGGATTTCGGAAGTGCGCCGCCCCTCGTACTGCCCGTAGTTCCATTCCATCAAGTCGTGGTCGACTTCGGCTGCCCCGCTGAAGCCCGCCAGTTCGCACGTGCGGCGAGCGCGCAGCGAAGGACTGCTGAACACACTAGCGAATTTCAGACCGTCTAATCGTTCCCCTAGGGCGCGGGCGTTCCGCTCGCCGCGCTCGGTGAGCGGCAAGTCTGTCACCCCGGTATGCTGGCCTGTAAGGCTCCACGCAGTTTCACCGTGCCGGGCCAGATAGATGATGGGCAGTTCGGTGTTCATGATGAGGATGGTCTCAATCTCCTATAGCGCAGGCCAAGCGGTTCTGTTCGCCGCTATGCAAAAGCAGTCCGTACGTTCCTCCGTGCCACCGCACTGGTTCGATACCGCCGCCCGAACGGGAACTTCCACTTGCGGTCACCAGAATTCTCGGCACTTCCACTGCCAATCCGGCGGGCGCCGCAACGCGTGCATTCCAACCCGGCAAAGAACGGCTTAACAAACCAGCGGCGCCGTGTGGAGTGTTCGAAGCTAAGCTTGCTCTATCGGGATTTCGACGGAAAGGGTCGAAGTCTCGACATGTCACAGGCGGCCGAACTCTCCTGACGCTATTATGGTTTGCTCTGCCCCATTCTCTTAGATTCTTCAAGCGGGGAAAATGGTTGCAGAAATCATTGCAGTTGGTTTCGGAGAGGGAAACGGAGACGACAAGAAAGGAGGCTAGAAATCTTGTCGGCCAGGCACAAGTATCGGAGAGCATAGGCGCTCGAATAGGCTCGATCGGGTTCCGCAGCCCGCCGGGGCGGGCGCAAGAATGTGGCCCACGGCTCCCTCCCTGGGCTACTTGATGGCGCCCCTGACGGGGCTACTGACGCGTGGCCGAATCGTCTCAACTTAGATTGCGAATTGTTGAGACGAGGTACTACTTGCTGATCTCGACGGTGTGATCTCCGGCGGGAACTTCGAAGATCGCATGGCCCTGACGCACACGAACCTTTCTCGCCGGCTTCTTGTCAATTTTCAAATTGAGCTCGCCAGAATCAAACTCCGAAGTGGTGATGCGGATGGCGCGGTCGCCTTTGGTGCTGAACGATATGTGCGAACCGTCCGCTTGATACTTCCGCACCACCACGCCGCCGGCGGCCTCAAATCGAACCGAACCGTCGCGCTTGAGAGTGGTTTTCTCGGGACCGATCGCCACGTCATACCGATGGCCGTCCCAAGCGATACCGGTAAGCTCGCCGCTCGAAGGCGGATTGAGCGCGCCAAAACGCAGACCTTCCCACGGGTTCTCGTCGATGTATTGTTCGAGGCCCACCAAACACAGCAGCGCACCCCAAGTGTAATGCGTGTCGCCGCCGCCGTTTCCGCCCCAAGCGTGATACTGCTCGTTGTCGTGCTGGTTGGTCTTCCAGTCATCCATGAAAAGGTCGTAGCTCTTGTGCGCGTACTCGAGGGCCACCTTATCGAATCCGTAGCGATTGATCCCTTCGTAAAGCATGTAATTCGTGGGACCCCAGATGGTGCCGCGCCAGTAGTTCTGGTCGGGGAAGGCTTCGTCATTGCGCGCGATCGTGGGCGCGACGTAAGTTCCCCAGAACTCTTTGGGATTCAGGAGATGTTCTTCCACCATGCGCTTCGCCTGCTCGGGAGTGGCGATCCCGGCAAACAGGGGATAGAAATTCGTGGGCGAGAGGTGCTTTGAGAACGAGCCGTCCCAGAAACGGTTTTCGTAAATGCCGTCCTTTTCGTTCCAAAGTTTCTGCTGGATGAGTTGCCTCCTGTGATCATACTCCTCGGTGAGTTTCTTGGCGTCGTCGTCTTTGCCGAGGATCGTCGCGATCTTAGCCAGGCACTCCGCGTCCAGAGAATATAGCGAGTTCAGCCCGACATCCACGAGGTTCATCGTGTAGGCCTGGGGATCATAACTAGCCTCGTCATACATGGGGCTATCATCCATGCCGCTTTCCCACTTGGCAGCCTGCAGAAAGCCCCGGCCGCCCGTCGAGGGCGAAGAGCCTTTGTCGCTGCCCCACTCCAGCAGGCTGTCATGATAACCGTCGCGCCACCCTTGGCCGTCCCCACGATCATGCAGCCACCACTCGTGCCACTTCTTCAACCGAGGGTACGCCCACTCAAGCAACTGCCGGTCCTGGATTCGTTGATAAACCTTCCAGGTTATGTAGGAACCCACCGGAGGCTGTGAGCGGTCCGGGGTTATTCCGGAAGCGGCAGCGATGTTGGGCACGACACCTGTATCAGTCTCGGCCAGAAGAATCGCCCGAATTGCCGCCGCCGTTTGCGCCTTGTCTTCGAGGCTGGTCAGCAGCGAACCGAAGAAGCAGTCCCATTCGCCCACCACCCAGCCGCCCCAGTTTTGCGCCCAACGGCGGCTGATGCTGGGGAAAATCAAGTCGTTCGAGGAAGCGTAAAGCGTGTTCCAGAACATGGAATTGCCGATGGCTTCCGGCGCGCCCTCGAACAGCCCCTTAGCGCGCGGCCGGCTGGTTGCGTAGGCTTCCGACTTCTCCTTGAGGATGGCGTCGATGTTGGCGGGAGCAAGCAGAGCCTTGGCCCTGCCGGTCAGGGTGTCCTTGTCCCAGCCGAGCGCGGCCACGAAGTGTACCGCCGCGCCGCCGGTTGTAAACTGCAGCCCGGCGGCGCCCGCGTTGGGCTCGCCGCCTGGCGAAGACACCAGCTTGCCGGAGCCTAGCATGTTTTCGCGCAACTGGCCGAGCGAAGGAAATATACCGCTGCCCTCGAGAGGCCGATCCACCATCACCACAAATCGCGCCGTGGCGCCGAACACGCCGTCAAAGTAGCGCTCGCCGAGAATGGCTTGCTGGGATTCGCTGATCGAGTAGATTCCCTGCGCGCCCCCGCTCGCCCCAAGAGATGGAAAGTAGGCCTCCAAGACGAGCTGGAAATCTTTGGCCGCGCTTAGACGGCCCACGACCGTTGTCTCGTCGATGCGCGACCACTCAAGCGTAATCAGCGCCTGGCGGGGATTGTGCCGCCACGCTAGGCGGCAATAAGAAGCGTCCGGCGCATGGGGTCCGACTTCTCCCACGGCATCAAAAACCTGGTTGCCGTCAAGAAAGCCGCCGCTCGCCGAGCCGACGCGCACAGCGAAAGGAGCAGGCTGGTTGAAGGCGCGCGCCAGAAACACCACACCGTTCCAAGCTTCCGGATCCAGCGCATCAATCGCCACGCTGTCGTAATGGGGCGCGGTTTGGCTGAATACAGACTTCAAAGGGCCGCCTAACAGGCACCCACAAAGGACTAGGGGTGTGAAATACCTGCCCGAGCTTCGACGCTTCGTGCGAAACATTGTGCCTCCTGGTCGTGCGCGCGCCGTGGCCTTCAAGATTGGGAACTCCGAGTTATGACTGTCGCGTCTTTGTGAAGACTCGCACTGCTCTGAAAAGGTGTAGGGGTAGGGCTTGCCCTACCCTCGTCGGGACCAGCGGAAGTGCGGGGACGGCAAGCCGTCCCCCTACAAGACAGACTCTGTTGCCACACCCTCAGATCAGCGGGGTGATGCGCACTTTGCGAAACTGCACCCTGCCGTGATCCCCCTGCAGCAGAATCGGGCCGGGCTCTTTTTCATGGGCGTCGAGCGCCCCTCCCGTTATTCCCGGAACTTCGGCGTTGTCGTAGAGTTTGGTCCCGTTCAGGATCACCGTCACGCGGTTCGCAATCAAGGTTATTTGGTAGGTCTGCCACTCCCCCGCGGGCTTGCTGGCCTTGACCGGCGGAACGATGAATCCGTACAGGGCTCCTTGACTGTGGACATCGAGGGGGCGGTTGACGTCGTCGAGAATCTGGATTTCATAGCGGCCGCGCAGATAGACGCCGCTGTTGCTTTCGCGATCGACGTTGAACTCGACATCCAACTTGAAGTCGTTGAACTTCTGCCGGGTGTAGATGTTATTGGCCTCTTTGCCTTCGTTCATCAGGATGCCGTCTTTGACGGACCAGCCCATGGGACGGTGCGGGTCCTGGCAAAGCCAATTGGAGGTGTCCTTACCGTTGAAGAGGTCGATCGGCTTTCCAGGCTTTCGCTGCGGTGCGGTCGCAGGCCACACCGGTCCGCGCTCACCCGTCCACGAAAGCGTTTCCCCGTCGACGTGCGCCGTGCCCGCCAGGCGCGCGCCCTTTATCGCGCCTTGCCAAACTTGCGGGGTTTTCGTTTTCCATTGCGGGTATTGGAATTTGAGTTCGCCATGCTCGATCGCGACCAGCGGCAGATCGAACACCGCGCCGCCGCCCTGATTGAAGCGGCCCTTCAGTACTCCGTTCTGCTGTTTTATTTCCAGCCAGCAGTTCCTGGGCAACCCGGACGGTGAACCCGTGGCCGTGATGTCCCAGCGGCCCAGATAGGCGTCTTCACCCGCCGGTCTAGCAGCGGCGACCACCAGACTTCCCGGAACGATGATCGCTAACATCAAAGCAAATTCGAAAACATGTGAACGCATAAATGCACGTCTCCTTCCTCTTGAATGCTTACTCGTGGCGACCCAACGGGTCGGGTCGCTTCCTCCCCCTCGCATGCGGGGAGATCACTAGATGATGTTCCAGAACTCTCTGTACCCGATTACAACGGGGATGGCTGACTACGCGTGAAGCCGTGCTCCCCGGAGGGGAGCAAATTGAGTAGCCGGGGGTGAAACCCCCGGACCCGACCCCACACCCCGCCTTCGGCACCCCCCTCCCCGCAGGCGGGGAGAGGGGAAGGGGGTGAGGGGGGCGAGGTTTCCGGGGGCGTTGCCCCCGGCTACTCATGTCCAGCCCCTGCAGGGCTGAGAGCTCGGGCGGTTTCCCGGGATCCTGGGCGACAGTCAGAAATCTCTCCTCTGCCGGGCGATTTTGAAAAAGCCTCTAAGCACTTGCCAACCTGAAGGCCGGCGTTACACATTTGTCGACCTCAAGACCGGCGCTATGCCGAAGATAACACCACAAGGTACTCCACTTTCCCGTTCATGAAAAGGGCTTTGCTGCTAGCTTCCAATCCGTCGATAAGCGAGGTCGAAAGCGCTAGGACCCATGGCCCTGGCCTCTACCCCGCACGCGGCTTGACCCGGGCGGTGTAGGGTAGGGCTTGCCCTACCCTCGTCGAGGGCAGCAGAAATGCGGGGACGGCAAGCCGTCCCCCTACGGCGAGGGTTATCAGCGGATTGGGGTGCTAGCCCGGATCGTCGATCTTGGAGTCCGCGGCTCGCGCTGGCTGTGGTAAGCGTCGCTCCCGCGGAACCATTTGCTTCAAACACCCCGGCACCTAATGCTACAATCCTTACAAGAGTTACAAGTTGGAGGATGAGCCTATGAAAGCGAGTCGGTCCATGGTTGTGAGTATGCGCTTACCTATAGCCAGCGGAAAGCGCCTGAAACGCCTGGCGAGACAGCACGGCTGGACCCCGAGCGATACCAGCGCCCGCCTGGTTGAGGAAGGTTTGAGACGGTCGGAATTCGCATTCATCGACTTTCGAGATTCGGCCGCAGGGCGGCAAGCGTATGTCCAAGGCAGCAGCCTCGCAGTGTGGGAGGTGATGCTGCTCCTCCGCGGTTACAAGGCTGACGCGGCTCAGGTGGCCCGGCACCTTCAATGGCCGGAACTGAAGGTCCGCGCTGCCATAAATTACGCGGAGGCCTTTCCGGCAGAAATTGCCGAGTCCCTGTCAGAGAACGATTCGATCGACTTGACCACGCTGAAGCGCATGGCGCCCCAGACGGTCGATTTCGTGGACCGCAAGGGGAGGGCGAACTGAAGTGCTCAGGTTGCTTCTCGACGAGCACATCTCCCACGAGGTAGCAGTTGGCCTCCGCCGCCAGCGTCGGTCCATTGTGGTGCATTGTATGTCCGAATGGGAGAACGGCAAATTCCTTGGCGTCGACGACTCTGCTTTCCTGGAGGAAGCCGCAGCGCAACGGTTAACGCTGGTTACTTACGACCGAAGGACCATTCCTCCCCTTCTCAAAGCATGGGCAGAAGAAGGTCGCAGGCACGGGGGTGTGGTCTTCGTTGATGAGAAATCCGTGCCTCCGAACGAAATCGGTCGCTTGGTGCGGGCAATACTCAGCTTGTTCGAAGAAACCAATAACTGGGATTGGACAGATCGCGTCTGCTTTCTACGACGATGAGGCCAGTGCTTAGTTGTGTTAATAAGCGCAATCATTCTGAGTCCTGGAAGGGCGGGGCTTTAGCCCCGCCGGTACGCAGGGCACGGTTGAAGGGGCCTTTAGGCCCTGAAGCAGCGCGGCTTCAGGGGCTAAAGCCCCAGGGAGTGGCCTGTTCTCTGCGGCGGGGCTGAAGCCCCGCCCTTCCGACGCCCAATGAATTAGAACGCTTACTTCTGCAAGTAAGCGCTAGTCGTCTTCATTGCGGGAGGCCTGAGCTTGCAGTCCGCACGCGCAGCGTGATGTCGCCAACGACTTGCCCGCCAGATTCCGCTTTCCATTGGAGCGTCTGCCATTCCGGCTTGGCCGTTGATGCAGTTACGTAAGCCGTATGAGCAGTGTATGCCTCGTGCGGCCGCACGGGGTAGCGCGCCGTGCCGTGAAGTTCCTTCCACCCCGGCGGCAGAGTGGAGGTGAGAATCACCTCCGCGGGTTCGTCGCGGTCGTTGCGGATCAGGATGGGTACATGAACCTGCTCGCCATTCCCCACGGACATTTCGGGAGGATTGAGGAGCTGAGCCAAGTGGTCGAGACTGTGCGCCCGCCAAAAGTCTCGATAGAACGCCCATGGTCCCCCGAGTTCAACCGAGACCCCTTGGCGCGCTTCCTGCCGGTATCCGCGTGCTGGAACGTACGGAATCGCGCCGGGGGTGATGCCTTCCAGGATGTCGCCAGTGACGGCTGTATTCGCCACCGCTGATTTACCCAGGGCAAGACGAACCGGCTGCTTGAAATAGGTGAAGTCGCCCGTGGCCAGGGCGTGCTTGGCCAATTGGCCCGTATCGTCTTGAGTCAGGTGATACGCCATCTCTTCCGCGGCGAGCTTGTAATAGGGCGCATGTTTGCTGGGTGAAATGTCAGTGGTGTTGTACTCAGGGCCCTTGCCGACAAGGAAATCGGTATTGTCGGCGTCGCTAAAATAATAGATTCTCTTGGCCTGCCAAGGTCGAAGGCCTTCCGCAAGATTAGAAACGCCGAGGCGATTGTCCGGCGCCGCAACTTGCTCCGGGAACACCGTTGGGTCGCCCGCCATGTCGAAAGCCTCAGTGGCGATGACGCCGGCAGCCTGATGATCATCGTGATTTTCGCCTGCCACAAAATCAGGCAGCCAGGTAAGGATGACCTCCGGCCGCGTAAGTCGCACCAGGCGCACCGTCTGCCAGAGAGCGTTACCGTGATTCCACGTCTCGAGCGAATGCAACACATTCTGCCCCGGGGTGTCGGGACCGCCCAGGCACCAGACATGCAGCACGCCAAACGACGCGAACGCCTCGCGCGCCTCGGTAATGCGAATGTCGCCGAGGGCGGCAGCCTGGGCGTTGCTCACCGCGTCGCCACCGCTGTTGCCGGGTGTGCCGAAGATAGCGGCTACGCGCTTGTGCTGGTCAAAAATCGCGCGCGCCAGGTAGCCCGTGACCTCCGTCTCGTCATCCGGATGGGCGACAATCACCAGAATGTCGGCTTTGAACCGTGCGTCCGGTTGCGGACTCTGCGCAGCTTCCGGAATTTGGCCCGCTGTTTGGGCTGCGCCACTTGCGGCCCAACTGAGAGTGAGCGCCAAACCAAACAACATCGATACGACCATCAGCGACTTGTGCATAGAGTCTTCCTTCCGCCGGCAAAGATTGTACATTTCCGAGCAACTCACGTGCCTCAGGAAACTTTAGCACAGCGAGGCGGACGGGCGAAGAAGACTCACCACAGAGGTCGCGGAGTGTACGGTGGAGTGCCGCTGGCGAAGACCTGATATCGCGTTTCAGAAGTTGGCTGAATGTGTCAGCCCGTCAGCCGACGGGCGTAAGCGAGTAGCCCACGGCGTAAGCCGTGGGTTCGTGAGGCCCCCCTCACCCCCGCCCCCTCTCCCGCTCGGGCGGGAGAGGGGTGCCGCAGGCGGGGTGAGGGCCGTCCAACCCAGGGCTCACGCCCTGGGCTACTTAATGCCGCCCCTGACGGGGCTGTTGCCGCGTGGCCGAATCGTCTCGACTTATATCGCGAACTATCGCGACACGACGCTAGTGCCAGGCGCCGAGGAGGCGGCGGAGCAGTACGGCTTCGCCCAAGTGATAGGCGTTGTGGTCAGCCACGAGCAAAGCCTCGCGGAGGATGGTTTGGCCATCGCCGTGTGGAATCTTGGCGAACAGATCTGTGGATTCATCCTCCACCAGCTCGCACATCGCCTGTAAATCGGCCCGGAAAGATTGGAGACTCTTGTTCCAGGCTTTTTCGTCCGGAGGCGCCGCCGCGCGCGCCCAATAGCCCTCCGGAAAATCAGGAGACTTGTGCTTTGGGTTGCGCGAGAACTCGAGGATGTCCCACTGGGCGATGCGCAGGTGCTCGAGGACTTCCCAAAGCGAGTGCTCTGCGCCTTTGGGCCTTTTGCCACGAAGTTCGACGGGAAGGTCCTTGAAGACCGCATCGAAATCCGCGTGAGCGTTCCCGCCCTTGAGGAGACTTCGAATGTGTTGTCTTAGAGCTTTGTCATTAGCCATGGGTTCGCGTCCTTTCATGTGTCTGGATTTAATACTCCGCTCTTATAACGCGTAGGGGTAGGGCTTGCCCTACCCGCGGCATTTGGGAGGGACGGCAAGCCGTCCCCCTACAACCAGGTAAATGGGCGAATCGTTCTCATGGTTTCCGGGTCACTTCCAAGGCGGCAGCTTCGCTGCCGCACTCCAAAACCCCCGGTGCAGTTCACGCCTGCATTCGTTTAGCGCGAAACTCACTCTCGAGCTTCCAGGTCTGGCCGTCCGGATTAAGAGCCTCGCCAATCCAATGAAACGAATCCGGCGTGATTTCGGTGAATCTCCAGCGGGTAGGACTGCCGTCTGCTCGGGCGCCAACCTGAACGATATCCCTCCCGATCCGCCGTCCGATCTGTTCTTCCAGGTGGCAACGGACGGGATTGATCCACCTGATCAGCCAGGCCTGAATGGCCGGGTCCCAGATGCGCAGCGTAGTCCCGTACATATTATTGATCTTGTCAATATCAACCGTGCGCTCGGCGCAGCGCGGCATGATCCAGAACGTCCTGGATTGCCCGGCCTTCAAGCACCCAAGCGAAATGGGCTTCGCCGGTCATCCCAAGCGCGGAGACATCAACCGCCCTGTAGTGAAGCACCTGCAATTCCCAGCTCCCAACCAGCCAACCGTAGACGTCGGCGGACTCGGGGATTTCGGGAGAGCGGCCTGGCGCCGCCAATAACGTGAAAAAAGTGTCTGTTGCTGCTGCCATCGTATGCATTTTCGAGCTCCTCCCGCCCATTCGAAATTGTTTATCCTCGATCGTTATACCACTTGGCAGGGGAGCAATCTTGGGGAAAATTGCAGTCAAATTCGAGGCTCGGTTCCCCTCCTTGATAAGGAGGGGCTAAGGGTGGTTGACCGATTCGCCACCACCCCCGACCCCCTCCTCCTACGGATGAGGGGAGCACATTACTCCGCAACCAACACGGTGTGCGCGAACGGCCATTCTTCGTCCACCCACTGGGCACTCGAGCGGAACCCGCTCTGGTGAGCCGTTTGGAGAATTTCCGGGAGATTATATTTGTGGCTGCTCTCAGTCCAGATGGTCTCGCCTCGCTTGAGCGTCACCGCAAAGCCCGCTCGCGGAATCGAAACGGTTTGTTCTGATGTTGAGAGGAGATGCATTTCGATCCTTCGCTCTTCGCGATTATACCGGGCGACGTGGCGGAACAGGTCAAGACGAAAATCCGCCTCCAGTTCGCGATTCAACCGGGCCAGCAGATTAAGATTAAACGCCGCGGTAACACCCAACGGGTCGTCGTAGGCGGGAAGCAGTTGCCGCACCGGCTTTTCGAGGTCCGTGGCCAAAAGCAGAGAATCACCGGGAATCATATTGCGGCGCACTTGCTTGAGAAACTGCACGCCTTCCGGCCGCGAGAAATTTCCGATGGTGCTTCCCAGGAACAGAATCAGAAGAGGCTCGTGGGTGGGACGGAAGGCCGCGACTTCCACCAGGCCTTCCAGATACTCACGTTCAAAGCCCAGGAAAGTGAGGGAATCGAGATCGTCCAGTTGGTGCCTGCAGGCGGCCATGGCGGCGCCCGAGATTTCAATGGGGCAGTAAGTCACAGGGCGCCTTCGCAGGAGCGCTTCCAGAAGCCAGCGTGTGTTTTTCCCGCTGCCGCAACCCAACTCCGCAACCACCGCCGGCGCCGGCATTCGCGATGCAAGCACTGAGGCATGCTTACGGAGCAAGCGCGCCCCGGCGCGGCTCAAGCCGTACTCCGGCAGATGCGTGATGACCTCAAAGAGGGCCGAGCCGATCGCGTCGTAGAAATACCGGCAAGGCAATTCCTTTTGGCCTGGCTTGGACAAGCCGGCCCGCACGTCCTGGGCAAGCTCGGACAGGGCAGGAGTAGCAATGGCCGTGGTTAACATGGTTTCACACCTCATTCAGGATGCGCTTGAAACGCATCGGAATTTCGCAAACGCGAAGGGGTAGTGCGGTTGAAACCAGTTGCGGAAAGAGCGCCGCAGCAGGCGGTCCGCCGTACGCGCGGAGCCGCCCTTCATAACGTAATGTTTGCCGTCAAAAAAGTCGGCAGAATAGCCGGGATAAAAAGGAAAGGCTTGAAATCCAGGCAAGGGGGCAAAGACCGTGGAAGTCCATTCCCAACCGTTGCCCACGAGGTCGGCTACGCCAAAGGCGCTCGAGCCGGCGGGGAAGGCGCCGGTGGGGGCAGGATCCCAGCGCAGGAAGTTGAAATTACCCAGTTGGGGTTGGGGAGGCTCGTTTCCCCAGGGGTAGTCACGCTCCGGGCCGTCAGGCGTTCCAAAGGCGGCGCGATGGAATTGCGCCTCGGTGGGCAAGGCTTGCCCCTTCGAGCGCGCGTAGGCCGAGGCCTCGGCGTGGCTGACGTAAACCGGCCAATCGAGCGGCAGCGGAATCTCTTCGAACATGGCGCGGTAGAACCACTGGTCGCCGCGAAGCGACCAGGATTCTGGGTGTGCAATTCCCTGCCCTGACTTCCAGGCCCAGTCCGCGTCTGCCCAGAGACTCCGGTCTTCGTAGCCTCCGGCGCGCATGAATTCCAAAAACTGGCCGTTGGTGACGTTGTAGACATCAATGGCGAATTCTCGAACCGCGACTTCCTGCGTCTCAAACTCATTGTCCCAGCCGAAAGCGCCGCTGCCGTTTGCCGCCATACCAAGCGTCGCGACACCCGCGGGTATCTTGACCAACCCAGGCACTGGCGGCGGCGCAGAAGGTGGCGAAGCGTCTGTCTGGCGAAGTTTGCTTTCGAGCGGC
This sequence comes from uncultured Acidobacteriota bacterium, assembly GCA_963838915.1. Taxonomy (GTDB): domain Bacteria; phylum Acidobacteriota; class Terriglobia; order UBA7540; family UBA7540; genus CAVROP01. The sequence goes on from CAWIUZ010000206.1 coordinate 37,897, forward strand.
AACTGGTGCAGCATGTACGCAAGGGTTTCCGCGTGCATCAGGCGGTGCTCCAGGGCAACATGAAGAGCAAAGCCGTCGCGGAGCAAGGGCATGCCCGAATCACGAAAGGAAACTTTCTCGAGCGCGGCGTCGAGCGTTTGGCGGACGCGCTGGTTGTAATTGCGGACCTCCGGGATCGAGGGCCAGTCGGAAGGCTGATCGCTGGGTAAGCCGCCGCCTACGGGGTCGATCCCGAAGGCGAAGAGCCGGTCAAAGTCTTTTTGAAAGGAGTCGAGCCCGAGGACGTTGCGCCCCAGCAGGTTCCAATCAAAGGCCTCGAGGTGTCCGAGATAAAAGAGAATGCGGTGGCGCTCCGGAATAGGCCGCTCATAGAAGCTCTCCGGACGAATGACGCTAAAGAGCTGGTCAGTGAGGGCGCGGCTTTCGATTAAGGATGAGGCAATCGTGCGGTCGGCATCGGTCGGCGTTTGTCGTGCGGACATGTGCACCTCCCTGTGCTGCTGAGTATCAAATTGTGTCGTAGCCCCGAATTCTCAGGGTACGGCATGGGGGGTGTGCGAGTCAACGGGGTAGTCGAAGCAGTCAAGGAGTCGAGAAGTCGAGGAGTCGAAAAGTTCAGAATCGAGCCTTCGAGAGTCAGACCATTCGAGCTTCGAGTCTCATCTTCTTGACTCTTCGACTCCTTGACTTCTCGACTCTTCGACTTAGTCCAGTTTCCACGAACATGGCTCAACAAGCTGACGTCGTGATCGAATTTCGGGGCGTGTCGTATCGGATCGAGACGGGGTCGACGCTGCTCGCCGAATTAGACCTTCAAGTCCGTCGCGGTGAGACTTTGGTGCTTTTGGGACGCAGCGGATCCGGCAAGACAACGACTCTAAAGCTCATCAACCGGCTTTTGGCGCCCACGCAGGGACAGGTTCTGGTCGAGGGCCGGGCCACCACCGACACCGACCCCATTTTATTGCGCCGCCGCATTGGCTATGTGATACAGGAAGTGGGGCTCTTCCCAAATCTCACCGTGGAGCGCAACGTCGGGCTGGTGCCGCGCCTCGAAAAGTGGTCCGCGGAAAGAACGCGGGCGCGGGTGCGAGAGATGCTCGCACTGGTGGGTCTTGAACCAGAGCGCTTCGCCAGCCGCTACCCGAGGGAACTCTCCGGCGGCCAGCGGCAACGCGTGGGTGTGGCGCGCGCCCTCGCCGCCGACCCGCCGCTGCTGCTGATGGATGAACCGTTTGGGGCTCTGGATCCCCTGACGCGCGCTGAGATCCAGCAGGAGTTTCAACGACTGCAACAGGGGCTTCAGAAGACCATCGTTTTCGTCACGCATGATCTGCGGGAAGCGCTGCTGCTCGCGAGCCGCGTCGCGTTGCTCGAAGGCGGCAAACTGCTGGGAGTGTATACGCCCGAGGAGTTCAGGCAATCATCGAATCCTGAAGTGGCTGCCTATCGTGGTGCCTTCGGGCCCGCCCTAACCAGCTAGCGCTTAGCAGAATTCGTAAGCGACCTTAGTAGTCGGAAACGGAAGGGCGGGGCTTTAGCCCCTGAAGCGATTTGGTTTCAGGGCCTAAAGGCCCTTCTAACCCTGGACCCCAAGGCGGCGGGGCTAAAGCCCCGCCCTTCCGAGGGCTATTTGAAATTGCGCTTATTAAACCAACTAAGCGAAATCATTGCCGAACTTAGAGTCAGGAGGCAAATGAGCACCCTGCAATTTATCTGGAAGAATCACTCGCAGGTCTATGAGCTGACCTTCGAGCACCTTTGGCTGGTGGGGATTTCCATGCTGCTGGCGGTGTCCATCGGGATGCCGCTGGGCATCCTCGTGACGCGCCGTCCCGCTTTCGGCAGGGCCATTCTGGGCTCGGCGACGGTGGTGCAGACGATTCCATCGCTTGCCCTGTTCGGCTTCCTTCTGTCGTCTCCATGGCTGGGCGAGCGAGCGGACCGGCTCGCCATCACCGCTTTAACGCTGTACGCGCTTCTGCCCATCATCCAGAACACCTATGCCGGGATCACGGGAGTGGATCAAAGCGTTCGCGAAGCAGCGCGCGGCATGGGCATGAGCGACCTGCAGCTTCTGTTCCAGGTCGAGCTGCCTTTGGGCATGAGCGTAATCCTCGCCGGAGTGCGCGTGGCAACGGTAATCACCATCGGGGTTGCCACGATCGCCGCCGCCATTGGCGCGGGCGGCCTGGGCGAATTCATCTTCCGCGGTCTGGCGATGGTTGATAATCGAGTGATCCTTGCCGGAGCCATCCCGGCGGCGCTGATGGCGCTCGCTGCGGATTTCCTATTGGGCCGCCTGGAGCGCCGTTTCCGGTACGTTTGAGACGCGCGTCAACTTGAATTTGTCATTCTGAGTCCGCCGCTTTTCGCGGGCGAGGAATCTGTGCAGTTACTCTTAGCGCATTCAGTGCCACCCGCGAACTGCAGAGATCCTTCGCTCCGCTCAGAGTTTGTGATTTTTTTGGATTTTTAGCCATTTTCGAGCACTTAACTCTTTTGTTATCAATGGCACTTTTTCGCAATATCCAAAAAAATCACGCTCTCTCAGGATGACAGCTCGGTTGTGGGTGAGGCCCACACACGACATGTTCCGAAGATTGATCATTTTGCTCTGCTGCGCCGCCCTGATGGGATGTGGCCCAGTTCGCACGGACCGAATCGTCGTCGGGTCCAAGAATTTCACGGAGCAGGCGATCCTGGGAGAACTGCTCGCGCAGCACCTCGAAGCCCGGACGCACTTGCCGGTCGACCGCCGCTTCTATCTGGCAGGAACCTACATTTGTCATCAAGCGATCCTGGCCGGACGCATCGACGTCTATGTTGAGTACACTGGCACGGCGCTTGGCGCCATCCTCAAACAGTCACCGTCAAAGGATCCTCTCCAGGTCTTCAGTCAAGTCAAAAGCGAATACGCGCAGCGTTTCGGGCTTGACGTTGAGGAGCCCTTGGGCTTCAACAACACTTTTGCCCTGGTCATCCGCGGGGCGGACGCAAGGCGGCTGAGCCTCCGGACGATTTCCGGCGCCGCCGCTTTTGCGCCCCAATGGCAAGCTGGGTTCGGCTACGAGTTCATGGAACGCCAGGACGGCTATCAGGGTCTGGTTCGCACCTACGGGCTGCGATTCAAGGGTCCGCCGCGAATCATGGACCTGGGCTTGTTGTACAAGTCTCTCGTTGAGAAACAGGTCGATCTAGTCGCGGGCAATTCTACTGACGGTTTGATTGCCGCGCGTGACCTGGTCGTGCTTGCAGACGATCGGCACTACTTCCCTCCCTATCAGGCGGTTCCAATCGTGCGCAAGGAGACCTTGACTCGCCATCCCGAAGTCGCGGCGGCACTCGACCAGTTGGCCGGTACTATTTCCGATGAGGATATGCGCCGCATGAACTACAGCGTGGACGGCGAGCACAAGGACATTCAGGAAGTGGTGCGCGAGTTCCTTCACTCCAGACACTTGGACTAGCCCAAAGCCGTCTCCTCCCCGCCGAGATTGCAGTTTGGCAGGACCCGGGCGGTGTAGGGGTAGGGCTTGCCCTACCCTTGTCAGGAGCAGCAGAAACGCGGGGACGGCAAGCCGCCCCCCTACGGCGGGCCAATTATCGACGGATTGGGTTGTCCGCTGTCCCCTTGGCTATTGGAACAATTTAGGGATAACCGATTGCTGCCGATGTACATAGCAGGACTGCGGCGTGCATTGAGTCACGTATGGCGATGAATTGTCAGTTCGGTCGATGGCGCACAGAGTGTTCTGACCCCATGCTCCGTGCGGGCCTCGTCTTGATGGTGTTGCTTCTCAGAGCCAGCGCGGGGTGGGGTCAGAACCCGGGAACGCCCCCAATGCCTACCCTTACCACCGCCGAACAAGTCCGCGAACTGACCCCCGATCAAGCCAATCGCGGCTACCCGGTCCACTTGCGAGCGGTCATCACCTACGTCGATTTCAACGTCGGCGACTTCTTCGTCCAGGACGCCACGGCCGGAATCTACGTCAACGGACACGATACACGCCATAACCTCGGGCCTGGAGATCTGCTTGAAATCGATGGGGTGACCGAGGAGCCCGATTTTGCCCCACAAATCGGGAAACCCCGGTACCGCGTATTGGGGCAGGCGCCGCTGCCGCAGCCTCGCAAAGTGAGTTTTGGCGACATGCTCTCAACCCGCGAGGACAGCCAGTGGGTCCAAGTCGAAGGCATTGTGCAGGACTTCGAACCGGACCATGACGGGCTGAGCCTTTATGTGATCGTAGAGGGAAGGGGGTTGCTTGTCTCGGTTATGGACCAGCAGGGATTGAGCGGAGACCGTTTGGTGGATGCCAAGGTGAGAATCGCCGGGGTTTGTGCGACGCTGTATAACAACAACTACCAGATGACGGGGCTCTGGCTGGCGGTGCCCTCGGCCCGCCAGGTAAGTGTCGAGGAACCGCCGCCGGCCGACCCATTCTCAGTTCCTGTCAGGCCGATCAGCAGCCTGCTGGCTTTCACGGCCCACAATACCTCCGAGCACCGGGTGCGCGTGCAGGGCACGGTCACCCTTCAGCGGCCCAAGGGCGTCTTCATCCAGAATGAGCGGCAGGGGCTCTACATCCCGGGGCACACCAAGGCGCTGCTCCGCGCCGGGGACCGGGTCGACGTGGTCGGTTTCGCCGAGGTGGGCGATTACACACCGGTCCTTCGACAAGCCCTCTTCCGGCGGACGGGGACTGCGCCGGTTCCGCCGCCCCTCGACATTACTGCCCAGAAAGCGCAATCCGGCGCCTTCGATACGCTGCGGGTGGGCTTGGATGCGACCGTGCGGGATGTGAAGCATAGCGGATCAGACCGCACGCTGGTGCTCCAGGATGGCGACGTGATATTTGAGGCCCGGATCGATGAGCGGGAGACTAACGAGGACTGGTCCCGGCTGTTGGGGAGTCGTTTGCGGGTAACCGGGATCTGTTCGGTCAATGTGGACCGCAATCGCAAACCCGACACTTTTAACATCCTGCTGGACTCACCGGAGAGCCTTGTGGTGCTCGCAAGGCCCTCCTGGTGGACGTTGCGAAAGGCCGGGGTAGTCTCGGCATTGCTGGTTGGAATTGCGTTCACGGTGGGCGTTTGGGTGGTGGTGCTGCGGCGTCGCGTGCGCGCGCAAACGGAGGACATCCGGCACCGCCTGGAGAGTGAAGCGGAGCTTGAGAAGCGCTTCCAATACGTCGGCCGGGCCCTCAACGACGCGATCTGGGACTGGGATCTTGAAACGCAGGCGATCCGTTGGACGAGCGGAATCCAAACCACCTTTCGGCACAAAGCAAGCACCATCGGCGTGGATGCGCGCTGGTGGTTCGAACACGTGCACACGGAGGACCGCAAGCGAGTTGAAGACAGCCGTCAGGCGGCCATCGAAGGCGGCGTCGAGAAATGGTCGGCGGAGTATCGTTTCCTTACCGGCGATGGGAAATACGCCCCGGTTCTGGATCGGGGCTACGTCATGCGCGACAACTCCGGCCGGCCCGTCCGGATGATCGGCGCCATGATGGACATCACCGCGTTCAAGCAGGTTGAGATCAAGATGCAGCAGGCCAAGGAGGCCGCGGAGGCGGCGAACCGCGCCAAGAGCGACTTTCTCGCCAACATGAGCCACGAGATTCGCACCCCCATGAACGGCGTCATGGGTATGACGGACCTCCTGCTCGACACGCCGCTCACACCGCAGCAGGCAGAATACGTCGGCATGGTCAAAGCTTCCGCCGATTCTCTGCTCACCATCATTAACGACATCCTGGATTTCTCCAAGATCGAAGCCGGCAGGCTGGAAGTGGAATCTATTCAATTCAGGCTGCGGGAGAGCATCGAACCCATTCTCAAGAGCTTTGTGTTGCGCGCCCAGCAAAAGGGGCTGGAGCTCGATTGGGTGGCTGAGCCTGGCGTACCCGACTTGCTGCTCGGCGACCCCAGCCGGCTCAGCCAAGTTCTGGTGAACCTGCTGGGCAATGCGGTGAAGTTCACCAATGAAGGCCGGATCAGCCTCAAGGTGCAACTCGGCTCTGTGGAGGAAGACTTCGCGCAACTCCACTTCAGCGTCGAGGACACCGGCATCGGCATTCCGGCTGAGAAACTGGAGTGCATCTTCGAAGCTTTCACCCAGGCCGACGGCACCACCGCGCGGCGCTACGGCGGAACCGGCTTGGGATTGACCATTTCGCGCCAACTCGCGTATATGATGGGCGGCCACTTGTGGGCGGAAAGCGTGCCCGGCCAAGGAAGCACCTTTCACTTCACTGCGCGCTTTGGCATACCCCATATTTTCGAGACGGCGGAGAGCGCGCTGGGCCTCGCCAACCCGCAGTCGGTCGGCGAAGAGCCTCCGTCCTTGCGTATACTGCTCGCCGAAGACAACCCGGTGAACCAAGTGTTGGCTGCGCGACTGCTCGAAAAACATGGACATCGCGTGGCCGTGGCCCGCAATGGCCGTGAAGCGCTGGAGCAGATCGGGGAGCAACCGTTTGACCTGGTTCTTATGGACGTGCAGATGCCCGAACTGGACGGATTGGAAGCAACCGTTGCCATCCGGGAGCGGGAAAGGACCACGGGAGGCCACCTGCCGATCGTGGCGATGACCGCGCACGCCATGCAGGGCGATCAGGAGCGCTGCTTGGCCGCGGGCATGGATGGCTACGTCTCTAAGCCGATCGATATCAACCAACTGGTATCCGTGGTGGAGTCGGTGATCGGAACCTCCTGAGCCGCGCTCCGGTGGACCCCTCTTCTCTTGACTCAGAAGACCGTAAAGTAGGTCGTTCGCGTTCGCAAGCGTTTTTCGAAGCCCCGTCAGGGGCGGCATAGAGTAGCCCAGGGCGCAAGCCCTGGGATGGATGACCCTCACCCCGCCTTCGGCACCCCTCTCCCGCTGGGCGGGAGAGGGGACGGGGGTGAGGGTAGGGTCTCACGTCCCACGGCTTGGAAGCTGTGAAAAAATCGCCACGACCTGTCATTCCGAGCGAAGCGAGGAATCTGCATTTGTTTGTTTTCAAAGAGATAAAATGCAGATGCTTCGCTTCGCTCAGCATGACAGACGATTTTTTCACACCTTCTTGCGCCGTGGGCTACACGCTGTCGCCCGCTCTGCGGGCTCACCGCTGCGTCTCGAGTACCCGTAAAGAATCAGGCCAGGGTTGACCACCATGCCCAGACGATGAATAGGATTTGCATTGGAATTCGCACCAGCAGCCGCGTCGCAGGACTTCCCCGGAGGGTTATGCCGGCCATGGCGGCGTGGATGTTGGCCGGCAGAATGGCAAGAAAGAAAACAATCAGGCAAGCGCCGGCAACGCGATATAGAGCGGGCACAAGCAAACCCACGGCGCCGGCAACCTCACAGACCCCCGTAAAATAAACCGCCGCGCCCGGCCAGGGAACCCAGGGCGGGACCATTCGGATAAAATCACGCCGCATGGTGGTGAAGTGGCAGCTTCCCGTAAAGAAGAGCATGACGGCCAACGCATCGCGGGCTGACGCATGCCACGAGGCGAATATCGATACGCCTGCAAAACCGAGCATCCGAAAGATCAGAAATGAAGCGATTAGAATCGCGAGGACTAACACATCGATTAGACTAGCGCCACTCCAAGGTACGAAGCAAACCAATTTGTCAGCTCGGGCTCGCTCTGCCGACCTGAAGGTCGGCGCTACCTCTAAGGGCAGCCTCCCTTCCAAGCTGACTTCGCTTGCAACGGGGAGGTCCGGCGAATAGAATCTCAGACTGGAGGAAACAACATTCGTGATCAAAGACCCTTTGTTCTGGGAAAAGTGGGAGAGGGAAACGCTGTTGCGCCAGCCTGCCGGCTTCCGCGCCAACCTGCGCCTGGTTGAGGCGATGTACGAAGAGGCTCGGGCGCTCGGCGTTATGGCCCAGCCGCCGTCCCTGGAGGGATTAGAGAGCCGGTTGCGGCTTGCCAGAGCACTCAATGTTCGAACAACTTCTTGAATCCATAGCCCAGGGCCTTGAACGCCTCGGCATTCCCTACATGATCATTGGCGGACAAGCCGTGCTACTTCACGGCGAGCCCCGCTTGACGCGCGATATCGACGTAACGCTCGGGACGGACCCGGGTCGGCTTAGAGAACTACTGGGCTGGGTTCGAGCTAACGGCTGGCGCGTACTGGTCGAGACGCCGGCTGAATTCGTGGGCAGGACGATGGTTTTGCCCTGTCTCGATCCCTCCACCGGCATCCGGGTTAACCTCATCTTTTCTTTTTCATTTTACGAACAACAGGCCCTGAAGCGCGCGCGGCGGGTGACCATGGGCGAAGCAGAAGTGTGTTTTGCTTCGCTGGAAGATCTGATCATCCACAAAATACTTGCCGGGCGCCCGCGTGACCTCGAAGATGTGCGAAGCGCCCTTTTGAAGAATCGTACCGTCGATCGTGACTACGTTCACCACTGGCTCCGCGAATTCGACCGGAGTTTGGGCGAAAAATCGCTCGAACGGTTTGAGAAGTTCTGGCAGGAAGGGCAATCATGAAACGAATCATTCCCGTAATCCTTCTGCTGACGTCGGCCAGTTTCCGCTTTGCTCAGGATAAGAACGACAAACAGCAGCCGGCACAGTCCATCGCCGAACTCCAGCAGCGACTCGAGAAGTTGCTCAAGGACTCGCATACCCCGGGAATCTCCGTAGCCATCGTGCACCGGGACGGGCCGGAGTGGGTTGCCGGGCTGGGCGAGGCAGACGTGGCCCATCATCACGCGGCGACCCCTGATACGTTGTTCCGCATTGGATCCACTTCCAAAGCGTTTGCGTCGCTTTCCATCCTGATGCTGGCCGAGCAGGGCAAGCTTTCGCTCGACGATCCAGTCCGCAAGTTGGCGCCCGAGGCCTGGTTTGAAAACCGCTGGGAAGCGAGTGATCCCGTGAGGGTGGTCAATCTTCTCGAGCACACCACCGGCTGGGACGACATGCACCTGCACGAATACGCCGTCGATGCGCCTCCCACCCTGGGTTTGCGCGACGCGCTGGACTCCTATCATCGTTCGCGCATTTCGCGCTGGCCACCCGGAACGCGTATGGCCTACTGCAACTCCGGCCCGCCGGTCGCGGCCTACATCGTGGAAAAAATCACTAATCAGCGCTTCGAAGATTTCGTCGAGAGGAATCTCTTTCTGCCGATAGGGATGAAGACTGCGACCTACTTCCCACCGCCCGAAGGAACCGCCACGACTCTCTATCACCCCGACGGCAAGACGCCTTACCCTTACTGGAACATCGTTTATCGCCCCGCAGGCTCGATCAACGCCTCCGCCCGCGATATGGCGGCTTATGTTCAGTTCTATCTCAACCGCGGCATGGCCAACGGCGTCCAGATCGTTCCGGCCGCCGACATCGATCGCATGGAGAACCCCGCCAGCACCTGGGCCGCTAAAGACGGCCTGAAAAGTGGATACGGCCTGAGCAACTACTGGAGCATCCACGAGGGCTTCGTGTATCACGGGCATAACGGGGGCGTCAACGGCGGGCTTACCGAGATGGCCTACATGCCCGAATACGGCGTCGGCTACTTTTACAGCATCAACTCCGGAAATGGAGATGCGTTCTCCCGCGCCGGCAAGACGATTCGCGCCTACGTCACCGCCAAGATCGAGAGGCCTGCGCTTCCTCCTGTTGCATCGTTGCCGCCGGACGCCGCTGAGTACGCGGGTTGGTATGAACCGGACTCGCCCCGCAATGAAATGACCCACTTCCTGGAGCGTGTGGCAGGGCTTGGCATGGTAAGTTTCAAGGACGGCAAACTTCTCACCTCGAATTTAGGCGACCTGAACGAGACCTTCGTTCCCGTCTCCGGCAGGCAGTTCCGGCATGTTTCCAAGAAGGACCCGGCTGAGCCCGCAGCCACTCTCGCCTTGCTCACCCCAAACGCCGAGGGCCGTTTCATCGAGGTGGGTACGGTCGTCCTGAAGCAGATCCCAACGTGGTTGGCCTTCCTCGAGATTGTGCTCACCGCGTTTATTGTAATTTCCGTGCTGTCGATTCTGGTCTACGCGCCCTTCTGGATCTTGGGAGGTCTCAGCAAAAAACGCCGCCGCCCGCAGGAGCGCGCCATGCGGGTTTGGCCGCTTCTGGCCGTCTTGAGTCTGGTGGGTGTTGTGGTCATCTTCATCCTGTGCGGGGCCGACTTGATCGAACGTTTGGGAAACCTCACCGCGTGGTCCATGGCTCTCTTTCTGGTCACACTTTTGTTCGCCCTCGCGTCGCTCGGGAGCGCCATCGCGTTGTGGCGTGCGCCTGCCGGAACAGTTCGGCGAGGCGTGCGCGGGTATTCGATCGTCGTCACGGCGGCCCTGCTGATTACCACCGCCTACCTTGCCTACTGGGGTGTCATCGGATTGCGGACGTGGGTTTAGCGGATCGGGGCGGCGCTTGTGGCCGCCCTGCGAGAGGCACGAAAAGCTCAACGGCTGTCATCCTGAGCGGAGCGAAGGATGACATGATTCGAAATCTCAATGCTAGTTTACGGTTTGAGCAGCCGATAGCTCACGAAGGCCAGATGCTTGCTGTCCGGTGACCAGGAGGGAACATTCATTGTTCCCTGCCCTCCAAACAGTTTTACCAGGCCGCGCGGTTCGCCGCCCGACGCGGGCATCAGGCGCAGCGTCACGTCTTTATTGGGCGGGTGTCCCTTCACGTGTTTGTCGAAAGACAGGAACGCCAGCCACTTCCCGTCGGGCGAGGGATGGGCGAACCAGTTGGAGTAATCGTCGCTCGTCACCGGCTCCTGCCCGGACCCATCCGGATGCATGCGCCAGATTTGCATCCAGCCGGTACGCTCCGAGTTGAAATAGATGTACTGGCCGTCGGGAGAATAATCGGGACCGTCGTCCAGGCCCGGGGCATCGGTCAGCCGCCGTTCTTCCCCGCCCTCCACCGGAATTGTGTAGATATCGAAGTTGCCGTTCCGCTCCGCGCAATAAGCGATTGTCTTGCCATCCGGCGACCAGCCATGCCAATAAGAGGGCCCGCGCTCGGTCACGCGGCGCGGCTTGCCGCCCACGGCCGGAAGGACGTAGATCATTGAATCCTCGCCCGGCGAATTGCTGATCGCGAGCCACTGCCCGTCCGGCGAGAATCCATGATCGTTGTTGCAACGGTTCGCCTCTCCCGTATCCAGAGGTCGAGGCTCTCCACCCTCTATAGGCAAGGTGTAAAGCCTCCCGCCGCTGTTAAAGAGCAGGTACTTTCCATCCCGCGACCAGTTGGGCGCCTCGAAACGCTTTTCGGCGCGATAGACGACGCGGCGCTCGCTTCCGTCAGTGGAGATGACCTCCAGGCGGCTTTCCACCGGGCGGTCGCGCTCGTCTTCCTCTTTGAATTCGAGCAAACTCGTCTTCGAAATCACGGCTTCCTCCAGGACTTTGGCATCATGGGAGCACACCGCCAGCCCGACATAAACCGGATCGTGCAAAGGGATTTCAACAGTCCCCGCCAATTCCAACGGACCACCCGCGCGCGCCGCCCAGAACGAGTACGCGTTCCCCAGGCGGACCAGTCTTATCATCGCAGGCATGTTGATCTTGGACTGGATTTCCTGCGTTTCGCCGCCTTCCGTGAGCCGGTACTGAAGGCTGGCGAGTCCGCTGGCGTGCAGCACCACGTCCGCGTAGGGTGAGTTAGGGGTGAGCTGCTGCCGGACCATCCATCCTGCCTTCTTATGTTCGTTCCCGCCGGTTGTCGGAAAACGCACCGAGGCCGTGAGAGTCAAATCCCCTGACGCCTGCCGGTAGACATAATGAAACGCATCCGTCGTGCCCCACATGTTGTCGCCGCCGCCCGTGATGCGGTATTCACCGCGCGAGGCGTCGTAGTGGGCCGACCCAGCCCGCAACGGCCCGCCCACGTCGGTCTCGCGCTGGAGTTCGCCCAGCGGACCCGAAGACGCGGCGAGCAGCGTGCCCACAAAGGCGCACACTGAAAGAGTGGCAAGCCAGCGCCAAGCCATCGAAAGGCGCGGAAAATGAAAATCGATCATGACCAACCTCCAGGTGCGATGCTGATGTGAGGGTGAAAAGTATAACGATACGCCACCCTTTGGCAAGCCGTAACTCTATGGCCCCAATCACAATGCGCAATGTAGGGGGGCGGCTTGCCGTCCCCGGAGGCTTACTCGGACCCACGGGGTAGGGCAAGCCCTACCCCTACACCAACCGGATGCGTGCAGGTGAGGTGAAAAGGCGCATGGTTAATACGCGTTAAGGCGAAGCTGGATGTGCCGCGGGGGCGGGCATGGGCGGCATGGCGAATTTCGTATCGTCGATGGGAACGTTTTGCTGGATCTGGTCAACCTGAATGGTGAAGCGCGCGCCCGGGCGGGCCAAGGTCCAGCGGAACGGAACCTTGATGCCGTCGACGTCGCGATAGTCAGCGTAGTCAATCTGAGTAGGGTTGCGGCCAAGAGGCGTTTCGACGTATCGCACCAGGCGCACCAGCAGCCCCGATTGTTGGCTGAAGTACAGCCGCACAGGGGGCTGGCCTGGATTCACACCATTAACGAGATAGGTTTCTTCGTCGCCGACCTTCTCCGGATGCTCGACGCGAAGCTGGCTGAAGTTATCCTTGAATCGCAGGGCAAAGTGGAAGTCCGCGTCCATCCGGGCGGAGTTGGCTTCCGGCGGGGACATCACGTGCGGCGGCCCCTGTGAAAAGCCCAACCATCCCGCGTGGCCGTCGTAAGCTGTCGTGCTGTCGCCGTTCGGCATGTGCATCACGGAGAGGCGACTGTCCGGGGCTTTGGCGAAAACTTCGATGGGGAACTCGCGATTGCCGAAGCCTGTCAACTTGCCCTTTTCGACCCGGCTCGTGATCTTTTCAAGAGCCTCCGCGCCGCCCAAAGCTTGAAGATATTTGTCGACGATCTGATCGGCGGGCGGCATGGCGGCGGGTTTGGCATCCTCCGGATTCATGGCCCCTCGCGGTACCGGCGGTGTCTCGGCGTCAGCAACCAGCGGCGTTCCCACAGGGTCGGCCACGCCGTGATGACAGGAATAGCAGGTAACCTCGCGATGCCCGCTGAAGTTGTCTTTGTTGATGGCGAACATCATCTGAATCATCTTGCGCGCGGTCTGCTTGGGTTTCTTGTCGTCTTTGTCGAACTGGCGCTCAACGTGGCAATGCTCGCAGTCAACTCCGAGCGATGCCGACATGAACTGCATCGCCGGAATCACCTGATCGGCCGGAACACCCTTCAGAACCTGGATGTTCTTGTAAGCCTCTTCGGCCGTCTTCCCCGTCGTCGGAGCTGACTGCGCGGGGACGAGATGCTCGCGCAGCATGACGATTGCAAACGCAAACACCAGACCTGCGACAACTAAGAACGCTTTCTTCGATGCCGTTTTCACGTGGGCTCCCAGTGTTGAAGGTCAGAGTCAAGTATACCAAACGCCAACGTCGCGTGCTCAGACCGTGGGCGGCGTTCGAAACCCGCGGTCCGCGCTACCCGCCCCTCGCCACTGCCTCAAGCTCAGAGATGGTTTCCTTCGCTGAACGGCCCACAATGCGAATGAGCTTTCGACGAGACCTTTGCCCCGAGACGATCGTCACACACGATTGCGGTAAACGCAACGCACGCGCCAGGAAGTAGACGCAGGCCTGGTTGGCCTCGCCTTCGCTGGGAGGGGCATGCAGTTCGAGACGCAACTCTCCGTTCGAGTCATAGGCCAAGCGTTCGCGAGCAGAGCGAGGTTTCACCTTGAGCCAGAATGAAACAGCTTCACCTTCGATTTTGTAGTTGTCGGTCATCAGTCTGTAGTTGTCAGTCGTCAGTTGTCAGTAGTCAGTTGTCCGCGGTTGTTGACAAAACGAGACCGGTTGTGGGGGGGTTCTGCTTTCTGCTTTCTGCCTACACCCCGCCCCGTGCCCCGAAGATAGCGGTTCCGACACGGACGATGGTTGAGCCTTCTTCGATAGCAACCTCGAAATCGTGGCTCATGCCCATTGAGAGTTCGCGCATGGAAACGTTAGGTATGTTCCTTGCCTCAATCTCCCGAGCCAATTCGCGCAGCCGCCGAAAATAGGGCCGCACCTTTTCGGGATCGTCGAAGAAAGGAGGAATGACCATCAGGCCTCGAAGGTCCAGTGTAGGGAGCCGGCTTAGCTGCTCGGCGAGCGGGAGTATTTCCTTCTCTCCAAGCCCGGCCTTACTCTCTTCCCCGCCCAGATTGACTTCCAGCAGCACCGGTAATCGGTCGCTGCCTGGAGCGGCCGCCTGTTCCAACTTCTGGGCGAGCCGGAACGAATCGATGGAGTGGATCCAGTGGAACAGCTCCCTTGCGGTTCTTGCCTTGTTGGTCTGAAGGTGTCCCACCAAATGCCACGTGATACTGAAGTCTGACAGCGCCGGGCGCTTGGCCTGGGCTTCCTGCACGCGATTCTCACCGAACTCGCGCAGCCCCGCCTCGTACGCAACGCGAACGCACTCCGCTGGAAAGGTCTTCGAGATGGCGAGCAGCTTCACGTCTTCCGGCCGGCGCCCGCAGCGCTGGCAGGCGGAGGCGATGCGCTCCTGCACTCGTGCCACGTTTTCCTTGATATCCAGCATGACAAACCTCGGCGGTTGGTCTCCCAGGACGAAAGTATAACAGTCCAGGTGGCATTTCGCCGCACGACTCTGTGCGAAAGTCGAGTGGTGTGTCATTCCGAGGAGCCGCAGTCGACGAGGAATCTCGCACTGCCTAGAAAAACATTCAGAGCGAGATTCCTCGCGGAGTTTACCCTGAGGACCCAGAGCGAGATCCTTCGCTTCGCTCAGGATGACAGCGAAGGGCTCGGAATGACAGAGTTGAGCTGTTCCCACGCCAAACCCAAGGGAGAGGGCCGTGATTTCGAGATAGCCATCGTGGCCCAGAGTGCTCCCTTGTACGAAGGTAACCACGGATGGTACGATGCCCTTCACATTCATTCTCCGCACGCTCGAGACGAACCAAATGAGACGCGGCCTATTCATCACGCTGGAAGGCATAGACGGGACGGGGAAGAGCACGCAACTGCGTCTTCTGGTTCAGCACCTGAAGAAGCGGGGGCTCCCTGTGCAAGTGACGCGCGAGCCGGGCGGAACGAAGCTGGGCGAGCGCATTCGCAAGATTCTCCTGGATTCGAAGACCACTCATCTTTCGTCCCTGGCGGAGCTGGCTCTAATGTACGCGGCGCGCGCCCAGCACCTCGAGGAGGTCATCCGGCCGGCCTTGGCAAGGGGCGAAATTGTGGTCAGCGACCGTTACAACGATGCCTCGCTCGCTTACCAAGGATACGGGCGGAAGTTGGGTGCTCGAACCGTTCGAGCCTTCGACCGCGTCGTCAGCGGGCGCACTCAACCCGACTTGACGATTCTGCTGGATCTTGCTCCCCGCCTGTCACTCGGCCGGGCCGAAGGCCGCGAGTCACAGCGGAAATCAAACCAGGGAAGGTTCGAAGCACAGGGCTTGGACTTTCACACAAGAGTGCGCCGCGGCTACCTGGCCATCGCCCACAAGGAACCTCGACGGGTCAAGGTAGTACGTGCAGATGAGCCGGTGGAGGATGTGCAAGCAGAGATTCGCGAGCTCATTGACAATTTTCTGGCTCGGCGGCTCAAAGCAAGACCAACATCACCCTAGCCCCGAGTGTCCTATTGTTCTAGAATCTGAAATTTAACATCTAAAATGCCCTTCGAATCATTTATCGGAAACTCCAAAGCTCTCGAGTGCGTGCGCGAGATGGCGGGGGGAAGCCGTCTGCCCGGGAGCTTGCTGTTTGCAGGCCCTGAAGGAGTGGGCAAGAAGACTCTGGCACGGATGCTGGCCAAAGCGTTGGTGTGCGAGCGCGGCGGAAACGACTTCTGTGACGACTGCGCGCGTTGCCGCAAGGCTGAAGAGATGTTCACCCTGGCGGAAGAGGACCTCGAGCGCCGCAGAGACATCAAAGAGGCGGCAAGGCGCGTGGAAGGACTGGTTTATTTCGATCTCCAGATCATCGCGCCGCTCACGCGGTTCATTCTGACGGACCAGATTCGCCAATTGCGCCAGATCGCTTACACGCGGCCCTTCGAGTTCGCGCGCCGGGTATTTATTATCGATGACGCGCAGACGATTCACTGGCAAGCTGCAGACCTGCTGCTCAAAGTGCTCGAAGAACCGCCCGAAACAACCTCCTTTATTCTCATCTGCTCTAACCCTTATGAGTTGCGTCCCACTATCCGCTCGCGTTGTCTGCAGATTCTCTTTCAGCCCGTGGGGGAGCCTGCGATCAGGGAACTGTTGGCGCAACGGGGAGGCCTAAGCAATACGCAACTGGCTCTCGCGTCTCGCGTGGCCGCGGGCAGCGTGGCCAAGGCCCGGAACTTCGATCTCGCAGCCTACGAGCAGCGCCGCAAACCCTGGTTGGAATTTCTGGCTGCGGTGTCGCGACGCCCCGCCTCTTCGTCCGCCGGTACGGACTGGCGCCCGCTTTTGGATTCCGCCAAAGCGCTGGCAGAAAGGCGGGACGATTTCGAAGCCACGCTCGACATCGGCTATTCCCTTCTGCGCGATCTGCTTCTAGTGCTCCTGCATGGACCTGAAAAGGAAGTGACCAACGTGGATATCCTGCCGCGCCTTCAGGCTTGGGCCGCGAGCCTGGGGCTCGAGGGAATTGAACTGCTGAAGTCCGGCCTTGACCAGGCGTACCGCCTGCAGGTTCGTAACATCAATCAACAACTCGGCTTCGAGACGTTGGGCCTGGAGGTAGTGCAGAGAGGCCAGTAGGGGGAATGCAGTAGGCAGTAGGCAGTAGGCAGTAGGCAGTAGGTGAAAAACGAGTGTCAGTGGGAGAGAGTCCGGCTTCAACATTCCAGCCGCCGCCTTCCGGTTTCCCGCCTTTAACTCTTATTCACAGGTTTCGAACTGCGATTCTCCTGACTTACGACTCTTGACTTTCGACTCTCGACTTTCGACTTAACTTTATTGCCACTCACGATGCTTCGTGATAGCATCTAATATATTCACGGCTTTCTCCCTCGAAAGGCTTTTAACGGCCGGGAAGAAACCCGGATGCCCGAGCGAGCGTCTACCGGAAAGGCGTGTGGGGCAACTCTGAGCGTGCCTCGAGGAGACCAGGCCGAAGGAGCATTACATCATGAACCGAAGACTTATCCGCCCAACCTTATCAGAGGTGCAGGACCAGATGGGCGCACGGATGCAGCGCAAAAAGCCTGCTCCTCCAGAACAAACCAGTGCCGAGAGTTTTTATTACCTGAAACAAATGCAATCGCGAACGCCGATGGTGGTCGTCCTCAGTGGTGACGAAATCATCCGCGGCGTCATCGAGTGGTACGACAAGAACTGCATCAAGGTCCACAGGGCGAATGAACCGAATCTGCTCATCATGAAGTCCGCCATCCGCTATATCTACAAAGAGAATGAAAACAAGCACGCGGGCGGTGGGGATGGCAATCGTCTTCCCGAAAACGGCCAGGATGAGTACATACAGGGCTAGCGCAACTGTTGTGCCGAGCTTTAGGCCAGCCCGGGCTAGCCTAAACGCCGGCACTACAGATTCAAACCGCTCACCTGAGCAGGCTGTAACAACACACTCGCAAGCTGCCGTATTGAGCGGGTGTGGAACAGCGACCCGCCGCAGAAACGAGAATACACGCTCGTCACCCCGCAGAAGCGGGGGTCCATCATCAATCCAGAGCCAATGGATTCCTGCTTGCGCGGGAATGACTCGACTGTCGATTGCGGATTTGTCCATCTACGGTAGTGTCCTAATTTGAAGGGTAGCGCCGACCTTTAGAGCCTGCCCTGAGAGGAGCGAAGGGTCGGCAGATGCTGGCCTAAAGGCCAGCGCTACGCGGAAACTAGCACCTGCTGACAAAAGTCCGCGTCATATTGCGGAATCCTAGGAAGGGCGGGGCTTTAGCCCCGCCATGGAAAAACCGCTTATCATCGGGGCTTTAGCCCCTGAGGCCACGTGGCTTCAGGGCCTGAAGGCCCAACCCGTCACGCTCGCGAAGACGGCGGGGCTGAAGCCCCGCCCTTCCACAGCACCCCGTCATGACGGCCATTTCCGTCATTAAGTACCAGGACGCTGTTCCGTCTGCGGCGTGCTTGACAGTGCAGCCTTCCGCGCATAGGATAGACCTGCGCCGTAAATACGGATCGCGAGCACAAACAGTGATTCATCCATCAACCTCGAAGCACCCGTCAGCCGCAACGCCAAATCCTGTTTCTTCCTGCTATTCACCGGAACGATCCTTGCAGAGGGTGGTGCAGGGGAGATTTCTCTTCCTTCTTTTTCTGGCCCTGGCATTGTGGGGCTGGCCTCTCCACTCCTCGCTCCAGGCTCAGGAAAACCACAAGAAAGTTCCTGTTATCGATAAGATTACTTCCGGCGGACCGTCACAGCAGGCCTTCATGGGCGTCGTGAAGTCCGTCGATTTCGAGAGCGAAGTTTTAAACGTCGACAACATCACTGGAAAGTCGACCGAGTTCTTTCCGCTCAAGAAGAAAGTTCATGTGGTTACCGCGGATGGCGACAAACTCAAGCTGGCAGAACTGAAGCCGGGTACCAACGTTCTCGTTTATTTCGACCAGAAGGGTGACCGCAGAACCATCACGCGCATTGTGGTTCTGGCGGGCGGCCCACCGAAGAAGAAAGCTCCCCCCTCTTAGCAAGCGGCGCAGGCAGGAGTGCCGGTGCTCTTCGACCCCAGGGCCTCGGGCCACGGCACAGGCAGGAGTGCCGGTGCCACGGAAAAGCCCAGGCAGAAGCGCCTGCGCTACAAGGGACGGCTCATGAAAATCGGCATAACCTGTTACCCCACCTATGGCGGAAGCGGAGTCGTGGCTACGGAACTGGGTCTGGAACTGGCCGCCCGCGGGCACGACATTCATTTCATCAGCTACGCCGTTCCGGTTCGCATGACGGAGTCGTCCGAGCGTCTGCACTTCCACGAAGTGGAGATGCTCAATTACCCATTGTTCAATCATCCCCCGTATACCCTGGCCCTGGCCTCTCAGATGGTGAACGTGGCGGTGAATGAATCGCTTGACCTCCTGCACGTCCATTATGCGATCCCCCACTCCGTGAGCGCCTATCTGGCCCGCGCGATGCGCCACCCGCACCGCCTTCCGTTCGTCACCACGCTGCACGGCACGGACATTACCCTTGTAGGCGTGGATCGCTCCTACCTGCCCATCACCCGGTTCTCCATTGAGCAGAGCGACGCGGTGACCGCCATCTCCGAGTACCTGCGCGCGGTGACCCAGCGGGAATTTGGCGTTCAACGGTCGATCGAAGTGATTCCAAATTTCGTCAATTGCGACGTCTTCCAGCCGGCCGGCGACCATTGCCGGCGTGAAGAATTCGCCCCCAAGGGCGAGCCTATCCTCGCGCACCTCTCGAACTTCCGCCCCGTCAAACGGATCCCGGATGTGGTCGAAATCTTCGCCGCCGTCCGGGCCGAGGTTCCGGCCAAGCTTCTCATGATCGGTGACGGCCCGGAGCGCACTGTCGCCGAGTGGCTGGTTCGCGAAAGAGGGCTGGCCAATGACGTATTCTTCCTGGGCAAACAGAACCAGGTGCAGGAACTTCTCAACTGCGCTGACGTGCTCCTGTTGCCGAGCGAAATTGAGTCCTTCGGCCTAGCGGCGCTCGAGGCTATGGCCTGCGGCGTCCCGGCCGTCTGTTCAGAAGTGGGGGGTTTACCCGAAGTGATAAGGAATGGCGTAGAAGGTTTTCTTTGGCGTAACAAACTGATTGATGGCGAAGGTCAGCGGGCTCCACCGTCAATGGCACGGCGGCCAAGACAGTAAGTGTCACTGGCACCGACACTGGGCTATTCGCGGCTTGGGAACTGATGCTGATCGATCCAGTGTAGGGTCCCGGCGCGAGGCTCGAATAGTTCACCACGCTGATGGTGGCGTTGGCCGGTGTGCTCCCGCTGGCTTGATTCTTGACGGTCAGCCAATTGGCGCCACTGTTGGTTGAAGCCGAGGCGGTGTAAGTCAAGGCAGCGCCGGAAGAGCTGATCGCAATCTGCTGATCGGCGGGGATGTTGGTAGTCCCTTGTTGCACTGTGAAGGCAAGCACCGAGGGGCTCGCGGTCATTTGCGGCGCGTTCCCGGTGATCGTGATCTTCAGGCTCGCGTTGGCGGTATTCAGGCATTGGCTGGTAGCCGTGAGAGTGAAGCTGAATGTGCCGGGCAAGGTGGAGTTCCGGAGATGACGCCTCCTGGCTGAAGACTCAAGCCATTCGGAAGCGTCCCGGCGGATAGCGAAAAAGTCACGACTGACGAGAGGAGGCCACAGCTATTGGCATTGAGGGTCGTGATCGATTGCTGATACGCCGTTCCGACTGCGCCGTTGGCAAGCGAGGTGGTCGTGATGGCGAACGAAGAGGAGGTGACGCCGTTGACGGTGATCGAAAAATTCTGCGATGCCGATGCGCCGGTGGAATCTCGCACCGTCGCCGTGAAGTTAGACGTCCCGGCCGCAGACGGCGTGCCGCTGACGACACCTGTGCTGGCGCTGAGCGTGACACCCGCGGGAAGGGAACCGGATGTGGACCAGGTGTAGGGCGGCTGCCCACCGGTGGCCGAAAGCGTCGCCGAATAAGCTACGTTGAGTGTTCCGGCGGGAAGGTTGCCGCTCGCGACTGCCAGTCCTCCTCCCGTGGTTGTTCCGGTTTGACTGACCGTGTGTACGGTCTCGGCCGGCGATCGTGAGCGTTCCCGTTCGAGATGCGCCGCTGTCGGCGGCCACGGAATAGGAAACCGTGCCATTTCCGGTACCGCTCGATCCGGCAGTGATGCTGAGCCAACTCACATTGCTCGATGCGCTCCAACCGCATCCGGATGTGCTGACGACGTTGACGGTTCCCGACGCGGCTGTGGATCCGAAGGACTGGTTGAATGCCGACAGCGAGTAGCTGCAACTGCTCCCCGGAGTGATTTGCAGATCGAAAGGAGGGCCTTGCTGATATTCTCCAACGTAGGACCGGAGCTGGGTAGCTTCCAGGCGCGCCGGTCACCAGGAGATCGCACGTGGCTGTGCCTGTGCTGTCCGTGAGCACGACACCTTTCGGGCCATTGCAGGACGCAAGCGGAGGCGAAGTGAGATCTTGACCGATGACGCGAAGCGAGATGTTCGGAATGGGTTGGCCAACCTGATTGCCGTAGGCGGCGGATACAACAACTTGAACGGCGGCGGGCAGCGTGCTCCCCGAGGGAGCTGAGAGATTCAAATTCTCGGACGGGGCGATGAAATGAATCGTTGCTCCCGACCCCAACTGGGAACCGTTCAGAGAAGATCACCGTAGTGATCGTGAAACTCACGCTCGCGGACGCGCTGCTGACTGTCACCGTCGCCGCTTGGAACGAATTCCCAAACAGGCTGGTGCCGAGGAAGCCCGAGTTGGCCAAGCCGTTCGAATCGGTGGCAGCCGACGGGTTGGAAAGTGTGCCGGATCCCTGCGTGATCGCCCACGTAATCGCTGCGCCTGCAACGGGATGCCCTGCAGCATCGGTGGCCTCAACCACCATCGGGGAATTCGAAGGCTGTTGCTCGGAGAACGAGTTGGCCGTTTCCCGAAACAATCGCAAGATTCTGGGCGGCAAGAATGCCAGCCGAGAGGCAACACCAAGATAACAGGGGTAATGCGCACCGGAAAAGCAGGGAGTGACGCGATATAAGCATAATTCACCATCGACCATCGGGGGAAAATTAATAGGACGTGCTCTGAGACGCGGGGCGGTACTTTCTTGAGTCTACCACCCTTAAGAACGGCTTTTTTGCCGAGGGACTGTAGCGGCGTCTTTATTTCCTGCGGACGTAGTACCGGTCGCCCTCCGTCCAGTGTTGGATCATGGCGGTGACTGCGCCTTTTGCATCCTTGACGAACTCCACGCCGGTTCCTTCCATGGTGAAGCTGTTTTCCGAATGCGCGATGAGCGGGATTCTTCCTGCTCCACCCGTATCGACCATCAGGCGGCCCCCTTCCAAGGAGGCCACAACGGTTGGCCAGCCGGTGATTCGTAGGTGCCGACGTATTGAGCCAGGACCTCGGCCGGAACATGAAACTCCTCGCCGCTTTTGCCGACCAGGTGTGGCGCGTCGCGCTCGTTTTCGCAGACGTACTCAATCAGTTCCCCGTCCGGGATCAGATCGAACTCGAAAGGAAGCGTCCACGGCCTGGTGTACGCCTTGGGATCGTCGAGCGTCACCTGGAGATCGACATGGCCGGCATCGCGGCGGCGGTAGCGCTCGGTCACGCGCAATGCTTCCGTGTGGGGATGCCCTGCCAGATCGAGGGTTGTCCGGTCGTTATAACCCGCGGTAGTGACTACCAGGGTGTCTCCCTCCCAGTGTCCAACCGAGTAGCCCATCCAGGTCGGGTTGGCATCTTCCGGCAGTGCACGGCCGTCGGTAAAAATCTGGCGAAAGATGGTGTGATATTCGTAAAGGACCACGACGACGTTCGCCGTTTGAATGATTTTCATCGGGAAGCCGCCCACTCCGATGCCGGCTTTAGGACCTGGCGGGAGGCAAGCGATTCCGTCGGTGTCCTTGCGAAAATTATCCTCGCGCTGTTTGTACAGGGCAGCGGCCCACGGCCGCATCTCCTCCGGCTTGAGGTCCGCGGCGAGGTAGAAACTTCCGTTCTTGACCAGCCACACTCCGGACAGATCCGGCTTGCCATCCGCGGATCGCGGAGCAGGGGCCGAGAGGTCGGGCTTGCCGTCGGGTGTGCGAGGCATTCCCGGGGTTGGGTGATTCGGCCACTGCGCTGTGAGAGTAAAGCACATCGCGCACAGGGTCATCACGAGCTTTTGAGGCCCTCGCACAGAATGGATCGCCGCGGGAATCCGCTCCTGATAGCTGCGTTGGCGGGCGCCGCACCCTTTGCGCTTGTGCATGTGTCCTCCCTCTCGTCTCGGCCCAATTGGGGCCCGGCGCCTCACATTTTATCAGGACGCCTCCAAGAAGAGCGGGCCGCGATACATCAAAGCGCGATTATCTAGGGCGCGTAGTACCCGTTGCGCGCGTAAACATTCAGCTTCGGAACAGTCGATTTGACGCGAACCCGGTGCCATTTTCCGGAGATTCCAGAAGCCGGCGGATGATATCCGATCACGTATTCGTTGCGGAGGGCCTGGCCGGCGTGGATCGCAGCCGCGTTCGCCTCCGCGTCGGTGCGTACGTGAAAGTGAAGTCCGCCGGTCTTCTCAGAAAGCTCTTCCAGCATGCGAGGGCCCCTCGGCTTGCTGCGATTGGCCGCCGCCTTTCCGGATCAGCAACGGACGGAACGGGACGGTTGGCGACACCGCGTTGGCGGCGCCATTATCCACGATAATCGAATAGATCTGCACGTCGGCTTCGAACGCTACACGCATCAACTCGCCTTTTGAATAGCGGCTGTAGTTGTCCACTCCATCGGAAAGAATCAGCAACGCACGCCGCGGTTGGCTGGCTTTGCGCATGCGGTTCAAACCCAGATACAGCGTGTCGATGAGCGCCGTCATGCCTCCCGACGTGGTGGCAGCGATGTTGTCCTGCAGCGCCGCAGTGTCGGTGGTGAATCCGGGGATGGCTTCGGGCTGCGAGGAGACCGTCAGCAGCATAAATTCATCCGCTGGATTCGCTGTTTTGACGAACGACTGGGCCACGCTCTTGGCGGCGGCGAGCGAACTCCGCATGCTGCCGCTGATGTCCAGCACCAGGCCCACCGAAGAAGGCGCATCCTCGCTGGTGAAGGCCATGATCTGCTGCGGGACTTGATCCTCGAAGACGTTGAAATCTTGCGCTCGCAGGCCCTGGACGGTCTTTCCGTTGTGGTCTGTCACCGTAATGGGAACCAGCACCATTTGAGAGTCGCTGCGAAAGGCTGCCGGCATGGTTTTCGGTTGCGCGTCTAGTTCGCAGGCCAGAAGGAATAACGGTGCAATGCACGACAATCGCAACGCCATGGGGACAGTCATGGTCACAGTGTGCAGCGAAAGCGATGAAAAAGTCATAAAACATACTAAGGAAGATCCATTTTTCGAGTAAGTCGTAAGTCTGGTTTTTATGCCTTTTTTATGTATTGGGCGCTATGCTCATAATCTCGGCGTCGCTCTCCCCGTCCGACCGGCGCACTTTACCCTCACACTGAACCAGCCGACCCGCCACGTAGCGTTGATATCCCGAAGGAGAAATTGTGTCAACGCTCACCTATCTTTTGCCGATGGTTCTGGTCATGTCTCCGGCGGTGTTCGCTCAAACCGCGGCAAGTGCGGACAGCCAATCGAGCGAGGGCGGCACATCCAATGACCTTTTTGTAATGTTTGGCTCGGACCTCATCCGGCCCGGCTTAGTCCCCAAAGCAAATTACAATATCGGCCTGGGTCACACGTTCAAGTTTCTGAAGAAGGATCCTTTGGGCGATGAACTGACCTTTGCTTACACCTACGAAAATGCCGTCTCGCATGGCTTTCTCCCATACTGACTACGGGTCTCATACCGAGGCTCTGGGCATTATGAGGAATTTTGGTCTGCCGAAAATCAAGCGTGTTAGCGGCTACACCTGGATACAGGGCGGCCTAACCAGCATGACCGGAAGCGTGGTGGTTGTGAACCGGTTCTACGATGGCGAGGCGCTTGGAGCGATTGTTCACTTTGGCGATCACAATTCGATCTGGATTCAAGAGACTTACAACAAGATCGTCACAGTGCCCTGGTATACGACTGCGTCCATCGGTTACACGCGGAGCTGGTGATGGGCCACTCACCACTCATCGCTTCTCTCGATCGATGGTGAATCGGGATCGGACGGATTGCGGAAGCGATAGCCGACCCAAGGTTCAGTCAGGATATATTCCGGATTAGCCGGATCGCGCTCGATTTTCTTCCGAAGCATTCTGACATAGGATCGAAGATACTCCAGTTCACCGCCATAATCGGGCCCCCATATGGAGCGCAGCAGCCTTAGATGAGTCAAGGGAGCACCGGCGTTCTTCATCATAAATGCCAGGAGTCGAACTCCTTTGGCGAAAGGTGAATCTCCTCGTCCCGGTGCCACAGAATCCTTCGCTCAGGATCCATTTTTAGATCTCCGATTTCGAGCACCGCTGGCTCGGCGGGCTGCTGCGCGCGAGTTCTGCGGAGCACCGCTCGGATCCGAGCGATGAGTTCGCGGAGCTTAACTGGTTTGGTGACATAGTCGTCCGCACCGGCTTCGAGCGCTCGCACTTTGTCGTCATCGACGTCCCGGACGGTGATCATGACGATGCCGCTACGAGGCGAGACCCCACGAATCCGGCGGCAGGCATCGATGCCGTTAATGCCCGGCATGTTGATATCGAGCAGCACCAGGTCAAAAGGATGGCGTTGTACGGATCCCAAAGCTTCCTCTCCGTCACGCGCTTCCTCCACCACAAAGCCGCTGGCAGTCAGGGAAGTCCGGAGCGTTTTGCGAAGGGCCGCTTCGTCGTCGACAATCAAAACACTATCTTGATGTAAGGGCATGATCGGGTATGTCTTTCGCGACAGGTATTTTCAGACAAAATGTAACGCCATTCTCGGAGTCCTCCGTCTCCAGTTCCAGAGTTCCGCCATGCGCCACCGCGATTTTCCGCGCGACATATAAACCCAGGCCGGAGCGCCGAGATGGAGCGCTTGGTTTCCGCTCCCCGATAGAATCGTTCGAAGATAAGTTGCCGCTCGCTGGTGGGAATCGAGTCCCGGTTGTTTGATATCTTGACGGCGACATTGCCGTCCTGACGTTCGATCTCAATCGTAACTATGGAGCCGGGTTGGGAGTATTTGCAGGCATTGTCGAGTAACTGGCTCACGGGCAGCCGCAGCAATTCCGGATCCGCCAGCACTTCAATGGTCTCGAGCGGATAGGCCCGGACGATCCGCCGATCCTGTGAACGGTTGGCATACTGCATTGCGATCTGGTGGATCATGGAAGTGATGTCGATCACCTCCATGCGCGGCCGGATTTCCTGGGTGTCCAGGCGGGCCGTTCGAAGCAGGCGCGACGTCAAGCTTCCGAGCCGCGCGGCCTCGTTTTCGACGGTATCGGCCATCTCGCGCTGTTCGGGCGCGAGCGGTCCGGCCTCGCGGATACCACCGGCGGCAGCTAGAATTGTTGCCAGCGGCGTCTTAAACTCGTGGGCTAGCGCGTCCAAAATAGCCGAGCGATAGGACTCCGCTTGCGCGGCCGCCGCGGTGGTGCTCGCATTACGAAAAGCCTTGGTTCGGTCCACCAACGCCGCAGTGAGGGCGGCCAGCGATCCTTTGGTTTGCGCGGGCTGTCGAAGACCTTCGAATCCGATGG
>CAWIUZ010000207.1:0-32648 GCA_963838915.1 uncultured Acidobacteriota bacterium
AAGTCCACGGTGCGGCCCTTGCCGTCGGTCAGGCGGCCCTCGTCGAGAATCTGGAGGAAGATGTTGAAGACGTCGGGGTGCGCCTTTTCGATTTCGTCGAAAAGCAGCACGGAATAAGGCCGGCGTCGCACCTGCTCGGTAAGCTGCCCGCCCTCCTCGTATCCGACGTAGCCCGGGGGAGCGCCGATCAATCGCGCCACCGCATGCTTCTCCATGTATTCCGACATGTCGATGCGTAGCATGGCGCGCTCATCGTCGAAGAGGAATTCCGCCAATGCCCGCGCCAGCTCGGTCTTCCCCACGCCTGTGGGGCCAAGGAACAGGAATGAGCCGATGGGCCGCTTGGGATCGGAAAGCCCCGCCCGGCTGCGACGCACCGCATTCGAAACGAGCTTCAGGGCCTCCTCCTGCCCAACCACGCGGAGCCGCAATCGATCTTCCATCTGAACAAGTTTGGCCACCTCGCCCTCGAGCATCTTCGAAACCGGAACGCCCGTCCACTTCGAGACCACGCGGGCCACGTCCTCCTCGTCAACCTCTTGCTTCAGCATGCGGCCGGTCTTCTGCATTTCTTCGAGCTTCGCAGTGGCGGCCGCCAGTTGCTTTTCCAGGGTCACCAGCTTGCCGTAACGGATCTCCGCCGCCTTGTTCAGGTCGCCGTCCCGCGTGGCGCGCTGTTCGTCGCCCTTGGCCTGCTCGATCTGGCTCTTCATGTCGCTGATGCGGGTGATGACTTCCTTTTCTGCCTTCCAGCGCAGCTTCAACTGGCTGGACTTTTCCTTGAGCTCGGCCAGTTCCTTCTCCAGCTTTTCCAGACGCTCGCGTGAGCTGACATCGTCCTCCTTGCTCAGAGCTCGGCGCTCGATCTCGAGCTGGACGATGCGCCGCTCGATCTGGTCGATCTCCGCCGGCATCGAGTCGATCTCGATGCGCAGGCTGGAGGCGGCCTCGTCGATGAGGTCGATGGCCTTGTCGGGCAGGAAGCGGTCCGCGATGTAGCGTTGGGAGAGCACTGCGGCGGCGACGATAGCTGAGTCCTTGATCGTGACCTTATGATGATCCTCGTAGCGTTCTTTCAGCCCGCGAAGAATGGCGATGGTGTCCTCGACGCTGGGCTGGCCGACGTAGACGGGCTGGAAGCGGCGCTCGAGCGCAGCATCCTTTTCAATGTATTTCTTGTACTCGTTGAGCGTTGTCGCGCCAATGCAGCGCAGTTCGCCGCGCGCCAAGGCCGGCTTGAGCATGTTTGAGGCGTCGATCGAACCTTCGGCGGCGCCTGCACCCACCAAGGTGTGGAGCTCGTCAATGAAAAGGATGACTTGGCCGCTGGATTCCTCAATCTCCTTGAGCACGGCTTTGAGACGGTCTTCAAATTCTCCCCGGTACTTCGACCCGGCCACGAGCGCCCCGAGATCGAGCGCCACCAGGCGTTTCGATTTGAGCGACTCCGGCACATCGCCCGCCACTATTCGCTGCGCGATTCCTTCCACGATCGCGGTCTTTCCCACCCCTGGCTCGCCGATCAGCACGGGATTGTTCTTGGTGCGCCGCGAAAGCACCTGGATAACCCGGCGCACCTCGTCGTCACGGCCGATAACCGGATCGAGCTTGCCGCGCCGCGCGAGTTCTGTAAGATCGCGCGCGTAGCGTTCGAGAGCCTGGTATTTGTCCTCAGGGTTCTGGTCGGTCACGCGTTGCGTGCCTCGAACCGAAACCAGAGCTTTCAGGATCGCCTCGTGAGTGATTCCGTGCCGCGCTAGAATGCGGCCCGCAGCCTCTTTCGACTTGCTTGACAGCGCCAGCAGGAGATGTTCGGTTGAAACAAACTCGTCCTTGAATTGCTCCGTCTCCTTGGCAGCCTGATCCAGGACTTCTTTGAGCGCCGGCGATAGATAGTGGTCGGTCGTCCCGCCCACCTTGGGGAGAGCCTCGATGGCCCGCTCCGCTTCGGCCGCAACCGCAGACGGCGGCGCTCCCAAGCGGGTGAGTAGGCTGGGGACAATTCCCTCTTTCTGCTCAACCAAAGTCAGCAGCAGATGCAAGGGTTCTAGTTGCTGGTTGCCGAAACGCCCGGCAACGTCCTGCGTTCCTTGCAGGGCTTCCTGGGCCTTAACCGTGAATTTGTCAAAACGTGTCGCCATGTTGGTCTCTCAGTAATGGAAATCGGAAACTGGAAAATCGTAACCCGAAATTCGAGATTCGAAAATCGAAATTCGGACCTGGGAAATCGAAGGTTGAAAATCAAAACTTACCACCTTCGAGCTTCGAACGTGGTTCTAAACTCTCGACTCTCAACTTTTTGACTACTGTACAAAAACAAACCGCGCCGGGCCGCCTTGGCGGTCCCAGCGCGGTTCGAAAGCTCCGGGCGGTGAGGAGACTGCCGGCGTGATAAGCACACCGTGCACCGTGGCCCGGCCACCTTAGTTCTTAGTGACGTCGATCTTGATGGTCTTCGGCTTGGCCTCTTCGCGCTTGGGCATCGTCAAGGTCAACAGTCCATCTTTGAACTCGGCCTTCACCTGGTCGGTGCTGATCGAGTTGGGCAGCGAGAAGCTTCGAGCAAAGCTGCCGTAGGAGCGCTCAACGCGGTGGTAGTTCTGCTCCTTGACCTCTTTTTCGAACTTGCGCTCGCCCTTAAGATAGAGCGTGTTGTCCTCGACTCGAACTTCTACGTCCTTCGGATCAACCCCAGGCAGTTCCGCCTTCAGGACAATGGCGTCCTCGGTTTCGTAGATGTCTACCGGGGGAGCCCATGACCGGGTCGAGAGTTCCGTCTCACCGGGCTGGGACGAGAAGGCTCCTCGGAACAAACGGTCGAAGTCCCTCTGAGCCGTGACTAAATCCCTGAATGGTTCCCATCGAACAATTGGCATAGCTGCTTACCTCCTTGAATTTTCGATCTACCGATTCTTTCGCTCTCATCATTAGTAGATTAACATCATATAATCTTAGTTACTTGTTGTCAACAATTATTTAAAGCTTTTTTTCAATAACTTACAAGCCTTATGAGGCGCGTAGGTAGTTAGCAACCGGCTCCCAATCGCAGTTGATCATTCGGAACTGCCTTGGCGACCTGAGTTAGGAGTTGGTCCAAGAAGTGAACCCGTCAGCCAACGGGCAGCAGAGGGTAGTCCGTGAGCCGACGAATCGCGCGCGCCACACCCTCTCCCCCTCCCCTCTCCCGCATGAGCGGGAGAGGGGTGCCGAAGGAGGAGTGAGGGCCCTCCGACCCAGGGCTTGCGCCCTGGACTACTCTCTTCCGCCCCTGACGGGGCTTCGAAAAACCGCTGCGTACGAGAAAGATTTTCTTAACGAACTTCTGACTCAACACACCAGCCGTTCTCGGCAAAGTCTAAATTCACCTTGCGAGTCCTTTTCGAACCCGGGCGTGCACCTATTATTAGATTCCCGCCTTGGCAAGAGTGGTTGCGATTTACAGGCTGCCGCCCCGAATCTCAACACGAGCCGACCCATGGCAGTGGCACGGCGTGGCTGGCGCCGAAGACTATAAACCGCTTCGTTGTCTGCCGGTGTTATAATTCTGTTCGGGCTTTTATCCTTGAACCAAGTCGCGAAGCAGTGAGGTCAGGCGACCACGGTTCGCCAAATTTGAGGAGGGGTGGGGTGATGATCCGATGGCTTTTGGTGGCCATTGCGCTCGTGGTAATTTGCCTGTTGTTCTCGTTAACTTCCAAGGCGCAATTGAAGGTGGGCGACCGCGCGCCGGACTTTGCGCTCGAGGACCAGAAGGGCCAGACGATAAAGCTCAGCGACTACCTGGGGAAGAAGAGCGTCGTCCTGGCGTTCTACATCAAGGCCAGCACACCGGGCTGAACGAAAGAACTGACGGCGTATCAGGCTGATATTGCCAAATTCGAAGCTGCGGGCGCGCAGGTGATGGGTATCAGCATCGATGACCCTGAGGCAAACCGAAAGTTCGCCGAGAGTGTCGGCGCAACATTCCCGGTCCTGAGCGACCCCGGGAAGTCGACCGCAAAGGCTTACGGCGTCCTCAATTTCACTCACCTATTTGCCAACCGGGTAACTTTCGTGATCGACAAAGATGGAGTGATCCAGCACATCGAGAAGGGTTCGGATGCGATCGACCCGACGGGTGCTTGTGGCGCCTGCAGCAGTTTGCAACACAAGACGCAGTGAAGGTAGTGGTACAGTGGGGTATTGTAGCGGCGAGTTTACCTCGCCAAATGGCGGCGTAAAGCCGCCTCTACATCCGATCCCTACCACTACCGCCGTGAAGGGTTGTACGTTCTCCATTTCTATTCAAAATCTATTTCCTTGATGCGGGCGAGCGGCAGAGAGAAATCGAAGACTCGGTCGCTCGAGGGATCGTATTGATCGGAGATGCCCAGGAATCGCACCTCCGCAGGCTGACTTGTCGGCATCAGGAACTTACCCTCTTCGACCTTGCCGTCGCGAAGAGCCACCTTCAGGTTCTCACCCTGAATGTGGACACTCGTGATTTTGGAAATGTCGACATCGTCCGCGGCCCCGTTATCCATGAGAACACTGAAGCTGGTCGTAGCGGGGATTGACTCGAGCAAAGAGCCGCGCCCGCCCGGCGGGTAAAAATCCAGATAAACATCAAAAAGTTGCGTGGTTTTCCCGGCCAAGTCGGTCACTGTCGCTTTGAAGCCGAAGCGCTTCCAGACTTCCACGATCTGGCGTCGTTGCTCGGGGCTGGCGGTTTGAACGCTGTAAGGCAGGCTTCCCTTGTTCAGGCGAACGACTTCCACCCTGCGGTCTCTCAACTCGAAGTGTTTGTAAACCACGAACGAGGAATCTTCGCGGATCAGGATGGCGTTACTCTGCACCACAGCCTGCTTGCCCTGGCCGGTCATCTGATAGATGGTGTCCGCTCCCAAAGGCAAAGCGACGCTCAGCAGTGAAGTGAGCACAAGCCACTTGATTCGCACTTCGGGACTCCCGCAAACGAACAGGCCCCGCCACGATGCTTGAACGATCGCTCTGCGGGGCCCGAACAAAAGGTGCCGCGATTAGCCCTTCTTCTTCGGCGTCTTCTTATACTCCGTAGGCACGGTGGCCTTAAGTTGGTCGATGCTGGCCTGTGCGGCTTGTGCCCACTGGCCACTGGGTTGTAGTTTCAGGTAAGTCTGGAACGCTTCAATCGTCCCCGGAACGGGAACGACGGAGCCATCGGGCTTTGTCTCGGCCTTGCCGAGAAGCGCCATTCCATACCAATAGAAGGCGTTGGCATTGTTAGGATCAAGGTCAGTGGCTTTCTTTAGAGCCACAGAAGCGTCATCCATCTTCCCCTGATTGACCATAACGACGCCCAGGTTGTAGTAATAGTTGCCCGCCTGGCTGGGGTTCAAATCCGCCGCTTTCTGGAACTCCGCTTTGGCGTCATCGACCTTGTTCATGTTGGCGTAAAGGCTGCCGAGGTTATTGTGAAGCCCCGGATCGTTAGGGGATAACGCTAGAGCTTTCTGGTAAGTGTCGACGGCCTTCTGCTGGTCTTGCGATCTTTGGTCCCGGTTCTGCTCGACATCGGCGGCCTTTGAATAGGCCTGTGCCATCTGGGAAAGCACAATGGGGACGTTCTTATCTTTCGCCAGCGGCAACGCCTTCTCGAACATAGCAGCCGAGTCGGCGTACTGTTTCGCCTGGAAAAGGGCCGTTGCCTGATCAAATGTTGCCTTCAGGCCCGTGAACTGTTTTTGATCCTTTTGCGCTTCTTCAACTTTCTTCACTGCTTCGGGGTTTTCCTTCATGGTATTGGCGCGTTCTTTAGCCATGTCAAAATTCACTTCGGTGGGGTCCCCGATCCCCACGTGCTGGGTTTGAAAAAAAACCTGTTTCCCACTTGGGTCCAAAAGCGTGATCTTGTAGCTCGCCGGAGAAAGCCCGATGTATACGTACTCACCTTTCTTATTGGTCTTCGTATGCTGACTCCACTTCATTTCCTGCCGTTCCACCAGAATTGTATAGCCTGCGAGTGGTTTACCATCCTCGCCTAAGCACTTACCGGTCAATCCACCGGTCTGTGCAAATGCGGAAACTGCTAGCGCCATAGCCGCCAAGGTACCTGCCACCGCGAACAGTCTCCGCCTCCATGAACTAAGCATAAATTCCTCCTCTAGTCATATTGCTCAATCACATTCTAACCCCACTTGCGGTTCCACTCAACCCCATTCGGCTGCCCCCAATCCGTTGATAAGGGAGGTCGCGGACGGTAGGGCCCATGGCCTCGCGCCTCTATGCCGCGCGCGGCTGGACCCGGGCGGTGTAGGGGTAGGGCTTGCCCTACCCTCGTCAGGACCAGCAGAAACGCGGGGACGGCAAGCCGCCCCCCTACGGCGGGCCGGTTATCGACGGATTGGGGCCTGCTTATGATAGCGCAAGAAACTCGAAAATCAAGTCTCAGGCGGATGGAGATCAATACGTTCGAAGCTCTTTCCGGCCGTACTGAGGGCGGCAGGCATACGGTATGGGGTCTTCGATTCCAGCTTCTGCGAAAGCGCGCAGCCGCAACGCGCAGCTATCGCACACTCCGCAAGCCGCGTCCTCCGCCTGGTAGCATGACCAGGTGATTGGGAAGGGCGCACCCAATTCGATTCCCCGCAGAACGATTTCGCTCTTGTGCATTCTGATGACCGGCGTAACGATTTCCAGTTGTGTCTCCGGTTTGGTGCCCGCAGCAATTACACGATTGAACGCCTCGTAGTAAGCGGGGCGGCAATCGGGATACCCGGAGCTGTCTTCCTCAACCGCGCCGATGAAGATCTTGCGGGCGCCGATGACTTCGCCCCAGGAAACGGCAATCGAGAGAAAGTGGGCATTGCGAAAAGGCACGTAGCTGGAAGGAATCTCCTTGCGATCCAAGTTGGCCGCCTCGACTGCCAAGGCAGGGTCCGTCAGGCAGGAGCCGCCGATTTGCCGGAGGTGATCCAGACGGCAGACCAGCCGATGTTCCGCCTTGTAGAAATCCGCGAGCGCGTTGAAGGACCGAAGTTCGCGCGCTTCGGTTCGCTGGCCATAGGCCACGTGGAGCATGGCCAAGCGGTAGTCAAGGTTCGCAATGGCTGTGGTAACGCAACTGTCCATGCCGCCGCTGGCGAGAACGACGGCGAGCGGCTTGCCGGTAGTGCGTTGTTCGTTGTCCGTGGTCGGTTGTCCGTGGTCTGCCTTCATTTGCGTGTCGTCGCTCACACTGCTAACGGTGTGTGTAGTACTTTCTGCCGGGCGCCTGCTGTTTTCTGCCTAGTGCTTACTTGCAGAAGTAAGTGTTCTTATTCGTTTGGCGTCGGAAGGGCGGGGCTTCAGCCCCGCCTCAGAGAACAGGCCACTCCTCGGGGCTTTAGCCCCTGAAGCCGCGTATCTTCAGGGCCTAAAGGCCCCTTCAACCGTGCTCTGCGTGCCGGCAGGGCTAAAGCCCCGCCCTTCCTGGACTCAGAATAATTGCGCTTATTAACACAACTAAGCACTAGTGCTTTCTGCTTACTGCCTCCTGCTTTCTGCCCGATGCCGGTACGGGTACGCCATGGCGTGCCGCTACACGCCCCGCGTCTCGGGTCCCCAGATGAACTTGTGAATTTGCAGCCCCAGGCGCACCTCCAGATTGTCGCGCAGAATCCATTCAGCCAGGCTGCGCGGCGACAACTGGTCGAAGACCGGCGAGAAAATTACTTCGTCGACATGTCGATGCAAGTCGTGCCGGGCGAGGAAGTCTCTGGCATAGCCATAGTCATCCTCGTTCAGAATCACAAACTTGATCTGGTCTTTTCGTTCCAGCAAGCCCAGATTGTCAAAACAGAATTTGCCTTCCTCACCGCTCCCCGGGCATTTCACGTCAAGCACTTTGACGACCTGGCGAGGCAGTTGGGCAACGCTGCGCTCACCGCTGGTTTCAATCAGCACCCGGAAGCCTTGGGCAAGTAGTTGGTCAGTCAGGGAATAGATTTCCTGTTGCAACAGGGGCTCGCCGCCCGTCAGTTCCACTAAGTTGCCACCCAGTTGCTGGAGTCTGGTAAGCACTTCTGCAACCGTCATTTTCTGCCCCCCATAGAAGGCATAGGCGGTGTCGCACCAGTGGCAGCGCAGATTGCAGCCCGTAAGCCGCACGAAAAGGCAAGGCAGGCCGGCGTAGGTTGA
The DNA here is from genome assembly GCA_963838915.1 of uncultured Acidobacteriota bacterium. Classification (GTDB taxonomy): domain Bacteria; phylum Acidobacteriota; class Terriglobia; order UBA7540; family UBA7540; genus CAVROP01. The sequence goes on from CAWIUZ010000207.1 coordinate 8,137, forward strand.
CTCGCCCTGGATCGACTTGAAAATCTCAGTGATTACCATCTCTTCCCGAAAGCTCCTGGACGGAATCTCCTCAATCCAGTCCATTTTACATGAATCGAAGGGCAGGAGTCAGGATTCAGGATTCAGGAATCAGGCCTCACAAGACTGAACATCCCAAGCCGCATCCATGGTACATGAGGGAGGCAGGTCAAAACCGTTTCGGGGCACGGTCTTGTTCAGACTCCTGAATCCTGCCTTTTTGCGCAGAATCTCTCATTCGTCAGGTGATAATTTGACAAAAGCATGGCATAATGGTTTGGGGCGATACTTAATCTAATCAATTGACGAGGCAACGTTTGAGTTAGAGGGCAATCTTTATTATCGGATGGGTGTACGCATTGGCATTTTGATTGCATCCAATTTGGCAGGTGCGCGAGGAGCGGATTATGTTGACGCAAGATGAGCTAGGAAAGATCCGCGAACAGAATGAAGCTGAAGACACATGGCGGAAGTACTCGCGGCATATCGTAGCGGACCTGTTGGAAGGTTGCGCCATTTGCGGCGCCGTCCGTGAACGGGAACATTTAGCCCGCTGCCGCTGGTGCGAGGACGTTTACTTCTGCAAGCAGGGAGTTTGCGCCCAACAGCACCAGGCCGAGATGCACCCCGCCGTGGCGTTCTGGACGTGGTAGGAAAAACTAGTGACGAGTGACGCGCAAGAAGATCCACGCGGATAGGTTTGTCACTCGCTATTAGTCAATCGCCGCTACGCTCCCGGCTTTCTTGCGCCCCACTTGTGACTCGTCGCTGTCCTTGTTGCCTGCCACTCGTCAGTCGGTTCTTGCCTTTCTTGCTCGTCACTTGTCACTCGTCACTCATCACTCGTCACTGCTTTTCCGGTCTGTAGGTCGCGGAAGTCGTATCGGTTTCCCAAACTGTAACGCCCTGCACCAGCAAACCCTGATTCGCAGCCCGAGGCGCGATTTCGCCGCAAATATACGCGGCCAGATTCTCGGCCGAAGGATTCAACCGGTCGAAGGGTGGAATATCGTTGAGGAAATGGTGGTCGAGCTTTTCAACCAACCCCTTAAGCTCAGCCCTCAGTTCAACAAAGTCCATTAGCAACCCGTTCGCATTGAGCTTGTCTCCGGCAACTGTCACACGAACCTTGTAGTTGTGTCCGTGGACGTTCTCGCACTTTCCCTTGTAGTTGCGCAGAGCGTGCCCCGCAGCGAAGGTGTAATCAACCGAGATTTCAAACATTCTGAGTTACCTTCCTCAAGAGGGAACAGGGATTAGGAAACAGAGCCGAACCCTTCGCCCGACTCTTTCCGCAGCGCTTTCCTGCACTGAGTTCCTCGTCTCATGCCAGATGACTAGGCCACGGTATGTTGAGAAGCTGTTTCAAAACCGCCCGTTAGCCGAAAGGTTACTGAATGCCGCCCAGGATCCCCGGCCACCGCCCGAGCGCTCAGCCGCGCGAGTGGTGCCGAAGGCGGGGTGGGGGGTCTGGTCCGGGGGTTTCACCCCCGGCTACTCAATTTGCCCCCCTCGGGGGGGCACGGCTTCGAGCGCGCTCGACCATCCAGCTTGCAATCGGCTACGGGAGGTTTTGAAACAGCTTCTGCCCCTGTTCCCTGGTCCGCGGTCCCTAATCCCCGTTCCCTATCCTTGCATGAAACCCTTCACTTCATCCAGCCGATTCGTCATGCGGTAACGCGGCAGGCTTTCGAGGAAAGTCTTGCCGTATTGTTTGCGCATCATCCGGTTGTCCAGAATGGCAAGGACTCCGCGATCTGTCTGACTGCGGATCAGCCGCCCGAACCCTTGTTTCAGTGCCAGGACAGCTTGCGGAACCTGGTAATCCATAAAGGCGTTGCCGCCCTCTTCGTTGATCTGCCGGATTCTTGCCGCGATGATGGGGTCCGAGGGGACAGCGAAAGGGAGACGGTCAATCACCACGGCGCTCAACTGCTCGCCCTGCACGTCCACGCCCTGCCAGAAGGAGCTGGATCCGAATAGCACGGCGTGGGGTGTGTTACGGAAGCGATCCAGCATTTCAGTGCGGGGCATGGAGCCTTGAATCATCATGGGGTAGCGAATGTGAGGTTGCACGCGCTCGTAAACTTCACGCATCTGCTGGTGTGATGTAAAGAGGACGAACGCCCGCCCGCGGGTGGCTTTCAAGAGTTGGACAACCTCTTCAGCCGCCTGGCGCGCGAAGGTTGGCTCGCGCGGATCGGGCAGATGTAGAGGGGTATAGAGCAAGGCCTGACTTGGGAAATCGAAGTGTGAAGCCAGGATCCGCTCCTTGGCATTCTCGATCCCCAGGCGCCTCTTGAGGAAATCGAAGTTGCCGCCTACGGCCAGCGTGGCCGAGGTCAGGATCACAGTGTCCACGCTCTCGAAAAGGCGCTGCCTCAGCAGGGGCGCCACATCAATCGGGGTAGCCTCCAGGAAGAGGCCTCGCCCGCGCCGCTCCCACCAAAAGACCATGTTTCGTTCCTTGCTCTCCAGGACCGTCTGCAGCGCCTGGCGCACCTCGACCGCGCGCCTCATCAGGTTATTGAGTTCCTCGGGCCGGTCTTTCAAGCGGCCGAGCTCGGTTTCGAGGCGCACCAAGGCATTGAGCAGACTGGTGTAAATGCCGCCGTTCATCTGCAGAAACGATTCCCGGTTATCAAAACTCGCGCGAGTCTCCTGTTTAGGAAAAAGGTCGAAGAAGAGCTCGGCGCGGCGCCGCAACTCCGCGACGGCTTGAAGCACTTCATCGCTTTTCAAGCCTTTCAGCTTCAAGGTGGCTTCCGAGTCGCGCGCCAGCTCTTCGAAACGATAGGTGCTCACCTGCAACCCAAAATACTGCGTGGCCACGTCCTCGATGTCGTGCGCCTCGTCGAACACCAGGGCATCGTAGTCGGGGAGCAGACTCGCCACCTCCGATCCCCGAATGGCCAGGTCGGCAAAGAAGAGGTGGTGGTTGACGATAATGAGGTCGGAGGCGGCAGCGCGCTGATGCATCAGGGTGATGAAGCAGCGATCGAACTGGGCGCACTTCTGGCCGGTGCAAGTCTCGCGCCGCGCGTCGACCTTGGCCCAGAATTCGCTCGAATCGGGCAGCCAGCCTAGCTCAGCTCGGTCTCCCGTCTCCGTCTTTGCTTCCCAGTCCTTCAGCTTCGGATACTGCGCCACTTCCTCGAGACCGTTCAGCACCGGCTGCTTTTCAATGTCGTAGAGCTTCTGCCGGCAGAGATAATTCTGACGCCCTTTCATCAAGGCGACGCGCACGTCGGGGAAGAGCCTCTTCAAGAACGGAATGTCTTTGAAGAAGAGCTGCTCCTGGAGGTTTTTGGTGCCGGTCGAGATGACCACGCGCCGCCCGCTGCGCATCATGGGAACCAGGTAGGCCAGCGTCTTGCCCGTTCCCGTGCCCGCTTCCACAATCAGGTGTTGACGGTTTTCGCTGGCCGATTCGACGCTTTCCGCCATCTCGAGCTGGCCCGGCCGGTACTCGTAATTCGGATGACGGCGCGCCAGCCATCCCCCAGGGCCAAACACCTTCTCCAGGGGAGTTTTTTCCGCCTTCGCATTCTTGGTTACCGGCATCGTATTAAGAAGTCGAGGAAGTTCTCAGTTGAGAGTCGAGAGGCAAGAGTTGATTGAATCGTCCGCCTGCGTTTCTCAACCGTTCGGCAAATCCGAAAATAGAGGATAACACACGGATGACCCGGCGTGCGGAACGGACCACATTCGGTCGATTGTGGCCTCTGCGTTCAGCCCCAAAGGGGCGGCCCAACTCACCCCAGGCCAACGTCCCGCAGGCGTCAACCTGGATCGCCACGACCATCCGAGCCCGTCAGCCGACGGGCGGCAGAATGTGGCCCATGGCGAAAGCCATGGGATAAAGCATAAGCGTCATGAGCAAGCCCCGTAGGGGCGACAGAAATTTTGGACGGAGCGCCGGGAGTCTGTCGCCCGCTGACGCGGGCTTGATCGTTGACCAGCACCGGCCACCCCACGGCTTTCGCCGTGGGCCACAATCTTTCGGCCCTCCGGGCCTGCGAAAGTAGCAGCGAGACGCATTTCGCGGACGGCGGCAGGCTTAGGTTGACGCCTATGCGCCGTTGGCCTGGGGTGAGTTGGGCCGCCCCTTCGGGGCTCCTCAAGCACCAAATTGCGGATCACCAAAGGTGATAGTAGCCGTCGCGCTGCAGGACCTGGACGGGAAGACCAAACAATTCGGAAAGGTGTTTAGTGGTCAGAAGCGCACGCTTGGGGCCGTCTCGAAAGACGCGGCCTTCGCGCAGCAGAATCACCCGGTCGATTTCCGGAAGAATATCGGCAAGGTGATGAGTTACCATCAGGATTCCGGTTCCGGCCCGCGCCAGTTTGCGCAAAATATCCCGGAGTCCCAGGGCAGCGCGAAAGTCCAGACTGTTGCTCGGCTCGTCGAGAAGCAGGGCCATGGGATCGTGGACGAGGGCGCGGCCGATGAGCAGCCGGTGGGCCTCGCCCTGCGAAATGCCGTTCATCTCGCGATCCGCCAGGTGCCGCGCGCCCAGAAGTTCGAGCACCTGATCGGTCTTGCGGGTCATTGCTCGGCTGACTTGATGATAAGGCTGAAGCCCGATGCTGCTGAAGAATCCCGAGAGCACCATCTCGCGGCCTGTAATCTCCCGTGTCGAGCGCTGAAGCAACTCACTCGAAACAATTCCCAACAAGGGGCGCAACTCGAAAACGTTCCAGGTGGCGCGGCCCAGAATGGTCAGTGACGATTCGGGCACAGCCAGCGGGTAACACTCGCGCGTGATGGTCTTGATCAGCGTCGACTTGCCGCATCCGTTCGGTCCCAGGATCGCGACATGCTCTCCGGCCCCGATACTGAGGGTGATGTCGTCAAGCACTCGTTTGCCGCCCAGCATCACTGAAACGTGCCGGAAGTCGAGCAACCCTCGCGTCATTGCTTCTTGTCCTCTGCTGCGATGTTGTGGCGGCGAGTTTAGTTCGCCAAATGGCGGCGTAAAGCCGCCACTACCCCAAACTGTGACATCTCCCAATTCCTTTGGCAGATTATCCTGATTGGCCAAATTTGAAAAGCAGTACGCCCGGACTCGTCATTCCCGCGAAAGCAGTAATGCATCTTTCTCCTGACTCACAACGTGTCCCCGCTTTCGCGGGGGCGACGTTGATTATCATCCGCTCGGGTGGGCCACAGGCCCATGGCTACCCCTCGGAATGACAGGCGAAAAGAGCTCCGGGTCAATCAGACTTGGTGGCCGCGATCCCGGCGAGGACTGCAAACCAAAGGGCGTTGGCGGGGATATGAAAGTTGAAATCTCCCAGGCTGTGCACCAGCATACCGCAACATCCGATGGCGGCGCCCAGGCGAATCCAGCCGGCGTGAGACCGAAAGGGGTTGTTCCAATTGCGAAAGGCCAAGCGAAGAAACAGGGCGACTGCGCAGAGGATGATCAGCCCGCCAACCAGTCCGGTCTCCGCGCCGGCCTCGAGGTAGTCATTGTGGGCGTGATCGACCCAGGTGTCGCTCGGATAACTCTGGTAGCGGGGGTAAGCGGTCTCAAAATCTCCCAAGCCCACACCCAGCAGGGGATGGTCACGCCACATGCGCAGGGTGTCGCCGGCCATCTTTTTGCGGTCGCCGGTCCACTCCGCCCAGGTCCTATCAACGTAGGCTATAGAGCCCAGCTTTTTCGCTGCCCAGCCCGGGTCCATATAGGCAAACAGCGCTCCGCCCGCCACCAGGGCCAGGGCGGCAACACTGGCCAGGCGGCGCCGCTGGCCGATGCGGGCCGACGCCCGGCGGATGATGAAGCTCGAGACGGCGATCTCCGCGGAGAGGGCCAGCAGGCCACCCCGCGAGCCGGCAAGAAGCAATGATGCCAGCCCCAACGCAACCACACAAACACGCCATATCGAGGCCTCGAGCGTAAGCCTTCCGTGCCGTCCGACAATGTAGAGGACGGCAACCGGGAGGAGCATCTCCATGAGTCCTGCGAAGTGATCGCGGTCGACGTAGGGGCCGAACAGCACGCCGCCGGGCGTTTCAACGATGCCATAAATCCGTTCCGCTCCCGAAGCGGACTGAAGAATGGCAAACAGTCCCAAGCCTCCGACAAAAACCAGCACCACAAGACCGAAGGGCAACAAAACGGTGCTGCGGTTCCCCCCGAAATGCTGGACGGCGAGGAAGAAAAACACCAGATCCGTAATCAGCAGCACCAAAGCTTGGCGCGTTTCTGACTTGTCAAGCGTCATTCGGGCTGCATACTGAACCACACCCAAGAGAACGAAGATCGCCAGGGGAATGTAGAGCGGAGACCAAATCACTTTCAACTCGCCCTGCAGAATGCTTCCCAGTCCCCACAAAAAAAGCGCCAGGCTGGCGACAAGGCCGAGGCTCATCCATGCCCAAGGGACGACGGCGCCAAAGGCCAGAGGAGCGCCAAACAGGGCAGCGAAGAGCAAGACGCGAGAGATTTGCAGGAGGTACGAAGTGAGCGGAGCAGGCGGAGAGGTAATGGGAAATGGGCGATGCTGACTCGCGGCGCCCGGGAGGATTTGTGCTTGCACCAAGTCGTCTTGCCGTTTCAAATCTCGCCCTTTGTCCTTATCTTGTCTTAATTCGGGCCGCGCTGGGGGTGAAGAGAAACTGCGTCCCACCAGGCTGTCCCTACAATCTCCGTCGGGAAAACCCTGCTGCGCGGCCGCCAAAATGAAACCTGTACCGCCTCAGTATGCGGTCCGGTAGTAAAGGACAGCCGGACCGGATGCCAGGGCGTCGTCCCCACGGAAGTCTCGCTGACCGCATCCTGAAATCCCTGCGGCCGGATATCACGCACGCGCAAACAGGGGCCCTTATCGGAAGTGATATCTTGCGTGCGGACGAATGCCTCGAGCTCATAGGTCTGGAGGGGGAGGACCGGCACGACTTGATAAACCGGTTCGTATTCATCGTTGCGACTGACGGTGAAGTCTATCCGGAGGCAGTGGTCTTGATGGTAACCCTGGGGAGCGGAAAAGTCGATGACCAGATAAGTTGTGTTGCCTGTTCTCCAGTCAAACCCCGATTTCAACGGTGGTCTTTCAAATTCACCATTGAAAATCAGATTGCCCTTTTCTGAGCCCGCTTTGAAGATTCCCAGCCGCTCGAGATCCTGCCAGACGTTCATGGCTTCGTCGATCCTGCCCCGAGTAATCAGACGATCAAGGTAAGGCGCCGCGGAACTGTAAGGAACGGAAAGAGAGCCCGCCGCCAGCCGGCGCCAAATCCGATAGGCCGTATCGTCGTCACCCTCATCGCTCAGGAAATCGACATACCCAACCTTGACCTCGGCATCAGGATTATCCGCCAGCACTTTTTCGTAAACAGGCTCCGGCTGCTGTACATTTTGGAGATTGGACCAAACCGAAGGGGCATAGGTAGGATCGAGTTGCAGCAAGCGGCGGTATTGCGCAAAAGCCAGGTCGAGCCGATCCATCCGCATACAAGAATCAGCCTCCAGCCAATAATAACCGGGTGCCATGGGACATAGCCGCAGCAGGCGTTCGCGGGCTTGGTCCGCGCATTGCGCGTCATCGGCGGATTCGCAGGCCGACTCGAGGTCCGACCAGTAGAGCCGGCTGGCAGGACTTAACTGTGTGGCGCGCTCCAGATGGCGCAGAGCTTCGTCCTGATTGGTGCCTTTATAAGCTTGTCCGAGCTGGTCCTCGAGGCGAGGGTCATTCGCGTCCCACGCCAGCAGTCGGCGACCCATGGCAGGCGACTTGAAGGAGGCGACGATTCCTGCCAGCAGGCACTCAACCGCCAGCCCCACGCTGACGCCGGCGACCACGAACAGGAACAGCACCGCCCGCACTCGCAGGCGCGGTGAGATTTCGCTTCGGGGAGCAGCACCCAACTGCGACCGAATCATGGCGGGCCCTGGGCAAACGCGCCCCTTCTCAAGCCCAAAGAACTCAAGACGGCGCCTCCCACCGCTCCGCCTGCCATCCTGAAGGCATGGTATCTTGAAACCGGGCTGGGGATAATCCTCGAGATGTCGTCTATCAAAGAGCTCGTTGTGTCCTCATCCTGACTGCACCCGGCCGTTGCGGACCAGCGTCAGTATTGCGTCGCTTCCCACCGCCGGGTCCCTTGCTATCACACCATCTTCCCGGATCAAAAACGCTGCGGGCGTAGCGAGAATATCGTACGCCTTCGACACTTTCCACTTCCTGTCCTGAAGCAGCACCGGAAAATCCATGCCATACTGCTGCGCTTTGCGGCGATTCTCTTCCACGCTGCCCCGCCCCACCACCACTATGCTCAACCCGCCGTTCGCACCTTCGCGATGCAGGCGGACGAGTTGCGGAGCCAGCTCATCGCAGGGTCCGCACTGAGGATCGCTGAAGAACAGAATCACCCGCCGGCCCCGGTACTCCTGGAGCGAAACCATACGGCCCTGGAGGTCAGGCAACTGAAAATCCGGCGCCGAAGTTCCTGCTTTGAGACCGCTGCCGCTGAGACCTGAAAAAACCAGCCAGCGGTTAAGCGTTTGAGCGCGACGTTCACACCCCACGCAAGTCTTGATGCCCAATGCCGAGGTCATGCGTTTGATGAGGTCCCCAAGCCCAATTTCATATTTGACCAGAAATCGCGGCAGCCTCAGCCGATGCGGATGGGGCGCCTCGGCGGGGTGTGGCGCTTCCGCATCCCCACGATGCTCCGTGGGGTCCTTCTTACTGCCGGTCTGTGGGCCGGCGAGTTCCAGCGCTAGCGCCAGGACGCGATCCGCTCCCCTGGCCACCGGTGCCGCCACACGACCTTCCTCATCCACGAAGTATGCGACCGGGGTACCTTCGGTCCCAAACGCCCCACCATCTTCCCGCTCGCCCACGAGCAGAATTGGGCATTTCAGGCCGTGCTCAGCCGCGCCTTCCCGGTTCGTGACGGACTCGCCGTGGGCCAGGAGCAGAAGCTGAACGTTGCGCCGCTCGAAACTGGACTCGAGAGAAGCCATTTGCGGGGCGATCGAATCGCAGAATCCGCACTCGAAACTCCAGTTCACCAGCAAAACGCGCCGGCCGCGAAAGCTGTCGAGAGACACCACATTTCCGGCAAGCTCGGGAAGACTGAAGGCAGGGAATTCACTTTTGAGCGGCAACCCGGGCGCTTCAGTCTCCGGACTCGAGTGCTCGAGCTCGGTGTGAGCCGTTGACGTACGCGACTGAAGTTCGTCCAGGCGGAGCAGGAGACGGCCCTGCTGTTTGAATAGTTGGTAAAAACCTACCCAGAGACTCAGGAGAATCAACAAGAGGAGCACGATAGTGATCATTTAAGGTGCGGTCCCTCCCGTTGACCACATCGTAGTGAGCGTCAAAAGGAGAAAGTGTTTTCGCTCAGACTGTCAAACTGCAATCAAGCAAGGCGCTAAGTAGGGGATTGTCATTCGCGGACTCTGGGAAAGGGATTCAGCTCGCTCTCAACAGTGAATCAACCCACCCAAAAGGCTGGCGCCGCCACCCGTGCCGGCCGAGACAGGCTCCTTTGCGAGGTCAATGGTGTTCGCCAGACGTGACTGGCAACAGTTGCACAGAGAGGCTTCGCGTCACTAACTCGGATGGTCTACGCCTGCCACCCCAACCTGTAGATAACATACGATTTCGCGGCGACTGTCAAGTAATTTTTTCGCCAACTTACTCATCTTACATAACGTGTATATACATTAGTTCAATATAAGTAAAACGATGATACTATGTATTACCAGAGAACAAGCCTGCCGCCCCACACCTTTCGAGCCGACCGCACTTGGCAACCAGTTTATACTCCAACTGCCTGCCTCGAGTAGATGAAATATCCTGCTTGCGGCGATTGCATCCACTCCTTAAACGTCTGGGCGTGGCGGTCCTTTTCTGAAATCAGCGACGGTTGTTCCGGCCACCCGATACCAATGTCCGGGTCGTCCCATCGAATTCCGGATTCTGCCGTCGAGTTGTAGACGCCCGTGCACAGGTACTGCACTTCCACGCCCTCCGAGAGGGCCAGAAACCCGCGCGCAAAGCTGGCCGGCGCCCACACAGCCCTCCGATTCTCGGGTGAGGCTTCGATTCCAAACCACTTCCCCAGCGTGGGAGATCCGAGCCGCAGGTCAACGGCCACCACGAATGCTCGTCCTCGCGTCACCCTCATCAGCTTTCCCATCGGCGGATCCCACTGAAAGTGCAGCCCGCGCAGAACGCCCTTGCGCGAATAAGACTGGTTCTCCTGCACGAACGTTGCGGGCAGGCCGGCCTCGCTAAGACGGTCCCCACGGAATACCTCCAGAAAATAGCCGCGCTCATCCTGAAACACTTCCGGGACCAGCACCACAACCCCGTTCAGGCCGCGCGATTCAATCTTCAGCGGCATGCTTCCTCCTCGCGGCGCAACCCAGGCCGCCGACGTGTCGTGGCGACGAGCCGGCACGACAACATACAGAACTCCCCCGCACCATACTTGCGGCCATTTTCTAATCATGTTAACAAAGAGAGTCGGAAAGGGGAATCAGGTGATGCGAGGATTGAGGGTCTGGGCAAGTTGTCTCGGAGCGGCGCTGGCTGCGGCAGTTTTCATGCAATTCTCGATTGTTACAAGCGCGGCCTCTGTGCAGAACGAGCGCCCAGAGGACGCAGCCATCATCCGGCATCTCAATGCCGCCATTACCTGGTACAAGCAGCTATCGAGCGCCAACGAATCCGCAGGCCGGCCGAGCGATGCATTCTATCTCGAGAACGCCCGCAACCTCGCGAAACAGGCGCTCGAACTCGCTTTCCAGTCGGCGGAAGAAGAAGCCGCATTTCTGGCCGCGGAAAAAGGGAGCGGAGGCGCTGCCCTTTCGACGGAGACCTCGACTGAACAACAGAACATCACCAAAGCTGCGGCCAACGCTGCCAACCTGATCAGTCAAACCCAGGCCCAGATCGAGGCTGTGAACCGCCAGATCGAAACGGCATCCGGGAAGAAACGCCAGGAATTAAATTCTCAGCGGGAAACTCTGCGGGAACAACTTGATTTCAACAAAGCTCTCCAGGAAGCGCTCGAAAAGCTGACGACGTTTATGAGCAGCAGCGGAGCGGCGTCCGGCGGATTACAAAAGGAGATCGACGATTTGAAGAAGTCGGTCCCGGATGTATTCGCAAAGACCCAGCCGAAAGCAGCCGCGACCGCCACCCCGAACACTTCGCCGGCCGCTGCAGAAGGGACAGGGTTGATCAGCCAGACCTCGCTTCTATTCACTCGAGTAGCAGGTCTCCGTGATCTTGACCAGTTGGTCTCGGGCGCCACCGAGGTGGCGGATGCGGCGCGGCAGGTTCAAACCCCGCTGCGGGCAAGGCTGCGCGCTACAATTCAACAAGGGCGCGATCTGACCAACCAGCCTGCCCCGCAGGACCCCGCCGGCGCGGAAGCGAACCGCCGCAGGATGAGTTTGCTCACCAAGCAATTCAAGCAAATCGCGGGCGCCGCAGTTCCTCTAACGCAAGAGATTATGGTGCTCGAAGAATGCCAGGCCAGCTTGCGCGAGTGGCAATCCTCGATCCACAGCGGCTATCTACGTATCCTCGAAACGGTCGCAATCCGTCTGGGGTTTCTGCTGGGTGGCATCGTCATCGTTTTAGGGCTTTCCGAGGTTTCGCAAAAGGCGATATTTCGATACGTCCGTGATGCCCGGAAGCGACATCAGCTTTTGCTTGTGCGCCGCATCGTCACTATTCTTCTTATGGCTGTTGTCCTCGCCCTGGGACTCGTCAGCGAATTCGCCTCGCTCGCCACTTTCGCCGGTTTCATCACCGCCGGGATCGCGCTGGCTCTGCAAACCGTCATCGTTTCGGTCGCCGCTTATTTCTTCTTGATCGGAAGGCACGGCGTAAGAGTGGGCGATCGCATCACGGTTTCCGGAGTTACGGGAGATATCATCGATGTCGGCTTGGTCCGGCTTTCCTTGATGGAATTAGGCGGGGCCGGTTCCGACCTGCACCCCACGGGACGGGTGGTGGTGGTTTCTAACTCGGTGCTCTTCCAGGGCGCGCCGTTCTTCAAGCAAATTCCCGGGACCGCTTACGCCTGGCACGAAGTGGCAGTGAAGCTCGAGCGGGGCGGCGACTATACTCTGGCGGAAGAAAAGCTGCTCGAGGCCGTCAACTCGGTTTACGCCCAGTTCCGTGAAGGCCTCGAGCAACAACACCAGACGCTCGGCGGTCTGTTTAACGTTCCCGTCTCCGCCCCTAGCCCGCAGGCCCGCCTGCAATTGGGTGAAAACCGCCTGGACCTGGTAGTTCGATACCCCGTGGTGCTGAATCGCGAATCGGAGATCGATAGTCAAGTGGCCAGAAAAGTAGTCGAGGCGATCGAAAGCCTTCCGGAATTGAAAGCCGCCGTAGGCGCCCCTACCATCCGCCCCGCCGCCAAAAGCTGACTCTGCGCCCCGCAGAAAGTGTGAACAATCAGTTCACCACCGAGACACCGAGACACGTAGAGTTCAACAGAAAGGCCCGTCTCAGTGCCTCAGCGCCTCTGTGGTTCATTTCTTCGCACGTTCTGTCGCCCGCTGTGTCGGGAGCATTCCTTCGCTCCGCTCAGGACAGGCTCTGCCCGCGCCTTCGATCTTCGTCGTTTCCAGGCGCCGCCGGCGGCGTTCAGCCAATGCCTCTTGCTTGAGCATCTCCCACACCGTTCGCTCCACACCGAGTCTGGAGACATCCACACCGGCCGAATTGCCCCCGAGGACCCATCCACCACAACCTAGGCCGGCGGCCACAAACCCATCGTCCCGCCCCGTCCCAGAGGCACACGTCGGCAGCACTTCTCAGGGTAGGCCGTTTAACCGGCCAAGTGATCTAAAGCGCCGCTAAAATCCGTGCGCCGATCTGAGCAAGGATTGCGCTGCAACGCGTCGGGGCCCTCTTACCCCGCTCCCGCCGATCATGTCCACTTGTGGCATACTACCCGTGCTGTCGGAAACGGCAACTCGCGGAGACGGGCGCTGGACGCGGCCACTGGTGAAGGCGCAACTCTGCGCGCTGGCGCGAGGACCAATAACGATCGCGGCAGAAGGGATTGATTTTATGGGTACCGCCCCGAGACGTCCGCTACTTTACGACTGCTTCGACAGGCAGGCTGCCACGCTGCTCGACAGATACGTAGGGTCAAAGCAGCAAACGTCAACCACGAACATGGGTGACAACCGTGAAGAATATCTCAGGGATTACCTAACGAGTGTCCTACCGCCTCGTCTCACCTTACGAAGGGGAGAGGTGTGGGACGGCGAAGGCAATAGAACTGGCCAGCTAGAAATAATTATCCTTCGTGACGACGCCGCAGCGCTAGGGATTGGACAAGCTGATGCCTTTTTGGCGGAAGGAGTATTCGCAGTAATCGAAGTTAAGTCCAATCTGACGACCGAAAAGTTGAACGAAGCTCTAAGCTCGCTTAAGAAAGTGCGCCTGCTGAGACTATCCCGTCCAAGCTCTCGGCATATCGACTCGATCCTCACTCTATTTCGACCTCTTTGCTGCGTTTTCGCTTAGGAGGGAGCTCAGTTGGAAACCCTTGCGGAGTTAATGGCAAAAGAAGAAAACCGAGGAGCGGTTGATGTGGTATCCGTCTTAAACCGGGGCATCCTTGTAGAGAAAAGCTACTTAGTCCGTTGGGAGGGAGATGCTCTGTTTGCGTGTTTACCGGGTCGGGCAGCCGCGCTCGGGTGGCTCTATCGCCATCTGGTGGGTTATTCTACCAGCTTCCTCAGGCGCGACCTGAGCCTTGAAAAATATTTCGAGCCATCAGACGGGTGGGCGGATGATGCATCCCCGCCCGACGATAGCGAGTAGCGGCGCTAGTCACTATCGTTGTGGATCGCGGTTCTCGTTTATCTGGATAGCCTTCTCCAAGGGAGCGAAAAAGGCATTTGGGTATCACCGTGAACAACAAAGCTCAAAAACCTAGCCACGGATTGAATCCAGCGGAACGATTCGTTTACGAGTTGTCTCGCAAGTCGTTTCTTTCACTATGGAGTTACGCAAATCCGAGACGCGAGATCGCAGGGAAGGAACTTTGCGATGTCCTAGTCGTGTGTTCCCCCGATGTGATCATAATTAGCGTGAAAGAGATTCGACTCGGAGACTCGACGGCTTCGCCTGTTGAGTTTGAGCGGTGGCGAAGGCGGGCGATTGAGGAATCAGTCAAACAACTTTATGGCGCAGAGAGAAACATACCCTTAGCAGTTCAGGTGGTTCGCGCCGATAATTCCCTGGGGGTGCAGTTTCCGCCGACCAACGAAGCGCGAATTCACAGGGTGGCGGTAGGTGTCGGCAGTAAAGGCGTCGTTCCGCTGAGCTTCGGTGACTTCGGCAAGGGTTTCGTGCACGTTTTTGATGGGACGGCTTTCCACCTCGTGCTCAGTGAACTTGACACAATTGAGGACTTTGTTCATTACCTGAGTGCAAAGGAGCAGTTCTGTCGGCGAGTAAAAGAGCTGATCCAGACTAGGGAGGAGGATCTACTGGCCATTTACCTCCATGGGGGCAGACGTTTTCCAGATCCGCCAGAACGTCCTGGTGACGCCGGATTACCTTTGGGAGACGATTCAAAAGAAGCCTGAATATCAAAATAGGAAAAGGGCCGACAAAATTAGTTATGAGTGGGACCGATTAATTCAACGATTCGCAAGAGACGCTCTTTCCGGAAACCTGGAACCGGGGTCATCCCCGACGAGCGCTGAACTGGGCCTGCGCACGATGGCCAGGGAAAACCGCTTCTCAAGGAGAATTCTTGGAGCGGCATTCAAGGAAGTTTTGGACGAATCTCGGCGGACATCGTTAGCCAGAATGCTCGTAGCACCATCGGGCGTGGTCTACGTCTTCTTCGCTGCGCCTCGTGGGTATGATCGGCAAGTGCGCCAAGCCGAGCTGGCAAATCGGTGCTTCGTCGCCCGCGGACTCAACCCATCGTCGACAACTGTCATTGGCGTTGCTACCGAAAGATATGATCCCCGGGGCTATTCACTGGACCTTTGTCAATTATTCTTGCCCAGGTGGACCCCCGAGCATCAGAGTGAAATGGCGGCGATGCAAACTGAACTAGGGTATTTTGTTAGCCCCAGGAAGACTGTAAGCCATGAGGACGAGTATCCTGAAACAACCGGCACATGAAGCTAGGGGCCAGCGCAGACGGTCGCCTTTTGCTGCCAGGTCTGCGCCGGTCGGCGATCTAGCCAATTATTGGTAGAGAGGAACGAGATGTCACGCTACGAGATCGCACTTTCGTTCGCCGGCGAAGACCGGGCCTACGTCGAAATGGTTGCGCGCTTTCTCTGAAACCATAACGTGCACTTCTACTGTGACGACTACCGGGGCTGGCGCAGAGCCAAGCTCTGCGGTGTCCAGGTATCGCGACTCCAACGATCACAGGGCTTCGCCCTGCGCCAGCCGGCGACGGACGTTTGACACGCGCGCAGCTTAGCACCGCGGCCCCCGTGGGTTCAACGATGAATCCGGGCTCAGGAAGCGACCGACCGTGGCTGCCCACTTGTATACTGATAGACCCGGGCTATTACGTAGACATTGTCAAAGGCGTTCGTCCAAAGGTCGACCGGAAGCGACTTTCTCGGAAAACCGGGGTCAAAGACTCCCTCGCGTGTCAAAACCACCCAATGTCCCTGTTGTTGGTCTCGCCTGCAAACCCGGACAAGATACTCCCCAGCGCAAAAACACCTCAGATCCTTTAAAGGTCTTGCTTCAAGAATGCTCGCTGTATAGAACAAATTGTGGAAACGCTTATCATTTCCTAGGAAATCTCGACTCCATGCCCCGATAGGCTCCGGTGGCGGGAGACCGTCCTGGTCACCGGTCAAGAACCAAAGACACCGAGAAAGGCAAAGATTGTCTCCCTGGAGAGTAGTAGGAACCTCAACCGCCTCTCCCTGATGCTCCAATTGTTGCTGCTCGGGGGAAAGACTCACAGGATCCATTGTCTCCCCGCCGTATGGTGTAATAAATTCAAAAGAAGCCCTCCTTGACGAAAAATCGATATGTCAGCAGGGCCGCAATCGGCGACGGAACCATTATAGCGGGATTCGGAACCAATCGCGGGCCGCGAATATATCGCTTGTATGCATCCACCCCAGGCGATCACTTGGTTGGTTATGTCGGCGAACGGTTGATGCGAGCTCGAGAAGCAAATGGCGTTTTGCGGGAAGAGGCAGGTGCGCGACTTGCGGCCTCGGGCGTATGGAGGAACGATGCCTCGGCACAGCCACTTCTCCTGGTCTGGCCGGGCAGGAGAGGAAGCCCCGGGGAAGTGCCCGCTTTTTTGCATTCTCTACTTGACAACCTCATCGGTCTGTGATAGCCTACTTAAATGGTGTCGTTAGGGACACATTGTCACAGGCGGGCGCCAAGGCGCGCTGAGGCGCAGGGGGAAGCGGAAGGGTCCCGGCTATGGGGAAATGTAGGAAACCACAAAAAATGAAGAATAGTGGGAACGAAGCTAAGAAGTACTTGAAAACAAAGAACATCACTTTTTTGAGTGCTGCAAATTATGCGCGTTTTGCGCGCAAATCAGCACAATTTCGAGGTTGAAACGAGCAAAAACAGGGGATTTTGCAAGAACGAATCGAAGCTTTCGAGCCGGAACACGTGGCTCAAAATGTGACAAGAAGTCGGCTACATAGGCTTTGTGTTTGCGAGCCCTGTGACGGAGAAGCCGTGAAAAACTCACGCCGTCATGCTGAGAGAGCGTGATTTTTTTGGATATTGCGAAAAAGTGCCATTGATAACAAAAGAGTTAAGTGCTCGAAAATGGCCAAAAATCCAAAAAAATCACAAACTCTGAGCGAAGCGAAGGATCTGCGTTGTCTCCTGGAAAACAAGCAAATGCAGATTCCTCGCTCCGCTCGGAATGGCAGGCCTTGGTGATTTTTTCACAGCTCCGGGCGTCAGGGAAATCTCAATTGAATCCTGCCACCGGGTGCGGGATGTACGGCTCCTCGAGGGCCGCAATCTCTTGCGGCGCGAGGCGCAGCGAGAGCGCTGCTACGGCCTCCGTCAAGTGATCGGGTTTGGTGGCGCCGACGATGGGCGCCGTGATCCCAGGCTTGCTGAGCATCCACGCGAGCGCGAGTTGAGCGTGCGAAACGCCCCGCTCGCCCGCGATCTTAGTTAGTCGATCCACAACCGGGCGGTCGATTATCTCCGTCTTCGAATACAGGCTCTTGCCGAACCCGTCGGTCTCGAAGCGCTTGGTCTGCTCCGCCTGCCAGGGACGCGCCAGGCGGCCGCGCGCCAGCGGGCTCCAGGGGATGACCCCGATCCCCTGGGCTAGGCAGAGAGGCAACATCTCGCGCTCCTCTTCGCGGTAGAGAAGGTTGTAGTGGTTCTGCATGGAAACAAAACGCGTCCAGCCGTGCAGGTCGGCGAGATAAAGGGCTTTGGTGAACTGCCACGCGAACATCGAGGAGGCGCCGATATAACGCACCTTGCCGGATTTCACGACGTTGTGGAGCGCCGCGAGGGTTTCCTCGATGGGCGTTTCGTAATCCCAGCGGTGAATCTGGTAGAGATCGATATAATCGGTCTGCAATCGGCGAAGGCTCTCGTCGAGTTCGTAAAGGATGGCCTTGCGCGACAGGCCGCGGCCGTTGGGTTCATCGCGCATAACTCCGTACACCTTGGTGGCGACAACCACAGCCTCGCGCAGAGTATGGGCCTTGAGGAAGCGCCCCAGCACCTCTTCGCTTGCGCCGCCCGAGTAGACGTTGGCAGTGTCGAAAAAATTGATGCCCAGATCGAGCGCCTGGCGGAAGTAGGCATGGCTCTGTTCTTCGTTCAAAACCCAGGCGTGCCTGCCGGCCTTCAGTTCGCCTGTAGCCGGCGCTCCGTAGCTCATACAGCCGAGGCAGATGCGCGACACGCGCAGCCCCGTCTTGCCAAGATTAACGTACTCCATAGTCACCTCGATTCGTGCGCGCCCAATCGATTCGCCAGCGTCCGCCCCGCAGCGGCACCCACACAAGCTGCTTCATGGGAGTCCCGCGCGCGTGATGATAAAGGACCGCGGTGCGGGCATAGAAGCCGCGCGTGTGGGGCGTATCTCCAAACCCCAGGCGGTGGACATCCAGATGATGACAGAACTCGTGGCAAAGCGTGCTGAGAAATGTTCCCAGCGAAGTCACTTGCTTGCGCACCGCGGTCCGCATCCAGACGCGGATTGCCTTTTTTCGAAGGTCGTAGTCTCCAAAAAGCTCCGATGCGCCGCCGCCCTCATAGACGCGCACCGGGCGGGCCGCCAGCACTCGCACCTGCGGTTGGGACACCCCGTAGAATTCCGACGCCGCGCGCAAAAACTCCGCGCAGGCTTCGCGGACGGCTGTGCTGCTGTCGCTTCTCATGGCCAAATCAACAGCCACGGCGGGCTTGCGCAAGCGGTCGTCCGGTGGCGTTTCAAGGTCGCAGAGTTTGTCACTGGCGCAGTACTGTGCCCGTAGCGTCGGCTTGCGCGGTTGGCGGTCCGTAAGCATCGTCACCCCACATTAACGCATACCGTGTCCAGATTCCAGCCCTCCTCAAAGTAGTCACTTATGCCACTGGCGGCGCGTCGAGGAAGCGCGGGCGTCTCGCCCGCGCTACGTTTCGGGCGCGGCTCCTCCGCGCTGTGGTAATATTTTCGCGGGGAGAGTAAGCCGCATCTCCAGCAAAAATGCTTTAATCCTCGATGGGGTGTCGTTCAGCCCCGAAGGGGCGACCAAACATAGCCCAGGCCATCGGCCTGGGTCCGATGTTCATGCCACCGGAAATCGCAAGCCCTGAAAGGGCGTGATAGTCAACCGCACGGACGGAGGATAGAGTCGGGCGGGTCTCTAAGCTGTTTCGCCCTTTCAGGGCTTGCCGCGAATGGAAGCGTGTATTCGCGAACCCAGGCCGTTGGCCCGGGCTATGGTAGAGCGCCCCTTCGGGGCTTATTTTGGCATCACTGGCGACCAGAACCATGAACAACCCAATTAGCAGAATCCGCGGACCGTTGAAACATAGTTCCTCGCTGTTCCCTTACTTTGCGCTTCTTGCCGTCTGCGTTCTCCCGGCCCAGCTTTCTGCCGCGACCGCGTCGGCCCTCCACGCGCGCGGGTACGCGGTGCTGCCTAACCCGCAGCGGGTTACGCTCGGCGGCAAAGATTTCGAGTTGACCCCGGGGTGGCGCCTCGAGTTCGGACCAGCGGTTAAGCCGGATGACACGGCCATCGCGATCCTGAAGGAAGGCCTGGATGAACGCTTTCATTTGGCGCTGGGAGAGTCGAAAAAGCAATCGAGCAGCGGCACGATCAAGCTCGCGATCGTTCCAGGCGTGGTTGCGGCCGGCGAAGCGACCGACCGCGATAGACCTGCGTTGGCCGAACAGGCTTACAAACTCGAGTTGTCGGCTGGCCGGGTATCAGTCAGCGGCAACACGCCGACCGGTCTGTTCTATGGCGTTACGACGCTTCTCCAACTCATCAAGCCGCAGGGGGGAAAGCTGTGGCTGCCGGAAGGGGAGATCGAAGACTGGCCGGACCTCGAGTTGCGGGTGATCTACTGGGACGACGCGCACCATCTCGAACACCTCGAGGTGTTGAAGGCGGCCTTACGCCAAGCGGCGTTTTACAAGATCAATGCATTTGCCATCAAACTGGAAGGACATTTTCAGTACAAACATGCCCCGGCGGTCGTGGAGCCCTACGCGCTCTCGCCGTCAGAACTCCAGGACCTGACGGACTACGGGCGGAAGTATCACGTCGAACTGATTCCCTACTTGGACGGCCCGGCGCACGACGCGTTCATTCTGAAACATCCGGAATACGCCGGATTAAGGGAGTATCCGCAAAGCAATTATGAGTTCTGCGCAACCAATCCGGAAACTTATACGCTCTTCCAGGGTATGTTCGAGGATCTCGTCGAGGCCACGAAGGGCGGCAAGTATTTCGTCCTCTCCAGCGATGAGCCCTACTACGTCGGGCTGGCAAATAACCCGCAGTGCAACGAGGCGGAGCGGGCAAAAGAACTAGGCAGCGTGGGAAAGCTGCTGGCGGAATTCTTGACCAAGACGGCGGGCTACCTCGACGACCACGGGCGTAAAGTGCTCTTCTGGGGGGAATTTCCACTCGAACCGGGAGACATCGGCTCGCTGCCTTCTTACCTCATCAATGGCGAGACCTACGGCCCGCAGTTCGATCCCGTGTTCAAGGCGCACGGAATCCGGCAATTGCTTTATACCTCAACAGAAGGTGAAGAGGCGCTCTTCCCGAATTATTACCCGCTGCCGCCCGAGAGACTTCTGCGCCCTCGCCCGCTCGGTCGAGGGCGCGTGTCGGAAATGCAGGAGCTGATTTCCTCCGCTTCCTCAACTGACCAGCCCCCCGCGCAACCTGACTCCACGCTGCCGCGCCAGGCAGATTTGATGGGTGCGTTCGTAGCCGGATGGGCCGACAATGGGCTGCATCCCGAGACGTTCTGGCTTGGCTATGCAACTGGGCCTGCCGTGGCGTGGAACCGCGCTTCACTCGATCCCGCGGAATTGATGAACTCGTTCTATCGCCTCTTTTATGGGCCGAGCGCCGCAGAGATGGGACGCGTTTACCAGGGAATGAGCCAACAAGCGGAGTTCTGGCAGGATAGTTGGGAGACGATAGCCTCGAGCGCCCGCACACCAATCTTTGGCGCGTCGTACGGCGTCTTTAATCCTCCCCGGCCGGCTCATGACCAATCACTTCCGTACCTGCCCGTCCCCGAGCCACAACTTCTGCGTTTGAACGACGACTGGGGGAGGGAAAACCAGCGGCGGCTCGAGTTGGCCAGCCAATATCTGGTCCAGAACGATTCTCTTCTCGATCTGCTGCACACGAACCTCGAACGCGTGGAGTTCAACCGCTATAACCTTGAGGTCTTGCTCTCCATCGCCGGTCTCTCGCGCCAGAATCTGGAGATGATCTTGGATTTGGGCCGCATCAGCTCGGGCCTGAAGTCGGCCGAAGCTGCGGCGGCGCGGGCGGATGCGGCTCGCGCACTTCGCGATATCGACCGGGCGCTGGACATTGCGGAAAACATTCGGCAGCGGCGGAACGCGGCTCTCCGCGACGCCACGGCAACATGGCAAAAAGCCTGGTTGCCACGCGTCGCCGAGGCCAACGGGCGCCGTCACCTCGACCAGGTCGACAATGTGAAGGACCACCTTCCGGTGAGAACGGTGGATATGAGCTACCTTGTATACAGAGAGCTGCGATACCCGCTGGGAGAGTGGGCCAACCAGACTCTCGCCGCGAGAAATCAGTACGCGCAGGCGCATCAACTGCCGACGCGCCAAGTGCGCTTTGATTGGAAAGACACGTCAACCTTCGCAACAGCGCCCAGGACGGCAGACGACGAGGAGTAGCAGAATGCCAGGGAAAGACCAGCTTATGGTCATGTCTCAAACCGCAAAGATCGACCCTCGCTTCTGTTGTTTCCGGTTGCGTGTCGGCCGCTCGAAAATCCACGGCCGGGGCGTCTACGCCGCCGAGGATATCCCGCCCAATCGCAAGGTGATCGAGTACATGGGCGAGAGGATCACCAAGAAGGAGGCCCGCAAGCGCCGGCACACCCCTTATCTGTTCGTCCTCAGCCATCGCTGGATGCTCGACGGCACCGTGAACGGCTCGGGCGCCGAGTTGGTCAACCACTCCTGCGCGCCCAACTTAGTGACCCGCATTTTTAAGGGGCACATTATCTACATGAGCCTGCGCCCCATTCGCAAAGGCGAAGAACTGACCATCGATTACAACTACGACGACACCGATGAGACCATGCGCTGCATCTGCGGCGCGGCCAGTTGCCGGGGTACCATCAACCTCAAATGACCATCGCAGACCTGAGTTCAAGATTACGTTGGCTTTCTTGACGAAAGTGACTTGCGGGCCGCCCTACAGTCCGCGGGTCTCCATGTTGACTAGTGCTTGGATTAATGCGCGCAATTTCAGGCGGCTCTTGGAAGGGCGGGGCTTTAGCCCCGCCGTCTATGGGCGCAGCGTTGGAAGGGCCTTTAGGCCCCGAAGCCAAGCCGCTTCAGGGGCTAAAGCCCCGTAATTACCTTGCGAGATGAGCGGCGGGGCTGAAGCCCCGCCCTTCCGCTTCCGGCGAATGACTTCGCTGATTAATTCAGCTAAGCACTAGCCCCGAACAGAATCCTCGAGCAAGTTAGCGCAAACCTGCTTCTTGGGTCTGTCCCCATGGGCCTTCGGCCCGCGAAAGCTCATGAAAAAGGTGTTGGGTTATGATAGCAGCGGTCGAGAGCGGTGAGATCGTCATCGCAGTGGAGCCGTCGAGGCCGTGGGTCTGTCTGATCCGGAGCGTGCGTGTTGAGCGAATAATTGGGCGTCGTTGTCTCCCTGGGTGGGAGCGGCGATAGCCCGCGACCCTGCATAAGGTAACTTCAGGCACGCTCTCCGCTCCCGCCCAAAGGAGCGTGTGATGCCTTACAGGATAGCAGGAATTGACGTTCATAAGCGAATGTTGACGGTCGTGGTGTGCGATGTGGAAGTAAGGGGAGAATATGAGTTTGAGCGGCGACAGTGTGGCAGTACTCCCTCGCACCTGCGCTCCCTGGCCGCTTGGCTGGTCGAGCAACAGGTTGAGGAAGTGGTGATGGAGTCCACCGCGCAGTATTGGAAACCGGTTTGGGCAACGCTGGAGCAGGACTGGAAGCCGCTCTGCCAAGGGCGGGCAGGGGCTCGCCCGATGTCGGGAATGCTGCACCTCGCGCAGGCGCAGTCGAACCGCGGGCCGCGGGGGCGCAAGAACGATTTCGCCGACCCGGAACGTCTGGTGAAACGGCTGGTGGCCGGTGAACTGATCCTGAGCTTCGTGCCCAGTGCCGAGCAGCGTCTGTGGCGCACGGTCATGCGCACCAAGTGCCAGTTGAGGTGCAACCAAGTGCAGTTACAGAACCGGTTGGAGGCTTTGCTGGAAGAGGCGCATCTGAAGTTGTCCAGCCTGGTTTCCGACCTGCTAGGCCTCAGTGGACGGCGTATGTTAACGGCCATCGCGGAAGGGGAAACGGACCCGGCAGCGGTGGCGGCACGGGCTGATTATCGCTTGCGCGCCACGCCGGAGGAGTTGTGCGACGCGCTCGGTGCCTGTCGTGAGCTCCATCCCGTTTATCGCCGATTGTTGAAGACGGCCCTAGAAGACTGGCAACGAACCGAGGCACGAATCACTCAACTCAGCCAAGAGATGGCCACTCTGCTGGCTGCCCACCAGGAGCAGGTTCAGCGACTGGCGGAGGTGCCCGGCCTGGGGGTGGATTCAGGGCAGCAGATCATCGCGGAGGTGGGTGCCTCGGCAGCGACTTTCCCTTCTGCTAAAGCCCTCTCCTCCTGGGTGGGTGCATGCCCGGGCGAGGAGCAGAGCGCGGGAGTAAGTGCGCCGGGATAAACCGGCGTGGAGGAGCGGATGCAAGAGCCGTACGGTGAAGGTCTAGCGAGCCACACCGACCCCGAGTCATGCGTGGACAGTCGTAAGGCTGGACGCGAAGCGTTGACAGGGGCACATGTAGGCGGGGTATTGAGCCGCGAAATGCCTGGAAATCAGGATGCCGACGCTGTTTATTCGGCGGGAAGGCCACACTGGTGGGCGCGCTATCGCGAGCACCCACTGGACCTGCGAGGTCAGAGACCCCCGACATGCATGGAACCTCCACGCGCGAGAACCGGGAGGCCCTACCAGTGTCCGACCCGAAGTTGGGAGCGGACCGGTCGAGGAAGGTGATGAGCCACAATCTTGGCATGAACGCTGGTAGGGAGTCGGACGGTTGCGTAGTACCTGCGAAGTGTCCGAACAAAGGTGGTAGGTCTACACTGGCGGAGGGCATGGAGGGAAGGCGACCGACCAAGGAGAACACGGGGCAGACGGCCGCGTCCCAGATGCAAAGCTGGGGAAACGCGTTAGCTGGGTTGAACCGTGTGCGAGAAGCAGCAAAGAGGGACAAGCGGTTGCGATTCACCGCGCTCCTGCACCACGTATCGGTCGCTCTCCTGGCGAACAGCTTCTATTCGCTGAAGCGGGAAGCGGCTCCGGGCGTGGATGGCGTTACTTGGCAGGAATACGAAACGGACCTGGACAATCGACTGGAGGATTTGCACAGTCGTGTACACCGGGGCACGTATCGCGCGCAACCTTCCAAACGAGCCTATATTCCCAAGCCGGATGGGCGACAGCGACCCTTGGGCATCGCCGCCCTGGAGGACAAAATCGTCCAACACGCCGTGGGAACGGTCCTCAATCAGATTTACGAGGAGGACTTTCAGGGCTTCTCATATGGGTTTCGACCGGGGCGCAGTGCGCACGACGCGTTAGATGCGCTCAGCGTCGGGATCCTGAGGAAGAAGGTGAATTGGGTGCTGGATGCAGACATTCGGGACTGCTTTGGGTCCTTTTCCCACGCCTGGATGGTTACGTTGGTCCAGCATCGCATCGGGGATCGACGGGTCCTGCGCCTGATCAAG
>CAWIUZ010000208.1:0-17035 GCA_963838915.1 uncultured Acidobacteriota bacterium
CTTTCCCATATCACCTTTCCCTCCTCAATTCAACAGCGTGTTCGCCCGCCCCTACCTCAAAGTTCGCGACCCCTCGAACCACTCCGAGCTTCTCTACGAACTTCTTGTCCACCTGAAGGGACAAAACTCCATTGGCAAACTCCGACGTTGTTATCCGGGCACCCCTGTCACCTTTTATCAAGAACGAGAGATTTGATGGCCCGACCTGATACTCCCTCACTACCACTCCTGCACTCGCTCGAAAGCAAAACGAACCGTCGCGGCTGAGCACGGTCTCACTTGGACCAATGGCCACGTCGTAATTGTGGCCGTCCCAGTTGGCCCCCCGGAATTCACCGCTCGACGCAGGGTTCAGTGCGCCAAAACGCAGGCCATCCCATGGGTTCTTATCGATGTATTGTTCTAGCCCCACCAAGCACAACAACGTTCCCCAGGTGTAGTGCGTGTCACCGCCTCCGCTTCCACCCTGGTTCGAGTACTGCTCGTTGTCGTGCTGGTTAGTATTCCAGTCACCCATGAAAAGGTCGTAATTCTTCAGAGCGAATTCGAGGGCGACTTTATCGTAGCCGTAGCGGTTGATGCCCTGAGATATCATGTAATTGGTCGGCCCCCAGATGGCGCCACGCCAGTAAAACTGGTCAGCATACCCCGGGTCGTTGCGGGCGATCGTCGGGATGACGTAGGTCCCCCAGAACTCGTTCGGATTCAGAAGGTGTTCCTCGATCATTCGCTTAGCTTGCTGAGGGGTGGCGATTCCTGCCAATAGGGGATAGAAACTGGCGGTCGAGAGGCGCCTCGAGAATTGCCCGTTCCAGAAGCGGCTCTCGTAGATGCCGTCCTGTTCGTTCCAGAGCCTTTCACGCATGAGCTGCTTCATGTGCTCATAGTCCGCCGCAAGCTGCTTTTCGTCCTCACCCCTGCCGAGGATAGCGGCGATCTTCGAAAGACATTCGGCATCGAGCGCGTAAAGAGAGTTGAGGCCCACGTCATTCAGGTTCAATGTGTAGGTAACGGTGTTGTAGGCAGCATCGTCATACGCGGGGCCGTCGTCGTATCCGGCTTCCCACTTGGCCGCCTGAAGGAACCCGCGTCCCCCGGTCGAACTTGTCGACCCACGGTCGCTGCCATACTCAAGCAACCCGTCATGATTGCCGTCGCGCCAGGATTGCCCGTCTCCCCGGTCATGGAACCACCATTCGTGCCACTTTTTCAGGCGCGGATAGGCCCATTCAAGCAGTTCCCGGTCCTGGATCTTCTGATAGACCTTCCAGGTAATATAGGCGCCTACGGGGGGCTGCGAGCGATCCGGCGTTATTCCGGAACCTGCAGCAATGTTAGGCACGAGGCCCGTATCCGTCTGCGCCAGAAGGATCGCTCTGATGGCCGCCGCCGTCTGGGCCTTATCCTCCAGGCTGGTGAGTAACGAGCCGAAAAAGCAGTCGATTTCACCCACCACCCAGCCGCCCCAATCGTGCGCCCAATGGCGGCTTATGCTGGGGAAGATCAGGCGGTTCGAGGGCGCATAAAGCGTGTTCCAAAACATGGAATTGCCGACGGCTTCCGGCGCACCTTCAAACAGCCCCTTTACCGTGGGCCGGCTCGCGGCATAGGCTTCGGCTTTTTCCTTGAGGATGGCGTCAATGTTGCCGGGCGCAAGCAAGCCCTTGGCCTGCCCCAGCAAGGCGTCTTTGTCCCAACCGACGATTGCCACGAAGTGTGCCGGAGAACCGGCGGTGGTAAACTCCAGTCCGGCCGCACCCGCCGTGGGTTCGCCTGCAATTGACGACAGCAGCTTGCCGGAGCCTCTCATGTTGTCGCGGAGTTGTGCCAACGATGGGTATATCCCGCTTCCCAACAAAGGACGGTCCACCATCACTACTAAGCGCGCCGTGGGGCCGAAAACGTTGTCAAAATACCGCTCGCCCATGATGGCTTGTTGGGATTCGTTGATGGAATAGAAACCCTGCGTTCCCCAGCCTACTCCCAGGTAGGGAAAGTAAGTTTCCAACACGAGTTGGAAGTCCTTGGCCGCGCTGAGCCGACCCACGACAGTCGTCTGGTCGAGCCGCGACCATTCCAGCGTGACCAGCGCTTTGCGGGGATGGTGCCTCCAAGACAAGCGACAGTACGACGCGTCAGGGGCGTGTGGCCCTACTTCACCCACCGCATCAAAAATCTCGCTGCCATCCAAGAAGCCACCACTCCGTGACCCCACCCGAAGAGCGAAAGGCGCGGGCTGATCGAAGGCACGGGTCAGGAACACAATACCGTTCCAGGCATCCGGATCGAGTGCGTCGATCGCCACACTGTCAAAATGGGGCATGGACTGCCCGGAGGCATGCCTGACGGCAAAGCATAATAGGAACGAGAAAAGTAACCGAAATTTCGAGTAAGGGCCCCGATTTCGTAACATGGTACGAAGCATTGGCACCTCCTTTTGTTGCCCCCGCAGGGACTCTCAGCAGGTAGCCAGAGTGGTGGGTTGCCACATCATGACGACCTGACGTTTTCAGGCGCGCTTGTTTTTCACCACTCGATTTGCTAGACTGCCCGGCCTTACGAGGCCTTAACAATGACGCAAAACACCAATCGTCGCAAGTTCCTGACATCCGCTGCCGCCACAGCGGCATTCACAATTGTCCCCAGGCATGTGCTCGGAGCGCCCTATGTCCCTCCCAGTGACAAAATCACGATGGCCCACATCGGCATGGGCACCCAGGGGTTTAGGGAGCTCGAGGATTTGCTGGCTGACCCTCATATCCAAATCGTTGCCGTCTGTGATCCCAACAGAGACGGCTGGAACTACGTAGATTGGGGCCCTACAGAGATTCGCGACATCATTCGGAAGCTGATGGGCCGGCCAGATTGGGGCGAGAGTATGGACGGCATTCCGGGTGGCCGGGAAGTAGGCCGCCAGGTGATCGAGGCGTACTATGCGAACCAACGGGCTTCAGACAGCTTCAAAGGTTGTGCTTCCTATGCCGACTTCCGAGAACTCTTCGATCGGGAAAAGGATCTGGATGCCGTCAAGATTATGACGCCGGACCATCTCCATGCCACGATTGCGACAGCCGCTATGAAGAGGGGCGCGAACGTTCTCGTGCACAAGCCGCTATCGAATCGTCTTTATGAAGCCAGGCTCGTGATTGAGACCGCCCGGAAGACACAAGTAGCCACCCATTTCCTGCCCTGGAATGCTTCAAACAACATAGACTCAATTCGAGTAATCTCCGCCTGGATCAAGGACGGGGCAATTGGCCGGCTGCGGGAAATCCATAACTGGTCGTCAAGACCCGTTTGGCCTCAATACCCGACCGTCCCGGCCGAGCGGCCTCCCGTTCCGAACGGTTTCGACTGGGACCTGTGGCTGGGACCTGCGCTAGACCGCCCCTACCATCCCAGCTACACCAACGCGCTCTTTCGCGGCTGGTACGACTTCGGTGGAGGATCTCTGGCAGACATGGGCCATTACAGCCTTTGGTCAGTGATCACAGTTTTTGATTTGGGCGTGCCGGCCAGTATCGAGGCAGAACCGAGTACCCTCTGCACTCTGGAGGGTCACGTTAGCCGAAAACTGAAAAATGATGTCTCCTTTCCGGCCGCCAGTAGACTTCGTTTCAAGTTTCCCGCCCGGGGATCCACGCCGGCATTTGACTTGTACTGGTATGACGGCGGCATGAAGCCCCAGCCCCCCGAAGAACTGGAGGAGGACAGCAAAGAACTCGCAAGCGAAGGCATGATGTTTGTCGGCGACCGGGGCAAGATTCTTGCGGACTTCCTGGGCCTGAATCCTCGAATCATTCCAGAGAAGAAAATGCGCGAATACCAGGGGCCCAAGCCGCCTACACCAACACCGGAAGACGAGGATCAAAGGACCCCCGCTGAACGCAATAAAATATGGCGGGATTCCTTCCGAGGAGGCCCTCCCTCGCCTGGCAGCTTCCTCAATGCGGGAAACATTTCGGAACTCGTGAACCTCGGTGCTGTGGCCTTGCGAGCGGGCCAGAAGATCACTTACGACTTCGAAAACATGAAGATCACGAACGTTCCGGAAGCGAACCAATACTTCTATCGCGAGTATCGGAAAGGATGGGAGTTGTAAACTTCGGGTAGGGGCACGCCATGGCGCGCCCCTTCTGGAATATCGAGGGTGGGGCCGCATGGCCGTGCGGCCCCACGAGAATTAAGGCCACAGATCAAGGGGGGTCTTTAAATGTCTCAAACCCGGCGTGGATTCTTTAAAGAGTCTTTAACCGCGGCTGCGGCTTTGGCAGGCAGTTCGCGTGCTGCCGTTTTCGCGGACCAGTCCGCCGCAAAGACCGCTGAACGGGAGCCCATGCGAGTATCTATCATGGCCTACTCGTTTCACGGGCTGCTGGCAGAAGGCAAAATGGATGTGTTCGGATTTATGGAGACCTGCAAGTACCGATATCACCTCGAGGCTGCCGATCTCTGGAACGGCTTTCTTGTAAGCACGGAAGAAGGCTACTTGAAGAAAGCGAAAGACGAGCTCGACGAACGCGAACTGGTGGTGCCCAATTTGGCCGTGGACCGGGCTCACATTTGGGTTGATGATGCCGCACAACGAAGCAAGAATTACGCCAATGCGCTGGCGCATCTCAACGCGGGCAGAATACTCGGGGCGCGATTCGTCCGCATTGACGCGGGCGGCGGCGCGCAGGACAAAGAGTGGAGCAATGAGGCGTTTGACCACATTGTCAAGCGCTACAAGGAATACGCCCAGTACGCGTATGACCATGGTTTCAGGGCCGGCGCCGAAGTCCATTGGGGACCGGAACATTATTGGCCGTCGATGCAAAAACTCTACAAGGCGGTGGATCACCCCGGCTTTGGGATTTGCTGTCACATTGGCGGGTGGGGAGGCACCCCGCAAGAAGTTGCTGCGGCCGACCGCGACGTAGCGCCGTGGGTCGTTCATACTCATATCGACTGGACGATTACGGAAGGCCCGCTGGTCGAGAAAATGACGAATCTGAGAAATGCCGGCTATCAAGGTTACTACAGCGTCGAGCACCACTCGGCCAAGGCGGAATACGCTGAAGTCGCCATTCAATTGGCGAAGGTGCGGGCGGTGTTGCAAAGCTGGAGAACAGGCGGAACCGGGGCCTCATCCTACAGCTAGCCAAACACTACGGGCGTCTCGAACAGGGCCAGGCAGGAAGTGTTGTAGCACATCGGCGTGAAACGGAGCGGCTTGAGTTGTCCATCGGATAACTGCACGGGCACCGTGGCCACTGCGCCCGGCACTTTAGTCGGCGAATGGGGGCTTTCGTCCCAATAACTCCAAACAGGAACTGGCCCCGGCTCAAGTCGCACGAAACCATCGGCGTCCGCACTGCGCTCTAACTTCAGGACTGGAGCCCTGGGCGGAAGCGCCTCCGCGAGGTAACCGCGGGGAGCTCGACGATCTGCCTCCGTCAGGGGTTCGGCGCCAAATCCATAAGTCGTCACTACCAGCACCAGCGGGCCATAGGTCAGGAGCACGCCGGGGTGACACTGCTCCACCCGGTGCCCCAATTCACCCGTGAAGACTAACTGAACTTGGGTGGCGTGGCGCGATTCGTTCACCTCCCCGTTACGGACACAAGAGGGCACACGCAGCTTGATCTTGACGCCCGCCGGCACGCCATCAGCTAGGATGCTGGCCTCTGCCCGGGCCGGATAGGACGTGGTGATCCTGAGCGTGGCGCCTTTCCCATCAGGCAAGGGCACAGCGTACTCACCCGGCACGAGGAAATTCACTCGGATCATGCCCTCGCGATAGGTGACTACGTGCCGGGCATACTCGCTCAAGGCCATGCCGGCATTGTGCACGCAGCACCACCATGCCTCCTCCATCCGATCGAACCCATAACCACTCGCCGTCAGCCCCCGATGCCCGAAGCAGCCTGTAATCCATTGATTGAAGGCCAGGGCATTCCAGAAGATCCGCTCCGCCTTGTCGTAAGCGGCGTCGTCGCCGAGGATCAGGCCAGCGTTGAGATTCAACATCAGCCAGTCAGCAATCGAGCAGCCTTCGTTGCGTGGACTCCTTGGGAAACTTTCAGGCGTGCAGCCATCGGGCATTTCGAACCGCTTCTCGATGATCAGGTGCCGGTTCTGTTCCGGCTTCTCGTTCCACGAGCGATCACCGGTTACGAGCGCCGCCACCTGCAGTCCGCGGAGCGTGCTCATGAAGCCGTGAGCGTGGCAGTTCACCTCGCAAGTACCCAGGTCTTCCCGGATCATCGAACAGAACTCCAGCCACCGCTGGTCCTTGGTGATGGCGTACAGACGCGCAAACGGCTCGCTGACCCAAGCCTCGATAACGCGGCCACTCGTGGACTTGAGATGCTTTTGCCATTCGTCGCGGAACGACCAGAGCCGTCCCGCCAGTCCTTCGGCAGCATCGAGCGCGCGGGAGTCGCCAGTCAACTCGTAGTAGCGGATAAGTCCGGGGAAGAGCCGCCCGCTGCCGGCCGCGAAGTTGTCCTCGGGTGGCCCCTCGTACAAATCGCTGTAGCGTGAGAAGAGGCCGGATGGCCGCCGCTGATTCAGAATACGCCCAAACAGCGTGCCCAAGCGAGGATCGGATTTGCCGTCCACCTGCTCGGCACAACTGAGGAACTCGAGCAATCTTCCCGTCAGATCTCCCGTACACCAGTAGGCATGGCGACTGCAACCGGCGGGTCGCTCGAGGTCCATCATAATGAAATCCATCGAGTCCAATGGATAGGAATTGGTCCGCGTACGGGCCAGGCCGATGCGGAAACTTAGTTGCGAGGGCGCCAGAGATGGCGTGCAAAGCGATGCCGCCCCGTTGAGCAGCCACCTCGGCTGCAGGGAACCGCTCCTTTCCGGTCGAGCTAGGGCCTCCGCTGCAGCCACACTCAGGGCGGCTGATCCGAGTAAGAAATCTCGGCGGCTCAGTGAATCTGGCATCGTCAATCCTCCCTCCGGTGCGGGATTCCTAATTTCGACTCGCGTGTCCAGGCCAGTTTACACTTCCAACTTTGCAGAGTCCACGGAGCGTCCTTGCTCATCCCCTGACACTCTGCTATTCTCGGGTCCGCGCTGGGGTGCAGAGCAATCACGGCCTGAAGTCGGGCCCTGTGGCCGCGCTTGGGCAATCACCAAGGTTGCCTCCCCATGCCAACCTCGCAGACTGGAGGCATAATTCATGGAGAGAATAACCCGGCGGGCATTCGTCCAACAGGCTGTCCAGGCTGCGGCCGCGATCAATGCCGCGGCGCAGATCTTCGGCACCGAAGCGAGCGCGTCAACTGGCGTCAAGGCCGTTGCCAGAATCCAGCCCCACCGTGGAGTGCCCACACTTTTTATCAACGACGCGCCTACGCCAGCCTACATCTACTTCTTTCCAGTCCCAGTAAAGGACGACATTGCAGATTTTGCAAAGGCGGGGATCCACCTCTACTCCTGGGGTTGGGGCAGCATTATCGCGCACTGCAACGACCTGGGCTGGGTGGGCCCGGGCAAATTTGACTTCAGCCATTTCGATGAAACCGCCACGACCATCCTGGAGGCTGATCCCGAAGGTTATCTGATACCACGGGTTGCAGTCTCTGCGCCGGAATGGTGGCTCGAGGCGCATCCGAACGACAGGATCAAGTGTGAGGATGGCACGGACGCCCGTCGGCCTCCGAGTGGGTATGACACCGCATTTTTGACCTCCGTAGCCTCAAATGCCTGGCTGGAGGACGCCTCAGAGGCGTTGCGAACATTCATTGAGCATGTCCGGAGCATGCCATACGGTGACCGCGTCATTGGGTATCAACCCACCGGAGGGGTTAACGAATGGATGTACTACTGGGGCGAAGGGACCGCAGATTTCAGCCCGGCCTCTATTCAACACTTCAGGGATTGGCTGAAAAGCAAGTATGGCGACGTCTCCCACCTTCGCGGGGCTTGGAAGTCAGAGAATGTGGATTTTGAAAACGCCTCAATCCCGGGCCGGGAGGAAAGATTCAAGACCGATGTCAATCTTCTCAGAAATCCGGCGGTCTCCCGACACGCGAGTGACTACTACCAGTTCTTCGCGGAGGTGACTGCGGAAGCGCTCATGCGCCTTTGCCGGGTCGGGAAACAGGCCTGCCGGAATGAAAGCCTGCTTGGAGCTTTCTACGGCTATATTATGAATGACACTGGCGACTACTCGGACGGGAAAGCCGCGCTCGATTGGGGGCACCGAGCCCTCTACAAGGTGCTGGAATGCCAGGAAGTGGATTACCTTTGCGCCCCTTATCAATATACGCATCGCGGCCCGGGCGGATATGATGGTCCTCAATCTCTTCCTGCGTCGGTACAGCTCCATGGCAAATTGTGGATGACGGAGTGCGACACACCCACCTTTGTGGCGACACCGACTGCCTGGAATCTTCAGGGGCGCCCTGTTCCAACCCGCGCTGTATCCTTCGCAGTGATGAAGCGGGATTTCTCGCAACGGCTGATCCGCCGCGTCGGCATGTGGTGGATGGATTTAATGCCCAAGGGCGGATGGTATCACCACCCCGACATTGTTAGCTTCCTGGCGAGAACCAGGAAGCTCCTCGAGAAGACTTCTCAGCTTGATATGCGCTATCAAGGGGAGATCGCCGTGATCGTCGATGAAGAGACGCCTTATTACGTCAAACCCGGACCCGAACTCCTTTACCCTCTCGTCTTCCTACAAGACCGGCTGCACTTTGCCAGAATCGGAACACCGTACGATCTCTATCTGCACAATGATCTCGACCACCCCAACATGCCGGAATACAAACTCTATATTTTCCTGGACACAATTTACCTGACGCAGAAAGAGCGACAGCGAATTCAGGAAAAGGTTCAAAAAGATAATAAGGTCGCAGTCTGGCTCTATGCGCCTGGGTTGATTGATGAGAAAGGGGTCGATGCGCGGAACATGCTCGACTTGACGGGAATTAAGTTGAATTTCTGCAAGGTGGAAGCCGCCAATCAAAAGATCACGCAGATGTATTTGACCGAATTCGACCATCCTATTACGCGAGGAGTTCCCGCCAATACCTTCTTCGGCGCCACTTCCGAGATAGGGCCCTTCGCGTTTTCCGAGGATCCGGAAGCCCACACGTTGGGCAGGCTCCTCCCTGGTCATGCCTCCTCGGGCACGCCTGGGGAGCTCGGGGAATTTCCGGGCTTTGTCGTAAAGCGGTTCGCCAACTGGACCTCGATCTTCATCGGTGTTCCTGTTGTTCCTTCCAATATCCTCCGAAACATTGCCTACTTTGCGGGGTGTCATGTCTACAGCGCTGACGATGATATCGTGTACGCCAACTCCCATTTCATAGCCATCCACACTGCCAAGGGCGGCAGCAAGAGAATTAGATTGCCCAAGAGAAGCGATGTCTACGATGCGTTCACGGAATCGCTCATAGCTGAAAACGTCCTCGAGTTTACAGACGAATTGCCGCAGTATGGAACCAAGCTGTACTTCTTGGGCGATATCGCCTGGATTTCCGACAAGGGAACTATGTTTAGTTTGTGATCATGATCGGAGTATGCGGACGACGAGCCTTTAGCACCGACCGGTTGAGATTGCCTCTGGAAAAACGCCCTTCAAGTTCTCGATCAGTTTCGCTCGTCGCCGACATCAGCTAGGAAGCCATTTGGCTTGATTGAGTCCTTCGGAAGGTCTCTCGAGATGCTTGCCGCGATAGACTTAAACTGCCACGGCACGTCCAAAAAATAATTCCGCGAAGAAAGAGTTTTGGTACAGTTCTGGTACACCCCAAGGACGCCCTGCATGGGCGCGCCTGCAAGTTCCAGTTGGATAAGCACTTATAGTAGATCGGGAATATTCGATCTATGGCCGCGTTGCTTTTGAAGCAACTGCTTGGCCCGACGATTAAGTTCTTTGATTTCAATTGGTTAGTTTTTCAGTAGACCGGGGACGTAGCAGTCTTGGACCATTCAATGTTAGAGGAAAAGTGGCTTATTTTCAAATAGCTGGTACGCCTGGCAGCAGTTTCGGAAAGCTAGTGAGCAGCAGCGTACGCGAGGCGGAATCAGCGCGGTTTCGACGCTTGCAGTGGGGCGGTGCAGAACTGGAGGCATTTTCGAGAGTACTTCGCCGGGGGCACGGAGGTGCCGACGCGGAGCTCAATTGTTTCGGGGCCCAGCGGGAGGGGAGAAACACCTAACTGGTATCGTCAGGTACAGGGCGCGACAAGCTAAGCCAGAGGCGTTGGCAGAGGGCAGCGGCTTCCAGGATGGGGTGGGTACCACGGTGCAGGTAACGAATGCGGTAGAGCAGTTCGATGGTTAGGGCCAGGCAGGTCAAAAGCCAGACCACCAGCAGGCTGTTTGGTTCATGGTGGCAGATATGTTCGAAGCCGTAGCGGTTCTTGGCATCGTTAAAGCCTTGGTTCTCGATTTCCCAGCGGCTCTTGGCCATGAGGAAGATGGCCCGGCTGCTGACTCGGTGGCGAGGGAAGTCGGTGAGCCAGTAAGCCTCGCAGACGTCGCCGTTGGGTTTGTACTGGCGGTAGCGAACCACCCGCACCGTTTCCCAGCGCAGGGTTTCCCAAGGGTCGAAGTCGTCGGCATCCCAGATTTCCACCCGGTCCTTACAGTGGTGGAACACTTGATGGGGAGCTGGGTGGAGAAATCTTTTCTGGGCAGCCGCCATCAATTCGGGGAGATTGTTCTTGAGGCGGGCGACGGAGTAGAGCCCCAAGCCCCCCACGTCATGTAAGAAGGGGGCTCGGGCGAACTCCCCGTCGATGACCACATAATCGGCAAAGCGGCGGCCCAGGTTGCGGGCGGCACGGTGGAGAAGTCTCCGCCCGGCACGGTACTCGCTATCCCCCGGGTCGTAGGCTTCGACATCCAAGGGCAAGGTGAGGCCAGTTTCATTCGACGCGAGGTCTCGGCAGCCAATCGAGGTCAAGCTGGATTGATTCTGTCCGCAACTCCTTTTCCAGCTCGGTCTTGAGGCTCTCCTGGGAGCCGGGCAAAACCGACACGTCGCGGGTCAACGCCTTGAACCCTTGGTGGCTGACGGAAATGACGTGCTTTCCTGCAGCGAGCTTCAATGAGGCGGGCGCATTCCCGACAAAGCTGCCGTCAACCGATGTGTCGGCCCCGTCCGGGACTGCCGGGACATCAAATTCCCCTGTGCCGTTGTTCGTAGGAGCGGTGGGCTGCCGTGCGCGACCGGTGAACCCATTGCCTGTGTCCAGGGCTGATGCATTCCATGCATGAAGCACAGGCAGGAATGCCTGTGCTTCATGCTTGCTCGCGTAGAGGTGCTGATCCGCCCTTTTCAAGAGAGTCTGCGGAGAATCGCCACGAGCTGCAAGCGCGGCCCCCAAAGAGATGGTCGCCTTTATCGGTGAGCCGCCCACTGGCACCGTAGACTTTGCAACCAGCTTCCGAATTTTCTCCGTCGCCTTCGCCAGAGCGTCTCTCGTAATGCCGGGCAGGATCGCCAGGAATTGATCGCCGCTCCAACGCCCGACCACATCGGACGCACGCAAACAATTGGACAGGGTTTTGGCGACAGTAAGCAGTGCCACATCGCCGGCAGCGTGCCCATAGGTATCGTTGATGCCCTTGAATTCGTCGATATCGGCCAGCATAACTCCCAAGGGAGCGCCGGAGTTGAAATGCTGGTCGAGCTGGTAGGCGAGTTGTTGTTCCAAATACCTCCGATTCCCGATCTGCGAGGTCGGGTCAAGAAAGGCGAAAGTCGCGAGTTCCTTGGCTCGCTCCCGCACCGCCCTTTGCCGGGAGTTGTCGCTGAAGATTTCGACCACACCGACAACGTCACGGCCGCTGCCGCGAACCGGGCAGACACGCACCTCCACAGGAACCCTATGGCCGCTCCTATGGTGAAAGTAAACCTCCGCCCGACGCGGATGCCCGTCCTCCATGGCACGGCTCAGCGGGGAGGCCCCCGCACAGAGATCTGCGGATGCAACGAAACATGGTCTTGCGGCGGACAGTCTTGGAGCCAATCGTAGAGTAACGGAATTAAGCGCTGAACTCCTTCGACCCACTCGGTAAGCTGCGCCATATCAAGTGGCTTCTTGAATAGCGTAGAGCCGAGGCGCGAGGCGCGGGCGAGATTCTCGTCCGAGAATCCTCCGGACATCAACGCAAAGCGTGGTTGCTGACACCCTTTTCGCACCAGTTGTTCGAGAAAATCGATCCCATTCCCGTCCACCTTGTGCACGTCCGAGACGATCAAGTCTGCACAACGTGTGAACGCCGGGCAGGGGCACGCGTGAAACACGTGGAGCGGACACAATCCGGGGTCGGGGAACGTAACGACTTCGTATCCGAGACCGTCGAAAAAGGACCACAGCACCTTTCGTATGGTAGAATTGTCGTCCACAATGACGGCACGGTATCTGTTGGCAGACAAGCAGGAGACCTCCCGACCTGTGACTGAAGTCCCCGAGCTGTACTACGGGTACGCAGTTACGATTGACATCGTCGCAGCTTTGCGATATCAGGGGGTAATCGTAGGCGGGGCCAGTGTGGTCGCCCCAAGTAAACACGAGGGGTGTTCGTGTGTGGGTATTAGGAGGATGAAATGCTAGGCCTAAGCAGGCGTGGATTCGTGAGGTCGGCTGGAGCCGCGACGGCGGCGATCCTGGGAAGTGTGAATCGAGTCGCGGCACGATTTACTTCGACTGGCACCGCGGCTGAAGCGGAAGCCGTGCGTGCCGGCGCGTCGGTTGCCGAACCTTTGCCTGACCGTCAGGAAATCTACCGATTGCTCGGCTTTGCCACTATGAGTGGTGAAGACCCACTCAAGCTTTGGGCAAGGCTTAAGAACACGCAGACTTGGAGGGCTGGCCCCCTGTCACCCGACAGTTGGTCGGGCTCCGTCTTCGTGGCCGATGACGCCGACATCTTCGCCTTTCGGACTCTATCGCTCCCTGATGCCTGGCTCAAGGACTCTCCGCAAGTAAAGCAGGCCAATTACTGTGCTAAGCATTTCGACGAATGGTGGTCAGGTTGGGCAGGCAGGGAACAGCCCGGCACCCACGGAATACCCGGATGGTGGAAGTTTGTGGGACCGAAAGCGTGGGACAACTCTTACGCTCGGCTGGTTTGGCAGATGCCCGATGGAGGTCCTGAAGTTACTTATGAGTGGGCACAGACGGCGAAGAACGAAGTGATTGGGCGTCTCGCTCACTCTCAGCCCGCCGCTCTTGTGCTCGAGGGATACGTTCCCTGGGATTCAGCGCCCCCGCAGTTTTCGGTGCTTTACTCGGAAGGTCCGGAACGGCGCTATCTGCGCGGCCGCTCCTGGGTTCCCGGAACGCGGGACGGGATGCGCTGGGTGCTGGCCTTGAGTGCAGCTCCCGACGACGTTGACGGCACGGGCGCCGTCCGGTGGCACGGGTACTTCCACAGAATTGAGAAGCTCTATTTCTGCGGCCGGCAGGGCCAGAGTTACGAAGCGCTCGAGACGGGAACCAAGGCATGGCTCGAATCCGGGAAGATCGATGCATTGCTGGACGACAATCGCGAGCGCTACCTGAAATCGAGACCGCAGGCGACCGGTTGGCTGGCCGACGCGCCCTCGGCCATCAACGACAACCTGGAATGGAGTGAGGTCTATACCCCCTCGCGCCGGAGGACCTACGTTTCCGTAAGCCGTAAATGGGCGCAGGCGAACAACTCGGCTCCGGATTTTCTTTGGGACAGTTTCTTCAGCGCGCTGCTGGTTTGCCAGGAGGATGAAAAGAAAGCGTACGACCTGATTCGCGACATCACTTCGTGGCAAAATGACCAAGGCATGTTCTGCCAGTACGGCCAGTGGCCGGTCCATCCGGATCGCTGGATCTTCCCTGTCGCCTGGGGACACACGCAATATCCCATCGGGAGCCTGCTGACTGCCAAAATCTATCTTCGGCGTCCAAATCGCGCCTGGCTCGGAGAGATCTACCCGCGCCTCTTGAAGAACCAGGGTTGGTGGTTCGCGGACCGTGGAGACGGGCAGCCTTGGCGGGACGGCAACAAGAACGGCCTATTGGAACTGGGCTCAAATTACCCGGAAGAGATCCCCTACGACGACCGGCAGCAGACCGCTTACTTCGAGTCCGACGACGACAGCCCCCAATGGTGGCATGTCGCTCGCTACAACAACCAAACCCAGACCCTGGAGCAGGACACGGTTGAGCGTAACTGCCTCTACGCCCTGGATTGTTGGATTCTGGCGTGGATGGCCCATGAGTTGGGCAGACCGCAAGATGCCGTCGCTCTGACGGCTGAGCATCGGCGCATGGTGGAGACCATCAACCGTCTGCTCTGGGACTCTTCCCGCCGCTGCTACTACAACCGCCATTGGGACAACTTCTCTGGAGATCGCTTCTTTCCTCAGGTGGGGCCCGACATCTTTTTCTCCTTGCTCGGAAAGGTGGCGACTCCGCAGCAGGCCGAGTCCCTGCGCAAAATCTTCCATGATCCCAAGAAGTTTGCCGGGGAATGGATATTGCCAACCATCAGTCGCGACGATCCCTTGTTTCCGCAACAGGATTACTGGCGCGGCAAAGTCTGGCCGCCCCACAACTGGCTGTTCTATCAGGGACTGAAGATGTATGAATGGGACCACGAGGCCAGACTGCTGGCTGAGTCTTCCGCCAAGATGTTCTTGACGGCGTGGCGCGAAAAGGGCGAATGTCATGAAAACTTCAGCGCCATCACGGGTCAGGGCACAGGGCAAAGCGATCCTCATTACACATGGGGGGCACTGATGGCTTTGCTGGCCATCGAAGAGCTAATCGACATCAACCCGTGGCACGGGTTGCGCTTTGGCAATCCGGAACCTGTGGCGCCCGCCGGCATCCAGCGCTATTTCGTCGGCGGCTCCCTTTACGATGTCACTCAATCCTCCGATGGATTGGAGGTGAAGAAGGATGGCGAATTGCTGTTTGCCGCCAATGGGCCGGCCGAGATCCGGCACGTGGAATTCGCTGGCGCCCAGGTACGATTTGAGGTGCGCGCGAACCGGCCCGTGAAAATCCGTGTCCGCAAGAGCCCGCCGAAGGACTTCCCGGCCGGCCTGAGCACATCATGATGCCAACTACGGCAGCGAGCTCTTAGGGAACGACAGCGCCTTACGATGGCCCTCCTGAGCCCCCGGGAGTTCTCGATCTACCTATACAATACCTGGATGCAGCCGGGGCGCGTAGGGGAGTAGTGTCTCGCCGCTACTCACGAGGCTGCTCGGAGGGGGTTATGGATTTGGTTTTCACTGGGCCTACCCGTACATCGAACCGCCGACCCCGCACCTTGATTCCATGGAGCTCGAGCGATTGGCATGTCCGCGGCAATTCTGGCGGGTAGACGGACTTCAGCCCTTCATCTGTGAAACGCAAGCCGGTGAAGCCAAAAACAATAGAATGATTGGCCTGCGAGTGGCATCTCGGCGGCTAGCGGCTAACTCCGGAGCTTGTGGAGAGGTTATTGTGCCAATGAATATCGATCATATCTAACGAGTACGCCGCAAATATATGCTGGCTGAGGTGACCCGATGGGAGTTATCACGGCTTTGGCGCGGATGAGCCCATCGGCAATGGCCCGATGGGGCGCGTGGAACCGCTAATTCTCTCGTCAGGAGATCGGCAATTGCTGAAATGTGATGCAGTGGCGTTTTGAGATCGTGAGCTACGGCGTAGAAGGTGTACAGTGCTTTGTTCGCAGCGCTCAGCTCCCTGGTCCGTTCCGCCACCCGCTTCTGCAATTTCTCTGCCGCCCGCTTGCGGTCGGTGATGTCGCGGACAAACGTCAGGATCTCGCCGGTGGCGGGAAGGTAGCTAGCGCTCACGTCGACATCAAATCGTGTACCATTCTCCCGGCGGTGCTCGGTCTCAAAGCGTTGAAACTTGGAGCCGACTATCTGTTGGAGGTGCCGCAGCACCTACTCGGGCGTTTCGCGGCCTTCAAGGTCAGCAACGCCTATCCGCAATAGCTCTGCCTTTGAATAGCCGCTCATCCGGGCTGCACACATCCGTATTGGTATACGCGTGGATGATGTGAACTCTAGCCAGAAAAAGGTATCGCTGCAAGCAGCATTACTAAAGTGAGTACGATTCGATGATGCATCACGCAACAGACAGTGGAAATAACGGAGATATTACACCCACAGCCCCTCCGGTACACGGGGCAGGACTGACAGGGCAGGACTACGTGTATTCTGCTGTAGTGCCTCCCTATCGGCCTCCTACCCGACATGGCCTAGCCT
Source organism: uncultured Acidobacteriota bacterium (assembly GCA_963838915.1). Classification (GTDB taxonomy): domain Bacteria; phylum Acidobacteriota; class Terriglobia; order UBA7540; family UBA7540; genus CAVROP01. The sequence continues at coordinate 16,235 of CAWIUZ010000208.1, forward strand.
GCTTTATTCGTGAACGGGCTATGAGAGGTGAGGTTGAGTCATTTTGTGCACCGTTGAGACAAGTCGCGCCTGGCTGGAGACGGCTTTGAGGCCACGTGTCTTGTTAGAGGGCAGGAGGGAGGTAGGAGTGTTACGGATTCCAAGGACACTTCAGCGAAGTCGGCAGGGTGGGGTTTGTCCAGCATGATCATTGCTAACAGAGACGGGCTATCCGCTCAAGGTGCCGAAGCTGAGGGCGATCTGGCGGAAGCTGGCGAGAAAGGGGAACGAGACGGGAAGATGAACCACCACCCGGCGCACCGAGACCACCACGTGAGCGCCCAGCTTGAGCAACCGCTCTCGCAGGGTCCACACCTGCGCTCGCGCGCAAGCCGTGCGTGCCGCCCGCAGTCGCAACTCCTGCATCAGCACGTAGGCCGCAGCCGTCATCAGCACCCGGAACTGGTTGGCCCAGAACTTGGTGCAACTGGTGCGGTCGATCTCCAAGCCGTGGTGCAGTTCCTTGAGGCGATTCTCGATGTCGCCGCGTTGGCAGTAAACCTGGCCCATAAATCCACTGCGGCCTCTGCTTCAGGTTGGTGATGACGAACCGCGGGTTATCCTTCGGCTCTTTGCCGGCTTGCCGCACCACCTCGGCCTTGAAGATCACGCGCCGCTCCGACGACCAGCTTCCCGCCCGATAGCGGCCTTCGCCGTAGACGTGCTCGGTCTGCCCGCTCTGCTCAGACCACTGCCGTGCTGGTTCCATCACCGGCTCGGCCAGGCAGTTCAGGACCGCATTTTTAGCCATGGCCACGACAT
>CAWIUZ010000209.1:0-8204 GCA_963838915.1 uncultured Acidobacteriota bacterium
AAACAACTCAAGTGGCAAGCGGTTCGAGGTTTGGCAAATCACAAATTGCAGAACATTTGAATTTTGCCGTTTACCATTTGCGATTTGAATTCACTCTTGCGTTAAAGCATGGAAGGGACCCCTCACCCGTCCCGCGACGGCTGATGAAAACGCCGTCGTGGGACACCCTCTCCCCACGGGAGAGGGCTACGATTTCAATCTTGCTCCTTATCGTTTTGGCGGTGCCGCCTGCCGCGGCCCAGCAGATCGGGCAGAACGCGCCCGCCGACGCTAAGGAAACGGCCACCATCAGCGTCAGCACGCAGTTAGTGGTGGAGGCGGTGGTGGTGAAGGACAAAAAAGGGAATCCCATTCGAGGGTTGACCGCCAAGGACTTCACGATCACCGAAAATGGGGCGCCCCAGACCATTAGTTTCTGCGAGCAGCAGGACCTGTCGAAATCTGCGAGTTCGCCTCAGGCTGCTCCGCCCGCGCCGGAAAATATCACGATCTACGACAAGCTGAGCCGCACTCGCATTTCACCCGAAACGCCCGGCAAACTTCGCTACCAGGACCGCCGCCTCCTGGCGCTTTACTTTGACATGACGACCATGCCGCCTGCGGACCAGTTGCGTGCGCTCGAAGCGGCAAAGCGATTTATCAAAACCCAGATGGCGCCGGCGGACCTGATTGCGATCTTGCGGTTTTCGGGCGGCGCCGTGGACGTTCTCCAAGACTTCACAAGCGACCGCACCCGCCTATTGAGCATCCTTGAAACCATGATCGTGGGCGAGGGGCAGGGCTATGGGCTCGCGAGCGATGACGCCGGCACCCCCGATACGGGTGCGGCCTTTGGGCAGGATGACAGCGAGTTCAACGTCTTTAATACGGACCGCCAGTTGTCCGCGCTCCAGACCGCGTCGAAGTTGCTGGGCCAGATCAGCGAAAAGAAATCGCTGGTCTACTTTGCCAGCGGGTTGATGCTGCATGGCCTGGACAACCAGGCGCAACTTCACGCCACCATCGACACGGCCATCCGCGCCGGCGTGTCGTTCTGGCCCATCGACGCGCGCGGGTTGGTGGCTGAAGCGCCGCTCGGCGACGCCACGCAAGGATCGCAGGGCAACGTTGGGATGTATTCGGGGGCCGCAGCCCTGGCGGTGACTACCAACTTCCAGCAGTCGCAGGATACGCTCTATGCGCTGGCCGGCGACACGGGCGGCAAGGCTCTGCTCGATTATAACGACCTCGCGAAGGGAATCGTGCAGGCGGAGCAGGCAACCTCGAGCTACTACATTCTCGGTTACTACACCACCAACACGGCCCAGGACGGCAAGTTCCGCCGCGTGAAGATTTCGCTGAACTCGGACTTGTCCGCCAGTCTGGACTATCGCCAGGGCTACTATGCCGACAAGCAGTTCAGCAAGTTCACACCTGCCGACAAGGAACGGCAACTCGAAGACGCCTTGATGCTCGAGGTCCCGATCACCGAACTCACCATCGCCATGGAGATCGACTATTTCCAACTGAATCGCGCCGAGTACTTCGTGCCCCTTGTGGTCAAGATTCCCGGCCGTGAATTGGCCCTGGCCAAGCGACGCGGCGCGGAGCACACACTTCTCGATTTCATCGGCGAGATCAAGGACCAGTACGGCTCAACCATCACCAATCTGCGCGACAAGATGAATATCAAGTTGAGCGACTCGACCGCCGCGCAGTTGGCCAAGCGGCCCATCGAGTACGATGCCGGATTCACCATACTTCCCGGAAAATACACCATCAAGTTCCTGGCGCGCGATGACGAGACCGGCAGAATCGGGACGTACCAAACCAGCTTCGTCGTTCCCAATCTGAATAAGGAAGACAAGCAAATCCCCATCAGTTCCGTGGTGCTGAGCAGTCAGCGCGTCGATCTCCGCGATGCAATCTACAACGCGCTGAAGAAAAAAGATCAGGAGGAGACGGCCAACCCGCTGGTTCAAGACGGGCAGAAACTGATTCCCAGCGTCACGCGAGTATTCAGCCAAAGCCGGGACATTTACGTTTACCTTCAGGCCTACGAGCAGGGCTTGCCAAGCTTCCAGCCTCTGATTGCCTTTGTGAGTTTTTACCAGGCGGAGAAGAAGTCGTTTGAAACGCCGCCTATCGAGGTGACAGGCGGAATGGATAACCGCATGAAAACCATGCCTCTCAGCTTTAGTATCCCACTCCGCCAGATTCCCCCCGGCAAATATGAATGCCAGGTAACAGTGCTCAACCCCGCCGGCCAGAAGACGGCGTATTGGCGGGCGCCGGTCATGCTGGTGCCGTAGCCCGTAGGGGCGGTTCGCGAACCGCCCCTACAACCACGGGGGTGGCGCATACATCCCGGCAAGAAGCGTCGGAACGTATGCGCCACCTGACGGTGCCGTAGAATGGTCGACAGTCAAGAGTCGAAAGTCGAGGGCTCACCAAGGCTGTAGTATGATCTGTGTCTAGTCAAGGGTTGTCATCCTGAGCGCAGCGAAGGATCTCGGCCGTCGTTCTTCAGCTCGACGATTCAAGGACAACTTCAGGGATCCTTCGCTGCGCTCAGGATGACAGGGACTGAGAAGTTGCGCTGGGAGGTTTCGCATGAGACTCGGCGAGCGATGTTTTACAAATGTTGTCTTGGCGGCGGCTGTGCTGCTCATGACGTGTGCGACCGGGAGGCGAGCCGTAGCGAGCGAGTTGCGATCTTCAACGTCGCCGCAAACCCCTGCTGCGTCTCAGCCGGCCCCTGCTGCGAGCCCCGCCGACGTAGCCTCCATCGATGCCATCGTGCATGCTGCCTACGACACGATCTCCGGCCCCGCCGGCCGGCAACGGGACTGGAACCGCTTCCGCTCCCTGTTTGTCTCAGGCGGCCGCCTGGTCGCCGTGGTTCCAAATCACCAGGGAGGATTCCGCACCGTGGTGCTCAGTCCCGAGGACTACATCCAGCACGATGATCCCTATTTCCAAAAGAACGGCTTCTTTGAGCGGGAAGTGGCGCGACGCACCGAACGCTTCGCAGATATCGCACAGGTGTTCAGCACCTATGAATCGCGCCACGCCGCCGACGACCCGAAGCCCTTCGAGCGCGGCATCAACAGCTTCCAGTTGATGCATGACGGCCGGCGCTGGTGGATTGTCACCATTTTCTGGCAAGGCGAGACTCCCGAAAGTCCGATTCCGCAGGAATTCCTGCAAGGGGCGAATTGAGCCGCTGCGATGGGACGAGCTGATTCTCGCCTACGTGTTCTCTGTGCCGGAAAAGTTCAAACACGGAGGCCACGGAGGCTCTCTGCGTTCTCAGTGTTGAGGCTTGGAGCCACGAAGAGCACGGAGTAGTTTGTCCGGATTACCGCTACCAGCTTGCTCGACAACACCCAACGTCTATCGGTAGTGTCCTAATTTGACTGGTAGCGCCGACCTTTAGAGCCTGCCCTGAGCAGAGCGAAGGGTCGGCAGATGCTGGCCTAAAGGCCAGCGCTACACCGAAACTAGGGCACTACTCGTCTATCGGAAGAATGGACAGGCACGCTCAAAAGGTGTACATTCCATTTTCCCCGCAAGGCGCATTACAATTTCAACGAAAAGGGAAAACCATGCGACGAAAACTTTTTGCCTTGGCAATCGTGCTTCTTCCCGCGTTGATCTGGGCTCAGCAGCCCAGCGCTCCCTCAGAGCGGCCACAGACCCCGCGCCGTTCCACCGAGCAGACGCCTGCTACAACACCGCAAACCCCTTCCGAACGCCCGCAGCGCGAAGAACGCGAGACCAGGCCCTCGACCCCGCCTTCGCAGCCTGAAACGACCCAGCCTGGTGGTCCCGGAGAAGGGATTCGGCCCATGCACTTCGACATGGCCGAAGTTCCTCCCGTGATGACGCATCATGAGATCAGCATCGGTGGAAAGGTTTTGCGGTACACGGCCACGGCCGGCCGCCTGCCCATCAAGGACGCCGAGGACAAGATCGAGGCGGAGATGTTCTTCGTGGCTTACACCCTGGATGGCACGGAACCCGCCACGCGTCCCTTGACCTTTGCATACAATGGCGGGCCCGGTTCCGCCTCCGTCTGGCTGCACATGGGGGCGCTGGGGCCGCGCAAAGTGGTGCTGGAGCAGGAAGGATGGCTGCCCCAGTCGCCCTACCGCCGCGATGACAATCCCAATACTCCGCTCGACAAGACCGACCTGGTGCTGGTGGACGCCATCGGCACCGGCTACAGCCGGCCGGCGGACCAGGCCGCAGCGCGCAAGTTCTGGAACATGAGCGGCGATATCGCCGCCTTCGGCGAGTTCATCCGCATTTACATCTCCCGCTACGAGCGCTGGTTGTCGCCCCTCTATCTTTTCGGAGAGAGCTACGGCACCACTCGCTCTGCGGGGCTAGCCGGGTACCTCAACGAGCGGGGCGTCAATTTCAACGGGATCGTGCTGCTCTCCACGGTCTTGAACTTTGAAACGCTGGAATCCTCGTTTACCAACGATGTGCCTTACCCCATGCTGCTCCCGTCGTTTACCTCTATTGCCTGGTACCACAAGAAGCTGCCGCCGGACCTCGCGGCCGATCCCAACCGTGCCCGGCAGGAATCGATGCAATTCGCCCTCGGAGACTACACGCAGGCCCTGGCTTCCGGCGATACGCTGACTTCGGAGCAACGGCAGAACATCATCGACAAATTGAATCGCTACACCGGCATCTCGAAGGAAGTCATCGAGTGGGCGAACCTGCGCCTGGACGTTGGCACCTTCACTCACTTCCTGCTCGCCGACGAGAGGCTCCGCGTGGGCCGCCTGGACGGACGCTTCAAGGGGCCGGATCCGGACGGCTTCATGAATACGCGCTTCTTCGATCCCTCGAGCGCCGAAACCGGGCCGCCCTTCACCAGCGTTTTCAACGACTATGTGCGCCGTGAGCTGAATTACAAAGTGGATATGCCTTACTACGTCTCAGGGCAGCAGTCGGGACTCTTCCAGTGGAGCTTCAGTGCCCCTCCCGGCTCGAGAGGCGGCGGTAATCCCTTCGAGATGGAGACTTCTACCCCGCTGCGAGAGGCCATCGTGAAGGATCGTTACCTGAAGATCCTCAATATGGAAGGCTACTACGACCTTGCCACGCCTTATCTTGCGGCCTGGTACACCTTCGACCACCTCGACCTGCCGCCGGAGTTTCGAAAGAACATCTCGCACGCCCAGTATGAATCGGGACATATGGTCTACTTGGACTCGAGGGCGCATGCCAAGATGAAGCAGGATTTCGCCAACTTTATCGATGCAACGACCAAAAGATAGGCAATCTCCACCGCGGAGAAGCTGTGACGCAGAGATAATACCTTTTGTTTTCAGTCTCTTGTGTCTAATTACCGACGTGGCGCGACAAGGGAGGTTCCTTTCGGCTGTATAAAGTTATTACTGTGTAGATTCTACATGGGTATGTCAAAAGTACACGGGCTTTTTCTGTGCGCGCCACTTCGACCCAGTGTGCGGAGTGGCAAAGTATTCATTTTACTTCTGTTAAATCCCACGCACAATTCTGCGTTTTGGCTAAGAACCTGCCACATCTTATCTCTGCTTTATACTGCCTTCGACAGAAGGAAAATCGCGAGAGTTGAGACGGGTTTATTGATGTTGGTGCCATCAAGGAGCGAGCCGACGGCTCGTCTGCCGCTAAGTCCTTAAGGAGTGTTGCTTATGTTAAGAAAACGGCAAGAAGCTTCCGGCCGCGCGCAACGTTTCCCAGTCCATCTCCCAGTTCGGTACCGCTTGGCCCGCAGCCGACAATGGTTTGAGGCTTACACTGAGAACATCAGCCGCTCCGGAGTTCTGTTCCGAACTGAGCGTGTCTTCGAACCAACAACGGCTCTTGACCTCAGGCTCGAACTCCCCCCGGTCGATAATGGTGAAAGGGTGCGAGGTGAGGTCATCTGCAAGGGCGAGGTTGTCCGAACGGACCCTCCCGACGATCCGAAAGGAATTCCATCCGGGGTTGCTGTTGCCATTCACCGCTACTGGCTCGCGCAGAAACGGGAGCCAAACTGAAACCCCCTCAGCGCACCGCCGGGATACCCTCATCCCGCACGGTCACAATCTGAAAAGGCTTGATCAAAAAGGAGAGCCGGTGGTTGCTGGTCGATAACTGCTGCTGATTCTCCTCCATCGCATTACAAATCCAAGCGGCCTGGATTTGAAGAAGCGGAACCTGAGTACATACCTGACTAGTCTGTCCCGCCACCTCGAGGATTCAGAGAACCGTGCGCGTCCTTCCTCCGCGTTCTTCCAATTACAAGAATGACATTTGGTTGGCTCACCTGAGATCCTCCTCCTGCCCTGTGTTGACGCCTTAGACACGCTGAGAACACGGGGAGGGCCGTTGTGACGGGTGCTGTCACGCGTCAGTCCTTGCGCACAGAAGCGGCGCGGCATATTATAGCGGGTCACGCCAAATCAGCACTTAGACACACACCGGTGACTGGTCTCGTAACCCGGCGAGAGGCTACCAAACGCAAAAGGGGGGCACATGAAACGAGCAAAGGGCGAATCCAGGACTGGGTTCAGATCGGACCGTTGGAAGTTTGCGGCGGGACTCATGATAACCGCACTCGTCTTAGTCGTGCTTCACGGGATGAGCGCAGCCCAAACCAGCAGAGCCGTGTCCGAACCTCCCGCCAAGCCTTCCACCCCGGATCTTACCCGCCAACCCACTCTTTTCGTGATCGGCTACGCGCATCTCGACACGGAATGGCGCTGGGAATATCCGCAGGTAATCCAGGAATACCTCAGCAAGACGATGCGCAACAACTTCGCTTTGTTTGAGAAGTATCCGCACTACATCTTCAATTTCACCGGCTCCAACCGCTACGAGATGATGAGGGAGTACTACCCGGCGGACTTCGCCCGCCTCAAGCACTATGTAGCCACAGGGCGATGGTTCCCGGCGGGGTCCTCTGTGGAGGAGAATGACGTCAACTCGCCGTCGGCCGAATCGATTATTCGCCAAGTCTTGTTTGGGAACGAATACTTCCGGCACGAGTTCGGGAAGGCAAGTGAAGAGTACATGCTGCCGGATTGTTTTGGCTTCCCGGCTTCGTTGCCCAGCATCCTGGCCCACGCGGGCGTCCGGGGTTTCTCCACTCAGAAGCTATCGGCGGCTTGGCAGCCCGCGCCCCACGTAGGCGGGCCCGACTCGCCGGAGAAAACGCCGGAAGGCATCCCGTTTAACGTGGGGATCTGGGAAGGCCCGGACGGCAAAACCGTGATCGCGGCCCTCAACCCGAGCAGCTACGACAGTGATGTCTACACAGACCTCTCGAAGAACAACACTCCGCCCGCCGGCCATCAGGACGAAGACTACGTGTGGGATTGGCCGGCCCGGGTGAATATCGACGGAACGGTTACGGGAATATTCGCCGACTATCACTACGTCGGCACGGGCGACATCGGCGGGTCCGCCCGGGAAGATTCAGTGAAGCTGATGGAGGCGATCGGGGCCAAGGGCGAAACCTCGATCCCTCCCATACCCACTTACGGCCCCTTTGGAGAGGAGACCCGAGGCAAGCCCGGCCCGCCCGTGCAGGTGGGAACCGGCCCGCTGCGGGTCGTTTGGTCGAATGCCGACACCATGTTCCGCGAAATCCAGCCCAGCCAGACGGCCCGCATGCCCCGCTGGAAGGGCGATCTCGAGTTGATCAACCATTCCGCTGGATCCCTCACCTCGCAGGCGTATCACAAGCGGTGGAATCGGGTGAATGAAGTGCTGGCGGACGCGGCCGAAAAAGCTTCGGTCGGGGCATCCTGGCTGGGTGGCCGCGCTTATCCTCAGGCACGCCTCAACCGCGCCTGGAGGCTGGTCCTGGGCGGACAATTCCACGATATCATGGCCGGGACAGCGACCCCGCAGTCGTACGTCTACTCCTGGAACGATGACGTGCTGGCGATGAATCAGTTCGCGGGCGTGGTGACCGATGCCACGGAGGCGATTGCTTCCCTCCTGGACACGCAAACGCAAGGAATCCCAGTTGTCGTCTTCAACCAACTGAATATTCCGCGCCAGCCGTTAGCCGCCACTTGTTCCCATCCCGTTGCGCCACGGTTTCCACCGCCGCGCCCAGATCTGACCCACCCTTGATTTCCGTCATCCAAGTTGCTCCCTGCCAGACGCTGTAGTCGCGTTGCAACATGCTGGGCAAGAACCGCGCCTTCAATTCTGCGTCTCCATATTTC
>CAWIUZ010000210.1:0-9050 GCA_963838915.1 uncultured Acidobacteriota bacterium
AAGGATACGCCCTCCTCCGAGGCGGCCGGCGTACGATTAAGCATACAATCGGCGGCGGCCGGGGAAGTATAACATACCTGGCGTGCCCATGGGCGGCTGTAAGGCCGTGGTCGACGCACTTGCAAAGGTCATAGAGGCGAACGGCGGCCGTATTGAGCTGGACTCGAAGGTCGATTCGATATTGGTCGATGGTGGAAAGGCAAAAGGAGTTACCGTTAATGGCGAGAAGATCGAGGCTGACGTCGTCGTCTCCGACATTGGCCACAAGCTGACCTCTGAGCTTTACGGTCCAGGCAAATGAACCCGAGATTGCGCGGCGGTCCTGCAAAAGGTCAGGCCTTCTGCCGGGATAAAGATCTGCCTGGCGGCAGAGGAGCCGCTGGTGGGCCATGGCAGCGTGCTGTGCACGCCGTATACCCAGAGGGTTAACGGCATAAACGAAGTCACTCATCTAGATCCCGCCGCACGGCAAGCCGCAGCAACTCGTGGTGTTGCTCCACGGCTACGGCGCCGACGGCAACGACCTCATCGGCCTCGCGCCCGAATGGCAGCCGCTGTTGCCCGATGCAGAATTCATCTCGCCGAACGCGCCGTTTCCTTGCGAAGCAGCGCCGTTCGGCAATGGTTCGGCTTTCAAGGCCGCGACCCGCGCCCAGGGTGTTGGACGGCGTGGAAGCACAGCCGCCGCGATCCTCGATCAATACCTGACCGAGCTGCTGGCCGAGCGCCGGCACCGATGAAAGCAAGATGGCGCTGGTCGGTTTCTCGCAAGGCGCGATGATGTCGCTCTATGTCAGCCTCCGGCGTGCCAAGCCGGTCGCCGGCGTGGTCGCTTATTCGGGACGGCTGTTCGCGGCCGAGGCGCTGGCCGTCGAGATGCGCTCGAAGCCCGAAGATCCTGCTCGTCCACGGCGATGCGGATCAGGTCGTCGAGCCTTCGTCGCATCCGCAAGCGCTGACGGCGCTGCAAGCGGCGGGCTTCCGATACTCTTCGACGGTCCCGATCGTCGTACTCCTGCGCTTTCGGGATTCGCCAACGGTTTCGTAATACCGAAACTCCCACGCGTCTGGCCCTTTCGCTCGCTTCTTCTCCCGCAAACTTCCGTACTGGTATCGTGTCCGCGTAAACAAAGGTCATCTCCTTCCGTTTTCGCGGCACGAATGGCAGTTCGAGATTACCTTGGAACGAAGCCACGCGTCCAGATCGGAGATGCGGAACTTCCAGAGCTTGCCGATGCGATAGCCTTGGCACCGCGCCATTGCGGGCCATTTTCTGTAGAGTCTTCGGGTTAATGTTGAGAAACCGGGCCGCTTCTTCGCTGTTGACCACGGGCTCAAGCGTAAGCGGGTTCGAAGCCGACGACCTCGGAATCCGATGCTTGTGGGAATCGTGTCCCCGTTTCCCGGCCCAATGTTGGATAAGGACCGCTACTCATAACTTCACCTCACCTCGCTTCCGCTCACAATCGCCCATCCCAGCACCGCAACCGCCGGACTCCTCTGGTTCAAAAGCGCCGACGAAGATTGCAAAAGTCCCGGTCATTGCTGGGCAGAGTTTGCGGGTACTGCTCTGCGTGTGCAGTTGGCGAGGAATCCCTGGTCCATAGATAGAACAGGGCATCTTTCCTGTCAAATGAGCGACCATATCAGACGACAAGACTATGCAATTGGCTTAGCAGCAAGGAAAACACTGCTCTGAAGCACTTCTACGTGGAGCAGGATGAGTGCGACCGCGACTCACTCGAAAGCGCGAAAATGAGTTACGACTACCTGCACAACTTAACAGTCTGATCCGCTTACCCGGGCTCCGATCAGTGAGATAGCGTGGGCCTTGCGTCACAAGGTCTGCGGCCTTTTTCACCGGATGCACGGTGGCCCCCTTCCTCTTCGACGGCATACTCTACGTCTTAGCGACACGCTGCCGTGGTTGTTGCGTGTGGGTTTGACTGTGATCTCCACGTCCTGACCGAGGGCCGTGAGAAAATCCATGAGCCGTTCGACGGAGAAGGCGCCCGCACGATTGCGCATCAAGGCTGAGACGCGGGGTTGGTGGATACCCAGGATTTCTCCCGCTTGCGCTTGGGTTAGGCCACGCTGCTTGATAAGGCGGTAAATTTGAAGTGTGAGGCGCGCCTTCAACAATTCCTGTTCGGGGTTAGGAAGCCCTTGATCGGCGAAAACGTTCCCGCCGCTCCTTTCGAACCTGACCGTTTTTTTGCTTCGCGCGGCCATTTCATGCCCCGACATTATACTAATATATGTCTAATGATATGTTCTACCAGGAAAATCTACCCTCCGAGCTCTTCTCACTCGCGTGCAGAGTGGTTCCGCGCAGGCCTGGCGGTAACACGAATTCCGGAAGTATAATACTATAGAATGAGAGTCTGTTATGCTGGCGAGCGGGATCTTATGCATATCCCCGATGGCTATCTAAGCCCGAGCACGTGCGCGGTGTTGTACGCGGGCTCGGCGCCTTTCTGGTACATTGCGCTGCGACGCTTGAAGCGCCGGCTGAGCACCCGGCTGATTCCGCTGCTGTCCGTCTTCGCGGCGTTTTCTTTCCTGGTGATGATGTTCAATCTGCCGCTTCCGGGCGGCACCACCGGGCACGCGGTGGGCGTGAGCATTGCTGCCATAGTCCTCGGTCCGTGGGCTTCCGTTCTGGCGGTTTCGATTGCGCTATTGATGCAGGCTCTTTTCTTTGGAGACGGTGGCATCACCACGCTCGGGGCCAACTGCTTCAACATGGCGATTGTTGGCTCGCTTGTGGCTTACGTCGTCTACCGGCTCTTGGCCGGGCGGGCAGCCATCACGTCCTCGCGGCGAGTCGTCGCGGCGGCTTTGGCGGGCTACGCAGCGATCAACGCAGCGGCGTTTTGCGCCGCCGTAGAATTCGGCATTCAGCCGCTGCTATTCAAGGACCCGAGTGGCGCGCCCTTGTATGCTCCCTATCCTTTGGGAATTGCCATTCCCGCCATGATGATTGGGCACTTGACCTTTGCCGGCCTCGCGGAGTTGGTCTTGACGGGCGGAGTGGTGGCCTATTTCCAGCGCGCCAACCCTTCTATGCTGGAGCACACCGCGCCGGGCGCAGTTCGCGGCGATGAAGCCCGCCAAGTTGCGATTCAAGGTGCGTGGAGCACTCTGCGCCCGCTTTTGACTGCTCTGGCTTTACTCTTGGCATTGACTCCGTTGGGCATCCTTGCGGGCGGCGCAGCCTGGGGCGAGTGGGGCGCCCGAGACTTCTCCGCGGCGGGGGCGCGGCAGCGGATTGCCGCAGCTTCCAGCAACGTGACTCCGCCTTCCCATGCGCCCCAAGGCCTGGAGCGCCTTTGCTCCGTGTGGACTGCGCCGTTTCCTCAATACGCTCCTGCTTTCGTTCGGCGCCCGGCTATCGGCTACCTGCTGTCTGCGATGTTTGGTTCCGGCACGATCATCCTCGCTTCGCTGATGGTCAACGCGCTGTGGGTGCGCAGAGGCAGTCCGACTATCTCCACAGCAGGACTAGGTGATTCCCCTCCTCTGCGGAAGGGGTAGGGTGGTGGGCACTGGGACGATGCGACGTTCAACCACCCCTAGCCCGCCCCTTGCAAGAAGGGGAATTCGGCCAGGTTTTTCGCGGGCGTAAAAAGGTCGCGCATGAGTTCTGTCGAACGCACACTATCGAGTCTTGTAAATGCCATGGAGCGGGCTCTCTATGCCGAAGAACTTGCCAAAAGCCACGGCTTGCTCCAGCGACTGGATCCCCGCATCAAGGTGGTCGGTCTGCTGGCTCTGGTTGTGGCCTCCGCGATGGCTCACAGGGTTTGGGTAATCGGTGCGCTGTTCGCAGTCGCGGTGGCTTTGGCCGTAATGTCTCGCGTTCCCTTGGGAAACCTGGCCAAGCGAGTGTGGCTGGCCATCCTTCTGTTTACCGGGGTCATTGCCCTGCCCGCGCCATTCATTATCCCCGGGCGCGAAATCTGGCGGATTCCCGGGGTGGGTTGGTCGCTCACGGCGCAGGGGTTGACCAGTGCGTGCTATCTCGTGGCGCGGGTGGAGACTGCCGCGACGCTGTCGGTATTGCTCATCCTTTGCACGCCGTGGAGCCACGTGCTGAAGGCGCTGCGCGTCCTGCGCGTTCCTGTGGTCTTCGTCGTTATCCTGGGAATGACATATCGCTACATTCTCCTGTTGCTTCAGACAGCTCATGACATGTTCGAGTCGCGGCGGAGCCGGATGGTGGGAAAACTTGAGGCAGCGGAACGCCGTCGCGCGGCCGTCTCGAGCGCGGGAGTTTTGATGTCCAAGAGCTTGCAGCTCAGCGGCGATGTTTATAGCGCCATGCTATCTCGAGGCTTTCGAGGAGAAGTCTTCATCCTGGATGACTTTCGGACCTCGGCTCTGGATTGGCTAATGCTGGCCGTGTTTGGGGTGCTGGCGGTAGGTGGATTCTATTTCGGTCGATGAAACCAGAATGCTGTCATTCCGAGCCCTTCACTGTCATCCTGAGCCCATGGCTTGTCATTCTGAGCGGAGCGAAGAATCTCGCTCTGGATGCTCAGGGTAAACTCCGCGAGGAATCTCGCTCCGCACCTTCGAGGAACTCAGGGCGAGATTCCTCGCTGCGCTCGGAATGACAGCCTTGGGGGCTCGGAATGACAGCCTCGGGGCACGGGGATGTTACCCGATAAGCGCCAGGGAGAGCTTAATGGCAGTTCCGGTTTTCGAGGTTCGAGACGTTACTTTTCGCTATCACCAGGTGGCCGCGCTCGACGGTCTGAGTCTCGCCATTAACGCCGGCAGGCGGGTGGCGCTACTGGGCGCCAACGGTTCGGGCAAGTCAACCCTGCTGCGCATTCTGAACGGGCTGGCCTATCCGGAACGAGGCGAGGTTCTTTACGATGGCGAGCCACTCACCGAGGTTCGTTTCGAGAACCTCGAGTTCAGCTGCCAGTTCCGCCGCCGCGTGGGAATGGTATTTCAGAATCCCGATGTCCAGCTTTTTTCCCCGACGGTTTTCGACGAGGTGGCCTTTGGACCCTTGCAGCTTGGCTGGCCCAAGGACGAAGTCCGCCGGCAAGTCGGCCGGATGCTCGAGATCATGAAGATAGCCCAACTCAAAGATCGTTCACCTCATCAACTGTCGACGGGCGAGAAGAAACGGGTCACGCTGGCATCCGTGCTGGTGCTCGACCCGGAAGTGCTGCTCCTCGACGAACCCACGGCGGCGCTGGACCCGAAGAGTGCGAGCCAGATGATCGATTTCCTGGTGGGCTGGCGGGGCGGAGCGAAGACCGTGATCACAACCACACACCAACTGGATATCGTCGAGGATATCGCAGACGACTGCTACGTTTTCGAGACAGGCCGTGTGGTCGGCGAAGGTGCGCCGCGAGAGATTCTGCGCGACACGGGGTTGCTCGAGCGGACCAATCTGATCCACGTTCATCGCCACGTTCACGCCTCCGGCGAAGTGCATTCGCACGCGCACGTGCATCCCCACAAACATTCCGGGATGTCATCCTGAGCGCGGCGAAGGATCTGCGCAGTTTCTTTCTTGGAACTGGGTGGTGGATTTGGCGGCGGGCGCGGCAAAGGTCCGCCGCGAGAGGACGGGGCTGATATGGCAGCGATTATCGGAATGCTGCGAGGAGTGAACGTGGGTCCGCACAACCGTATCAGTATGGAGGCGCTGCGCGCTTTGTGCGGCTCACTCGATCTCGAGGGCGCCGAGACCTACGTGCAGAGTGGGAACGTGGTGTTTCGAAGCAAGGAACGCAATCTCAATGCTCTAACGAAGCGATTCGAAGACGCCTTTGAGAAAAAGTTTGGATTCCCCGCCCTGCTGGTTCTGCGGACTGTGGCCGAGATGCGGACAGTGATTGCGAACAACCCATTCGCCACGCGAAAAGAGATTGAGCCCGGCAAGTTTCACGTGCTGTTTTTAACGGAGGAAATTAGTCCCGAGGCGCGGAAGCAGCTCGAGGCGACGAAAGTCGGCCCGGAAGAGATCAAGACGCACGGACGCGAGTTGTATATCTACTACCAAGCGGGCGCCGGCCAGTCGAAATTGCCGGCCGTGATGGATCGCATATTGAAGAAGACCGGAACGGCAAGGAACTGGAACAGTGTGACGAACCTTCTGGAAATGGCGGACAAGTTGGAGGGCTCCCCGGGGTCTCTCGTCATGCGCTAAAATGGTTTGGCGACATGGAATTAAACTCACGATCTACGATGGTGAGTCGGATCCTCGTAGAACAACCCAGCCCGCGCAGCGGGCGGCAGCTTGTAGCCCACGGCGCAAGCCGTGGGTCGGAACACCGCACCCGCACCCTCACCCCCGTCCCCTCTCCCGCCCGGCGGGAGAGGGGTGCCGAAGGCGGGGTGAGGGCCATCCAACCCAGGGCTCACGCCCTGGGCTACTCTATTTCGCCCCTGGCGGGGCTCCGAGAAACGCGCGCGGATGAAAAGGACCTTTTTTCTGAACTCCTGACTCAGGACACGAGTAGATCCAGGCCACACGGCCACACAGGCGGAGTTGGCCTGATTGGTAAGGGATCAAACCGCCGCTACTCACCAGGAGGAAAAATGCCGGCCATCTCTCCTCGAAGCAGATTGCAGACGATTGCCTTTCTGTTGTTCGTTATCATCGGCGCCGCTACGGCGCGAGGTTCGTTCACCGTCGAGCAGGTAATGAGCTCGCCGTTTCCGACCGAGCTTGTAGCTTCGCCGGCCGGCAACAGGGTAGCCTGGGTGTTCGATGCGCGGGGGATGCGCAACATCTGGGTGGCCGAGCCGGGCGCCGGCGGAGCTTACCGTTCGCGGCAGATCACCCAATACGCCCAGGACGACGGGCAGGACGTTGGCGAACTCGCGTGGACTCCCGACGGCAAGGCGATCGTCTACGTGCGCGGCGGCGACTTCGAGAATGGCGGAAATTACCCCAATCCGTCCAGCGAGCCCGAGAGTGTCGAGCAGGACGTTCTGGGTGGTCTCGCTCGAAGGCGGAGCGCCGCGCGAGCTGGCCGAGGGCCATTCTCCAGTCGTTTCTCCCAAGGGCTATAGTGTAGCCTATATCTTCAAGGACCAGGTGTGGTTGGTGAAGCTGGCTGCCGGGGCCAAGCCGGAACAACTGATCCACGACAAGGGCAAGTGCGACTCGCTCGACTGGTCTCCGGACGGCTCGAGTCTTGCGTTCGTCAGCCGCCGCGGCGATCACAGCTTCGTGGGTGTCTACAACGCATCGAGCAAGGGCCTTAATTATCTCGACCCGAGCGTCGACCGGGATTCTGACCCGGCATGGTCGCCCGACGGCCGGCAGATTGCCCTCCTGCGCATTCCCGCCGGCGGCGACCTGACCTTCGGACCGAGGCGAACCGGCCAGCCGTGGTCGATCCAGGTGGCCGATGCGTCCACCGGCCGTGGTCGCGAAGTGTGGCGAGCCGAGACGGGCCAGGCCAGCGTTTTTCACGGAATTGTCGGCGAGCATCAGATCATGTGGGGCGCAGGAGACATCCTGGTTTTCCCCTGGGAACGTGACGGTTGGACGCATCTTTATTCCGTTCCCGCGGCGGGCGGCACAGCAAAGCTTCTCACGCCCGGTGATTTCGAAGTCGAGTTCGTTTCTCTCAGCCCCGATCGGCGGACGTTGGTTTTCGCCTCGAATCAGGACGACATTGACCGCCGCCATCTGTGGTCCGAGGCGGTCTCGGGCGAGCAACCCACGCGGCTGACGGGTGGCGAAGGGATCGAATGGTCGCCGGTGATGATGCACGACAGCGGCGCCATTGCCTTGCTTCATTCCGACGCCCAGCGCCCGGCGCGTCCGGCGGTGGTTGCGAGCGGGGGCGAAATCCGCGACCTCGCTCCCGAGAGCCTTCCCGCCGACTTTCCTTCCGCCGAACTCGTGGCTCCGCAGCAGGTGATTCTCACCGCTTCCGAAGGGCTGCGCGTGCACGCGCAACTTTTCCTGCCCAAGGATGGAGCTGCCGGCGAGCGGCGCCCGGCGGTGATCTTTATGCACGGCGGCTCGCGGCGGGAAATGCTGCTGGGCTGGCATTACATGGCCTACTATCACAACGCCTATGCGCTCAATCAGTATCTCGCCAGCCGTGGTTACGTGGTGCTGTCGCTCAACTATCGCAGCGGCATCGGATACGGCCTCGACTTTCGCGAGGCGCTCAATTACGGCCCCAGCGGCGCGAGCGAATTCAACGACGTTGAGGGCGCCGGCCTTTATCTGCGCCAGCGCGCCGACGTGGACCCGAGTCGAATCGGCCTATGGGGTGGTTCTTACGGCGGCTACTTGACGGCGCTGGGCCTGGCTCGAGCTTCGGATCTTTTCGCCTGCGGGGTTGATCTGCACGGCGTGCACGACTGGAACCTCGAAATCGAGAACTGGCCGCACTCGCCCGCGCGCGAGGAAGCTTCAAGGCTGGCGTGGGAGTCGTCGCCACTCGCGTCGGTGGACACGTGGCGCTCGCCCGTGTTGCTGGTGCAGGGGGACGACGACCGCAACGTGCCCTTCTCGGAAATGGTCCGCCTGGTGGAGGCGCTGCGGAAACAGAAGGTGGAATTCCAGCAGCTTGTTTTCCCCAACGAGATTCACGATTTCCTGCGCCATAGCACCTGGCTCGCCGCCTATCACGCCGCCTCGGATTTCTTCGACCAGCACCTAAAGAAATAACGCACTGTGGTGTAAAATGGCGGTGAGAGGGGAGGAATATGCTCGATTGGTCGAAGTGCCACATCGTCGAGAGCGTTCCGGGCAAACGCAGCGGTGCATGGGTATTCCGGGATACTCGCACACCGGTTTCAGTTGTGTTTGACAATCTGGAAGCAGGAGCCACGATCAGCGAAATCATGGAGTGGTTTCACTTGTCCCACGAACAGGTGACCGCCGTCATTGAGTTCGCGGCTCGAAGCCTCGATGCGCCACCCACTCACCTTTCCGCCCCAAGGCTCGATGCTCATTCTCTTTGATAACGGTGTTCCAGCCCCGCTCCGGCATGCGCTCAAAGGCCATGTGGTGGTCGAAGCGTTCGAGCGCGGATGGGAACGGTTTTCAA
>CAWIUZ010000211.1:0-11003 GCA_963838915.1 uncultured Acidobacteriota bacterium
ACCGCGGTCAATGATTACTTGGCTGAGTTTTTCACGCCTCATCCTGCCAGTCAATCAGAAATTCAAGACCAGAAACTCGCCATTTCTTCAGGGAGTGACATTTCGGATGCAGCACAAGTCTTGTGTCTCAATAATTCGCCATATAGGTCGAGGAGATTCGGCCACGCGTCAGCAGCCCCGTCAGGGGCGGCATAAAGTAGCCCAGGGCGTGAGCCCTGGGTTGGACGGCCCTCACCCCGCCTGCGGCGCCCCTCTCCCGCCCGAGCGGGAGAGGGGACGGGGGCGAGGGAGGCCTCACGAACCCACGGCTTACGCCGTGGGCTACTCGCTTGCGCCCACTCCGCGGGCTGACATATTCAACGAACTTTTTGGAAGTATATGAGAGCGGTGACGCGGCGGCAACCATTGGGCAGGTTGTCAAGCCTGCAGTTGCGAGGTTAGTGCCCTAGTTTCGGCGTAGCGCTGGCCCTTAGGCCAGCACCTGCCGACCTGAAGGTCGGCGCTACCGGTTGCATTAGGACACTACCGTTTTGAGGTTGCTGCTTGACCCTAGGTCGAGTGTTAGGTATAAATGGCTACTGCTTTATTGGGGGGGTAAACGATGCTGACTCGTCGACGATTTCTTGAGAAAACAGTCCAGGGTGTTTCTGCTGGCGTGGCAATCACGGCGGCGGAGACCTGGGGCGCTGGTCAACTGGCCTGGTCCAAGCCGGTCGGCCTGGAAATCTACACCGTACGTGAAGAATACGCGAAGGACCCGGCCGGGACACTAAAAAAGGTGGGCGCCCTCGGCTATCGCGAAATGGAAATTTCGACTAATATCCCCGCCGCAACGCTTAAGACCTACCTGAGCGCCGCCAACCTGACGGCGCCTAGCACCTACGATGAAGTGCCCAAGGACCTCGCAAGCTGGATAAAGACGTTAGACCACGTTCAACCCTACGGCTTTCGCTATATTGTGGTGGGCGATAACCCCCAGATCGACGCCGAGGCATGGAAACGGCGGGCTGAACTGTTCAACGAATGTGGAAAGCTCGCGCAGGTAGCCGGAATGCAGTTTTGCTACCACGCTCACTTCCACGAGTTTGCGCGCCTAGGCGACACTTGCGGCTACGACATCATGCTTTCACGCTGCGATCCGAAGCTGCTGAAAATGGAAATGGACGTTTTCTGGGCCACCTACGCCGGTCAGAACCCGCTCGACTACTTCCAAAAGTACCCGGGCCGCTTTCCTTTGCTCCACGTCAAGGACTTCAAGCCGGGCTTCCCAACGAGTACCAGCGGCTTCCCCTATGATAGCGGGCCCAACCCGTTCGCTCCTGTCGGCAAGGGTCGCATCGATTGGGTGAAGATCTTTGCTCATGCGCGCCAAGCCGGCGCCGAGCACATTTTTGTCGAACAGGACCGCTGCGACGGCAGTCCTTTCGAAGCGATTGCGACCAGCTTCAATTATTTGAAGAATCTCCGCTTGAGCTGATGGCCACGGTGCAGCCAACTTGCCCAATCCAGGAATAGACCAGTTGCTCATCGAGTCGGCCCTTCAGCCGGAGCTGCGCCGGCGCCTCGTGGAATCTCCGGACGAAGTCTTCAGGGATTTTGATCTAAGCGAAGAAGAGAAGGAAATCCTGCGGCGGCCTGACCATCGTCTGCTTCCATTGCTTGGAGCAGCACTTGCGCGCCAGATGGAATCCTCAGGCGCTTCGGGAGAAGCGCCATCAGTTTCGCCTGCCCCTCCCGCCCTGATCGAGGCCCGCACGTTGCCCGACACGTGGTTGGCGTTGACCGTCGTCCCCTGTGCGCACCGCGAGGAGGGGCACCTCAAAGGAATCTCTTATGTTGTCTGGGCGAGTCCGATTCCCGAGGGAGGTGACCCCGCTGCTTTGCCTCCGCCAGCGGGCGTTGTGCTCCCCGGCCAGCCCTTGGCCCCCTTGTATGCAGTGATTCAACTTTCCGCGGTCGAGACTCAAAATGCTGCGGGCAATCCCCAGGTGGGATTGTGGGCGTCGCTCCTTCAATCCTCCAACGTTGCCGCGCCGCCCCCGCCGGAAACCGCCGGAGATCCCAAGGCTTCCCCGTTCGGGAGCCGTCTCGATTCGCCGCAGGTCGAAGCCGCAGTCGCTGCGGTGCGTGGGGCCTCGAGCGAAGAAAGGTACAACCGCCTCGTTGATCTGATGCGTGTCTTGCGCAGTGGAGACGTGCGATGACCGATCTCTGGATCGCCGGCCTGGGCATTCAGACGGTGAACCAGATTACGCGCGAAGTGGAGCAAGCGCTGCGCGCCTCGCGGGAGATTCTTTACCTGGACACAGGTGTTGCCACGAAGAGCTTCCTGGAGGGTCTGTGCCCGCGGGTCAGCTCGCTTTTTGAGCAGAGTTACCGCGAAGATCAGCCGCGCCTCAGCGCGTACGAGCACATGGCCGTCCGCGTCGTGGAGGCCGCTTTGGATCATCCGCCGGTTGCCTTCGCGATTCACGGGCACCCTTTGATCGCGGTACACCCGCCGTTTCTAGTGCTGGAAATGGCGAACGCGCTCGGCGTGCGGGTTGAGGTGCTACCCGGCATCTCCGCCATCGACGCGCTTCTCGCCGCCCTGCGGATCGATCCGGTGGTGCACGGCGTTCAGATGTACGAGGCCACCGATCTCTTGCTGCGGCGACGGCCTTTGCAGAATGATGTTCCCGCCATCATCTGGCAAATCGGGACGCTCGAAACCGGCCTGCACAGCCAGCGGGTGTCAAGGCCGGAGCGGTTCGCTCGCTTCCTTGCCTACCTGCGACAATACTACCCGGCAGAGCACCAGATGGCGGCCATCTACTGCTCGCCGCACGCCCTTCTGCCTGCGGCCATCGTGCGTTTCGCCCTCCAGGATATGGCGTCGCACGCCGAAGAACTTCACGCGGGTTTCACCCTCTACGTCCCTCCTGCCACGGGCCGGCCAGTTCAAGATTGGGATTTGGCGGCAAAACTTTACAGCGTCGATCACTTGCGCAGCCTCACGCGATAGGCGAATACCAGGCTGACTGGCAAAAGGGGAGTGTGAGAATTCTCGCCCGAGCCTATGCGACCTTGGTGTGAATTCAGAAGCCGGTGACGAGGGCCGCCGGCTACCAGGTGCTGCTTGAGGTGGCCGACTTAGATACACGCTCCGAGTACGTTCTATCGCGGCAGTTTCGAGACGAACTGATAAGTGCCGGATGCAAGTTCGAAGACCGCCTTGCCTTTCTCCACCCCGCTCGACCGGACTCCCCTGGCCTGGGCCGCTGGGCGCCCTCTTTCAGTCACCGCGTCGGGTGCGCTGGAGGGCAGGTACAGCGTGGCGCTCGTTCCCGGCGGAACGGTCGCCTCCATATGCAGGGTGCCGTTTTCAATCCGCCAGTTGCTGACGATCATCCCGTGAACGGACTTGTAGCTCGTTCGCGCGAAGGTAAGGTCACCCACCAGCGCCGGCTTCAGGAAGAAATGGCGGAAGCCCGGCGCCTTCTCGTCCACCCGGATGCCTCCGATGCCTTCGATGAACCATGCGCCGACGGAGATCAGCGTGTCGTGGATGTGGGATTCACCGAACCAGCTTTCCCAACTCGTGGTGGCGCCCTGCGCGAGCATGTAGCCCCAGCTTGGGAAGTCCCTCTTGCTGACCATCTGGTAAATCAGATCGTTGCGGTCGTCCTCCATGAGCTCCTTGAGCAGAAAGTAGGTGCCGTGCATGCCGGAGTTGAAGTGGCCACTGTCCTTAACCAGAATAGTGTCTTCCAGGTTCTTGGCCACCCCCGCCCGCAACTCCTGCGGAACGATTCCGAGCAGCAGCGCCAGCGCCAGATAAGGCTGCTGGCCGGTGGCGTAGCTGTCGGGGGCGACGAAATAACGCTCGTGCAGCGTGCGGCGCAGCGTGGCCGCCCGTTCCGTATACATCGCGGCATCGGCAGGCTTGTCCAGGATCGCCGCGATTTTAGCGGCTATTTGCAAGGTATAGAGGTAGTGCGCGTTGTTGATGAAATGTGCGCTGACGGGATTCCGGGCGGGGTCATCGCCGAACCCCTGCTGCTTTTGCCCCGGCGTTACCCAGTCGCCGAGGTAATTCCATTGCGCTATGCTCATTCCGACGCTGAGGTAGGGCTCGAGGATGTTGTCCTTTGTCTTCGAATCGGCGAAGGCCAGCCACTTCTGGATCATCGGGTAGTTGGCCTCCAGAATCCTCTTGTCGCCATAGTTCAGGTAAACCTGCCAGGGCATGGTCACCACAAAACCGCACCACATCGGACCGCCGCCACCCTGGTCCGGGTAATTGGGGGCGGTGTACGGCAGGTCGCCGGATTGGGGATCCTGCGCATCGCGCCAGTTGGCGGCCCAGCGGTTGTAGAGGCCCCCGGTGTCGAAGTTGTACAGGCCCGTTTCGAGCGAGGTCCCGGCGTCGCCGCCATAGCCCAGGCGTTCGCGGGTGGGGCAATCCACCACGTAGCCGTTGAGCGTAAGGCACTCGTAAGTCCAGGTCACGAGGCGGTAGATGCGGTTCAACAGGTCGTCGGACGACTCGAATTCGCCGTTGCGTCCGTAGCTGGTGCGCATGAAATAGCCCCGCACATTCTCGGCGACAGGCGCCTGGTTCAAGCCCGTGACATGAGCGTAGCGGAAGGCGTGGTAGTTGAACCGCGAGCGTACCACTTGGTTCGGCCCCGCGCGGGTCACGTACTCGTCGCGCTGGTTATAAGTATTGTAACGGCCCCCAACCGGCGGGTTGTCGGCAAACTCGACCTTGAGGCTATTGCCGGCCGTCATCCCGAGGGGCAGGCGCAATTCCAGCCAGCCCGTGTAGTTCTTGCCCATGTCGATCAGCCAGCCGCCGTCCGGCGTCTTGTCGATCTTCACTGGCCGAAGCGTTTCCAGGATGCGGTTGGGCTCGACCATCTGCGCCGACGTGACCACCTTCGACGGGTCAAACGTCGCGGCTGACTCCCAGGCGGAATCGTCCAGCTTGACGCCGTTCCAGTTTGGATCCTCCAGCCGGGCGTCATAGTGTTCGCCGCCATAATCGCCAAACGCCGTGCCCCGCCCCAGCGGAGTAATCGGGCTGGCTTTCGCTTTCCACGTGCCGTCGGTTCCCAGCGCCACCACCTTGCCGTCCGGCAAGGTGATATCAAATTGCGCACGCACCAGCGGCCCGTCGTAAACCACGCCCGGATGCCCCCGCACGTACCAGCCGCGGCCCAGCCACAGCGCTACCGTATTGCTGCCTTCCACCAGGTAGTCGGTTATTTCGTGCGTCAAATACCAATTGCGCTTGGAATAATCCACCACCGCCGGGGCCAGAACGTAGTCGTCGACTTTCTTCCCGTTGACGTAGAGTTCGTAGTAGCCCAGCGCGTTCACATAGGCCGTGCCGCGCTGCGGTTTCCTGGGGAGCGTGAAGGTCTTGCGCAGCCAGGGGAAGGGCAAGGGAGTGCCTTCCTTGACGCCAGCGGGACGCGCCAGGCCGATCCAGCGGCCGTGCCATTCCGAGTCGCGAAGCACCCCCATCGACCAATGGGCCGGGGCGCTCCATGGCGTCACATGGCCATCTTGATCCCACACGCGGACCTTCCACCAGGCCTCAACTCCCGAGCCCAACGGCCGCCCCGCATAAGCCACGAACGCAGTCTGAGCAGAGATGACCTTGCCGGAATCCCAGAGGTCACCCTGGTTTCGCCGGAGGCTCGCCGGGCTGCCCGCCACTAGGACCTGGTAGGCACTCTGCTGCCCGCCGCCGAGTCCGGCTGGCAGCGTCCAGCTCAGGCGCGGTTTTTCCACGTCGATGCCCAGCGGGTTCGAGAGGTACTCGCAGCGCAGCCCTTCCACGGTCAACGTGGTCTGTCCGGACGCAACGCGGCTGGCCGGAACCAGTGATACCATGATCAGAACGCCAGTGACGACTGCTCTCATCCGACTATCTCCTTGGATCGTCTGTCCCCTCTGAAACGGGACCTCTCACTTGAACAGCAACGGTGCAAATTCGCGCAGATCTCAGGCTGAGGGATTATCACTCCTCGCGACGAGGGTCAAGTGGAAACTTCCGTCCTGCGGCAGGAAGGTGGGCGGCTCCATGGACGTCAGCAGCGATGGGAGCTCGATTGCTACCATAAGCCGGTTGCCCAAGTTAGCTGGGGCGGATGTGGATGACGCGCAGGCGCAGATGCGGCACTCCAGGGCGATCACGACCGTGGATGTTTAACAGCAATTCGTTCCGGAGTCGCAATGCCGCGCTGTGGACAGGCTCGGTCAATCACGCGAGGCGGGGCAGTTGGTCAACTGAATTGGAAGCAATTGGAAGCAAAATGGGACGTGGGGTAACGCTAAGTGCTTGAAAACATGGTGCCGCGGGACGGAGTTGAACCGCCGACGCCAGCCTTTTCAGGGCTGCGCTCTACCACCTGAGCTACCGCGGCGCTAAGGCATTATTAATATTCTGGGGCTGATTTGAATTCCTGTCAAGAATCTGTTCCAGTTTCGGAGTAGCGCTGGCTTTTGGGCCAGCATCTGCCGACCCTTCGCACTGCTCAGGGCAGGCTCTAAAGGTCGGCCTACGAGTTCAATAAGGACGCTGCGGCTCCTGTCGGTGAGAGGATCTGCGAAGCGACGCGATCTCGGCAGGTGTCAGTTCGCGCCACTTGCCGACTTCGAGACCCTGCAAAGTCAGAGGCCCCAGACCGGTGCGGACCAGCTTCAAAACCTTGAAGCCCACGGCCTCGATCATTCGCCGGACCTCGCGGTTCTTTCCCTCCGCAAGCACGATTTCCAGCCAGGTGTATTTCCCCCGATCCTCGAGGCGGCGCACGCTGACGGGACTTGCCATATCCCCACGCTTCATCTCGACGCCTGCGTTAAGTCTGACGACGATCTCGTCGCTCAGGAGTCCGCTGGTTTTTACAAGATAGGTCTTCAGGACCTTGCTGAGTGGGTTGGTGACGTGGTCGGCGAACTCAGTGTCGTTCGTCAACAGCAGAAGCCCGGAAGTGTCCTTGTCGAGGCGACCCACGGGAGAAACCCACTTGCCGATTTCTTTCAAATACTCGTAGATCGTCTTGCGCTCGCCCGGATCGCCATGGCTGGTGATGACCCCTTTGGGCTTGTAAAACACCAGGTAGCTCTTGCGCGCCGGTTTCAAACGCTGCCCGTCAAGATGCAGCGTCACCTGATCCGGACTCACCCAGAGATCTGCGTCACGGACCACCTTGCCATTTACTTTCACGCGCCCGGCTTGAATGGCCTGGCGCGCGTCACGGCGAGAAGCCAGGCCAAACCGCGAGAGCACGCGGTCAAGAGTCATGGTCGGTTTGGATTGCATGTTGCCTAGAGCGGAAACTGGAAAATGGAAAATCGAAAACAGAAAATGGAAAACGGAAAATGGAAAACGGAAAACGGAAATCAAAACTCGGTGCCGGAAGCTTGCACTCACCGCGTTACTGTCATTCTGAGCGCAGACTTCATGATCCTTCGGCTCACCACTGTGCATGAAAATGGCTCTTTGGAGGTAACTCCTGTATTTTCAACAAAAGCTTCCGCCATTTTCATAGCAGCGAAGAATCTCCGTAGTTCCGGAGTTGTTGATTGCATGGATTCTTCGCTACGCGCGGAGTCCACCCTCATCCCCCAAGGGGGAGAGGGTTTCGAACTTTAGGATCGTGGGCCGCCGAGTCTGTGCGAGAACCTTATTCAGACTGCCATTCTGAGCCCTTCGCTGTCATCCTGAGCGAAGCGAAGGATCTCGCTCTGGGTGCTCAGGGTAAACTCCGCGAGGAATCTCGCTCTGAGTGTCTACAAGGCAGTGCGAGATTCCTCGTCGCCTGCGGCTCCTCGGAATGACAGACTCAACGAGTTCTCCCACGGACTCCACCTTCGCGAATGGAAGAGAACGTGGCGGACGTTTCCACTACCGCATCTGGCATCGGCGTTCTCTTGAACTTTCGACTCTCGACTTTCGACTCTCAACTGTTCTTCAGAAACGACACCTCGTCGAGCCAGATGAAAGCCTGCACCATCGGTTCCTCGGCTGAGTCAAGCTTATCCGCAGGACCGAAGAATCCCACGCGCCCGTCGACAAGGAAAACGACACGATCGGCGAGCTTGCGCGCCAGTTTCATGTCGTGAGTCACCACCACTGAGGTGAGCCCCTTCGTACGCTTCAGCTTGAGAATCAGCTCTGCTATGGTCTGCGCCATCAACGGGTCCACCATGGTCGTAGGTTCGTCATACAGAATCGCGTCCGGCTCCGCCGCCAGCGCCCGCGCGATGGCTACGGCCCGCTTCTTGCCGGTGCTCAGGTCGGAAGGCATCAGCTCGCCGGCGTCCTCGAGCTCCACCATCGCCAGGAGCTCAGCCACCTGATCCTGAATCTTGGATTCGTCCATGGCCAACCCGCGTTCAGCGCGCTCCCGGAGAGGGTAGGCGACATTCTCACCCACCGTCAGGGAATCAAACAGCGCGCCCGATTGAAAGACCATGGTCACCTTGCGGCGAATAGCACTCAACTCTTCCTCGGGCAGCTTTGAAACTTCCCGCCCGGCAACGAAAACCTGTCCCGCGTCCGGATGCAGAAATCCCATGATATGTTTGAGGGTCACACTTTTCCCGACGCCGCTTTTCCCCAAAACCACAACCATTTCGCCGCGCCGGACTTCAAAATTCACGTCGTAAAGCACCGGCGTTCCGTTAAACGTCTTGTAAACGTGGACGAATTGAATGTATGGGGAATCGGAGATTTTGGGTTCGCGACTGGTCATTGAACCCATTGTTGTCGCATCCTCCCGTATTCCTTCGGCGTATTCAGGTTGCAAAAGATGCGCGTGAAAAATCCTGCGCGCGCAAACTCCGTCTTGGTGATGGCGCGTCGCGGGGTGCGCGACAAGAATCGCCGAGGCCGGTTCATGGGGAATCTCCGGACTCCTCCGTCCCCGGCATCTCGACCGTGCGCTCCAGGCCGGTCAACAGGAACTTGCCGTCATCGCTCAGCGTGGGCCGATAGACGTAGTGCTGGTCGGGAAGTTCGAAGGCAAGCGCGTCCGGCGAGCCGGCTGTGGCCTCGCGGGCCTGGAAAACCTGGTCATCCAGGAACTCGCGCCAATGCGTCTCGATCACCTGGCGAAACTGTACGAGGCTCGGCGTCTCCGTTTTCAGGAATTTGCCGGGTTCAATCAGGGCGTAAGCACTGCGAAAATCGTGAAGGTGCAGCGCCGCGATGAAACGGTACAGGCTGTTGTCAGGCCCGGGCGAGTATTCGGTCTGGACGGGAACGTAGGCTTCTCCGTCCCAGTGATAGACGCATCGAGCGCCGAAGCCGCGACGCCCGCCGGGCTCGAACTCCAGAAGCCCCGGGTCCGCGCGCCCGGTTTCGATCATGACTGTCTGGTCGAGCTTGGGGTCATCCTGGAACTCAATCTGGCCGTGCACGCGTGGATTAAAGCGGTTGTCCCCCACTTGGCTATCCCAAAGTAAGTCAGCCTCATGTTCCCGCACTCGAAATATCGCGGGGTAGGGAAGTGCATCATCCCCAATCACGTTCACCACGGCAATACCTCGAGCCACACCTTTCCCCAATCGCACTACCCTGAATTCAGAATGCTGCCCCGCGGCGGCGAGGGACGACACCTTCCAGTGAGCCCCATCCCACGAGAGCAAGTAGAGTCCCAGCCAAGAAGACGGGGAAGCCGGCGATTGGGCGTCCGGCTGAGGCTCTCGAGCGCCCGGCACGTTCATGACGACTTCCGGAACCCCGTCGCCGTCCAGATCCCCTAATTCGGTCAGCTCGATGGCGGAAGATTTGGCCGAGGCCTCATGCTGCTTCATCACCGTTGTGTCGAATGCACGGCCCAACGCGCCAAGATCGGGACTCGAAACATTCTGCAAAGCTGCCCGAATCCCAGCCAACGATTCGTCTGGCGGCTCAGTTTCGGCCTTGGCTGGTTCCTGCTGACTCGGCTGGTTCGAGGGATTCTGTGCTTCCACTGGAGCTTGTTCGCGGGCTTGAGCTTGCTGTCCGGATTCTTGGAAAAAGCGCGGCGCAGGTTGCCTAAGAAAACCGGCAGCGGAAGTTGCCATTCCAAGCCCTAGCGCCAAAAGCCATGCGCCCACCCGAAGGCCCTTAAACTGCTTTAAGATGATGGCATCAAGTCGCATAACCATCAGCATTATAGAGCATCGGTGTCGGTCTTACCAATCACCATGGGCGAAGCGCCTTGGAGTGCGGCAGCGACGCTGCCGCCCTGGAATTCGACTGAATGGCGGTAGCTGGCGCTATCGCACTCCAAGGCGCCTTCGGCACTGGCATTTTCTGAGTACCGGGTGAAGAGGTCAGGGTCAAACGAACCACGGCGGCGGTAGATGAACCAGCTTAGCACTCGCCACGTTCGAGTGCTAACTCATGACTTTTTGACACTTGACAAACGCCGTCAGTCGAGGTACATTAGCAGTCGGCAGGCAAGAGTGCTAATCGGCCGTGGAAAGTCCGATTGTGTCACCTCAACACTCGACAGTGCGGATGACACTTTTGGGGTTGAGTTGGGTTTAGACCCCAGGAAGTTCCTTGGACCGAGCAACCCAAAAAACGTGTAACGAAAGGAGACTCAATATGAAGGTAAAGCCCCTTCATGATCGAATTCTGATCAAGCGAGTAGAAGAGAAAGAAACCATCAAGGGTGGAATCATCATTCCCGACACCGCGAAGGAGAAGCCCCAGGAGGCTGAAGTGATCGCAGTGGGGGGCGGGAAGAAAACCGAGGAAGGAAAGGTCATCCCCATGGACGTTAAGGCAGGGGACCGTATCCTTTTTGGCAAGTACTCCGGCACTGAGATTAAGGTCGACGACGAAGATTACCTGATCATTCGCGAGGACGAAGTGCTGGGAATCATTGAGGCGGCGAAGCAGTCTGCCTCAGGTGGAAAGAAATAACCTGGTCTAATGGCGCGCCGCGGCGTGCCTCAGGGCACTAAGTGCCGCGCGAGCGATGAAGGACTGGAAAAAGTTCGCGATCCGTCAG
>CAWIUZ010000212.1:0-9631 GCA_963838915.1 uncultured Acidobacteriota bacterium
TCGTCGGCCACCAGAGCCATGTCGTGCCGTTGGCAAGAAGCGAGTAATTCGGCAAATTCTTCACGCCGCACAAACGACCCCGTCGGATTGTTGGGATGGACCACCAGAATGGCGCGTGCGCGGTCCTCCAGGCGCTCTTCAAGCGCGGGCAAATCAATCTGCCAACCGTGGTCGTAAGACAACGGATAGGCGATGACCCGGATATCGTTTAATCCGGCCAGGAAGTCAAAGAGCGGATAGCTCGGCTGCGGCACCAGGATGGCGTCGCCGGGGTCGGCGAGCAGGCGGAATATGTAGCTGTAGGCTTCGCTGGTGCTTGTGGTGAGGAAGATCTGCGCCGGGTCAAGCGTGATCCCCCGCTCAGCGTAATAGCTCGCCACCGCTTGCCGCGCCGAAAGTAAGCCGCGCGGATCCGGTGTGTAGTCCAGCGTCTGGGGACTAGCGAGCGCATCAAAGATGCCGCGCCTATCAAAAACGAAACCGCAACGAGTGGGATTCGATTCGGTCAGGTCGAGGAGAGAGACCCCTTGACGCCTCAGCTCTTCAATCTCGAGTGACAAACGATTCGGACCGAGCGGCCAGTTGGTGCGGGAAGAAAACATGTTAAGAAGTCAGGAGTCAGGATTCAGGAGTAAGAATAACAACTTCTCACCTGGTGTCATGCTGAGAGAGCGTGATTTTTTTGGATATTGCGAAAAAGTGCCATTGATAACAAAAGAGTTAAGTGCTCGAAAATGGCCAAAAATCCAAAAAAATCACAAACTCTGAGCGGAGCGAAGCATCTCTGCAGTTGTTTTGCAGGCTGTTCAGTGACCAGCAACAGCGGAGATCCTTCGGCCGCCCAGAATCATGGCGCCTCAGGATGACAGACCACTTCGATGAAGGGTCCAATTCCGACTCCTGACTCCCGGCTTCTGACTCCTGACTCCTATGAATTCCAGACGCTGAGCAACCCGTCCAGGCACTCGCGCGTGGCTTCCAGCTTGTCCTTATCGGGGCGTACGTAGGAAGTCTCGATGGACATGGTCCCGCCGTACCCATCATTGCGCAGCGCTTTGAATTGCCCCCGATAGTCGATCGCACCTTTGCCGGCCGGAACGTATTGAAACTTCCCTGTGGCGGGATTTTTCCGCATGTCCTTGACGTGCATATGGCGGAAGAGGCCGCGGACTTCGCGGTAGCCGTCGGGGTAGGGGACCTCGCCCAGTCCCAGCGCATTGCAGGGGTCCCACATAGCAAGCAGGTTGGGTGAATTGATGTCCCGAACCATCCGCCCCAGCTCTTTTCCGGTCCCCACATTGCAATCGGTTTCATTCTCGAGAAGCAGCGTGATGTTGTGCTGAGCAGCCATCGCGGCTGCCTTAGCCAAGCGGTCGCGGACCAACGGATAAGCCTTTTCCGGATCCTCGACCCGCCAATAACTGAAAACCCTCACTTTGGAAGTCCCGAAAAACGGGGCGAGCCTGAACACACGTTCCAGCAGACTCTCGGTGTCCTTGTCCGACAAGTCGGCGGCCTTGAAAGTATCGCCCCAGTTGGGGCGTGGCGAAGGCATGCCTGGCAAATTGTACTTGAAAAGCGGCGAGGCGATTTCAGAAACCTTCAGGTGGTGCTCTTCAATCAGTTGTTTGGCGCGCTCCAACTCCTCCTGAGAGAGCTTGACCACATTCTTACTCCACAGTTCACGCACCTCGCAACAGCCCAGAGAATGCTCCGAAATAAAATCCAACGCCTTTTCGAAGTTCTCTGTCAGTTCGTCCGTGATGACGCCGAGTCGAGGCAGGATTGAAGTCGGCGTCTCGTCCCCGGCTGCGAAACTCAACTTCAAACCTGACGCCGCCAGCGCCGCCAATGAAACAAAAGTCCTGCGTGACAGAGTCTGGGCCATGAGGTAATCCCTCCATTCAGTAACATGCAGTCGCCGGCAAGCGCCAGCGCTCAGCTTTCGCGTTCCAGCGACTCAGCACTAGACTTGCGACACGCGCTCCGAGATCGGCGATTCGCTACTCGTGCCAAGAAGATTGTTTCCCAAAAACCACCTCGTAAGCAAGTGGGTTCCTTGGAGTGCGGCAGCAAAGCTGCCGTACCGCGAAGGCTGGTAGTCTATTTGAGAACCTCCTCCGGACTGTCATTCCGAGCCCTTCGCTGTCATCCTGAGCGAAGCGAAGAGCCTGGCCTGAACGAAGTGAAGGAATCTCGCTCTGGGTGCTCAGGGTAAACTCCGCGAGGAATCTTGCTCTGAGCATTTTCAAGGCACTGCGAGATTCCTCGTAGCCTTCGGCTCCTCGGAATGACATGAAAAGGGAGTTCTCACAGGTTCTCCCGCCCTACGGTTTGCTGTGCCTGGCCATTAGGTTTGCCTTCCTTCTGTTTGTCGATGGCCCGGTGGCACGCCTCGCAGACGCTTTCGCCGCCGTTCGCCGAAACGAGGAGGTGCGCCCGTTCCGAAGCGTGCGGGGCGTGGCAACTCAGGCACGACATCTTTTCGCCCGCATGCAGCGGATCCGCAACTTCGGCAACAGGATGAGACGGCCGGGGATGTCCGAAACGCAAGCTGGGATCGAGTTCAATTTTTGGGGCCGCTTCGAACTCGGCCTTCGGAATGGACTGCAGCCCGAAGAGGTTTACTGTATTCCCCGCGCTGCGTCTTGGCGCGTGGCACTCCAGGCAGAGCGTATTCAAATCAGCGCGTGTCTGTGCCTTGAATTCCGAGGCATGCGGATCGTGGCAGATCAGGCACTGGCCGTTCCTGTACGGACCGTGAATGACCGTGCCTCGATTTGCCTCGTGGCACCTTTCACATAAGTAGGGTTCGGAAGAGAACAAGGTGATCGTCGTTTTGTTTTTCTCGGACACGATGTGGTGGCACTGCGGGCAACCCATCCTGACCGCGGTATGGATAAACCGGCCTTGTTCTTTCTCGGGATGACAGGTCAGGCAGGTCTCAGGCTTGATGTCCCTAGGCTCGATGTAGGGATGCTCGAGTTCTTCTTGGGCGCTAATTGCGTGCGACGAGAGGAGACAAATGATTGAGAGCGTGACGCCACATCTCCATGACGACCGTACTGCAAACGCTAGTGGTGGAAGCCTGTTGGACAGAACCATCGTTCAAGACGGAACTGGCCTCGCGTGTTTCACGGCAAGAGCTCCGTCGCGCCGCTCATCAGCCGCAAACTAGCCTAATCCATTCGCGCCCCAGTGTCCAGCGACACGAGGTCGGCAGTTCAATTGGTTAGGCGTCGTAGAAAGAGAAAAAGCTAGGGGAAACATGACGACATCAGGGCGGGCATGACTGTGGGCGGCGCCCATTCTGTGATGAGTGAGGCGACGGCGCGTGATGTGGGCATGCCGCAATCGAGGCAGGCGGCGAGCGGAGGGCGGCACAAGGCCCGCCCCGGCGCTCGAATCGCCTTTACTGTTCTGCAGGCGTTCCTTCCGCCTGTCCCTGGTTCGAAGGTCGCCCACTCTTAACGTCGTAGTTGGATGGCACCTGGAAGAGCGCGGCCTGGGGCTCCGCGCGCACGATGTTCGTTAACTGGAACGTCGTATCGCCAAACTGCGGGTTGGTTTCCTTGCGCGTAACGTCAGTTTGCAGTTCCGGCGAGTACCAGCGCTCGATGGTGATTACAATCGGAGCCTGGTTGCCCATTTGACCGGCGGGGATGGTGCGAGTAGTGCGAGTCCCTTGCGCCGTCACTCCATTGATCACTTGCGTGCCGAGCGACTCCGTTGTCACGTTGGGGTTCTCAGTCTTTGCACGCTGGGCCCTTTCAGCATTCCTGCGTGCTCCCGCACGCGCGGGGAAGGGCATCTGGCGAGCCACCTGGGTTTTGGGATTCAGCATGTAGATTGATCCGCCCACGGGGTCGCCAATCGCTATCAGTTGACGAGGGCCACCTTCGGCAGCCCAGGGGCCGATAGCTCCGAGTTCCTGCTCGCGTCGCGTTCTTCCCTGGCTATCGCGATAGAGGTTGGCGGTCGTCGTGGTGTGAATGCTGTTTCCATCCGCCAGAACTTGGGTGTGTACAGTAACCGCTTGCGCAGAATAGGGCGCCCCGGTCACCACCTTGCCGGCTGAGAATAGTTCGGCGCCAAAGAAACGTGCCCTCCCGAAGCCGCCACCCCCAGCGGGCGGATTCTGTGCCGTGGCGTTAGGCATCAAGGCCGCAGCCACGCACAGGCAGCAGATCCCTGCTGCCCAGATCGTCGCTAATCTTGACGTGTGCTTCTTCATATCGTCTCCTCCTGCGCGAATCGGGTGATCGGGAGATCGGGTGATCGGGTCAGCAAAGAGCAGAACGGTGGTCTCACCCCGCGAGCACCCGCCCGCCAGACAATGCCGTCCAGATTTCTTGCTCATCTGATCCACTGATCACCCCATTCGCGTTCCGTCCTTTGTTCACCCGATCACCCGATCTCCCGATCACCCGATTCGCCTCCTAATTCACAAACCGAATCGCAAATGGAACTCCGTTGCTCCCCAAGGCGACGTTGGCCTGAATCATGGCGTCCGGCGCATATTCGTTGTCCGTCCCCAACCCGAACGCCAATAGCGCTTCGGCAGGGAGCGCCACGCGGACCAGCGTGGCCTCTTCCATGCATTGGGAGTCGTCGCAAGTCCCAAGGGAAATGAAATCCGTAGTCGCTTCGCTTCGAGATTCGTCCGGCAGGGGCCGCTGCGAATTCCCAATATGAGCGGCCGGGGTTTTGGCGTCGCTCTTCAGGGTGGCGCCTGTCTCGCCCGAACCCGGGTTAACGTTAGCCCTTGAAGCGTTGGGGCTAACCTGCGGCCGGCTGGTGGAGACGTGCGATGGAACGACGCTCGTGCCCCGATGAAAGCGCGGCCATTCTATGATCATGATCCACGCCGTGGCAGCCATCGCGGCGATTGCCAGCCCCCAGGCTGCGCCGCGCCAAAAGCGTCTCCAAGCCGCCCCAAAAAGCGGCGTACCTTCTTCGAGCTTCCTTTCACGAAAAGCCTGAAGCAGTTCCGCTTCTATTCGCAGCGGCGCGCGCTGTCGCTGAAGACTGCCGGCGAAGGCTTGCAACCGTTCCGTCAGCTTGTTCTCTTCATCCAGACGCCGGGCGCACCAAAGGCAATGGCCAGCGTGCTCCAAAGCCTCGAGCTGCGTTGTCTTGTCAGCCACCCGGCCGCTCACCAGCTCGTGAATCATGTTTCCGAAGTCTTTGCAATTCATGCCAGACACCTGCTGCCATTGATCGCCTCACGGGCAGGCTCCACCTTCACCCCGCCCGTGAGTTTCTGGAGGAGCAAGGCGCGGCCGCGGTGCAATCGCGACCGCACCGTCCCCACCGAACAATCCAAAACCGACGCCGTTTCCTCGTAGCTCATCTCATTCAAGTCGCACAAAACCACAGCCTCGCGGTAGTGCTCGGGCAAGCTCAAGATCGCCTGGCGCACCGAATCGATCGCTTCCCGGCGGGTCATCACGGAGTGTGGGTCTTCGCCGGCCGCCGGAGCGGCGTCTCCCGGATCCCTCCAACTCTCTTCCGCTTGCGGCGCCGAGACGTACGTCTGGTCACGCTTGAGCATCCGCAGGGCGTGATGGCGCGCCATTCCGATCAGATAGGCGGAGAGGGGACCGCGCGACGGGTCGTATCCGCGACTCTCACGAATCAGCGCCATGAACACTTCCTGCGTGACGTCCTCGGCGAGGGGGGCCGACCCGCTCATCTCGAGCACAAAGCGGTAAATGTTTCCTTGACGACGCCGATACAGCGAGGTAAAGGCGTTTTCGTCGCCGGCCTGCATCATCCGCAGCAACTGCTCATCGCGAAGCTCAGTGAGATCGGCCATCGTCCTCCGCTTTCATCGGGTATTCCGCTTGGAGCGGCTAAAAGTTCCACAAAGTGCGTCCGTCGACCGGCGACCCGCGTGCCGTTGTCGGGGGACGGCTGGCCGTCCCCGCATTCCCGCTAACCCGACGTGGGTAGGGCAAGCCCTACCCCAACGCCCGCAGTCTTATGGACGTTTCAGGCCGGAAGTAAGTTGCGGTACCGGTATCCCGCATAGTGTGATTGATTTCCATGGAGGCGCGATGTATCTTGTCCCGAGTACCTGGAACATTCCTGGAGAATCGTGCGAACCGGCGAGGTCGAACCGAGCCGGTTTTGGCCTGAGGGGGGAGGAAACGTGTCAAGAGTCGGCGGTTTAATGCTTGGCTGTCTGCTGCTGGCGGCCGTGCCGGTGGCGGCGCCGGCGCCCGAAGCGCCGGAAGTGTACGCTCAGATTCGCGCCGAAGAGACCAACAACTCGAAAATCATGTGGATTATTCACGAAGTGGCTGACGTGTACGGCCCACGCGTGACGGGAACACCGAACCTGAAAGCCGCAGACGATTGGGCGGTGAGGACGATGGCTTCCTGGGGCCTGGCGAACACGCATCTCGAGCCATGGACCTTTCAGCCGGAAAGCGCAGCAACCCCAGTGCCCGGCTGGGAAAACGTCGACCTTGTGGCGGAAGCCGTTACGCCGTTTCATGGCCAATTGATGGCCAAGCCGTTGGCATGGACGCCCAGCACCAAGGGGGCGGTGACCGCGCAGGTGGTGTTGATCGATCCGCCGGGGATGGCGCCGCCAAGGGGCGGGGGATTCAACTTCTTCGGAGGCTCGCCTCCACCGCCCGAGCCCAAATGGGCTGCGCCCCCCATGCCCGCGGCGCCTAAACCCGCCGATCCGAAACAGCTAACCCAGGCAGAACTCGATGCGTATCTCAATTCCGTCAAAGAGAAGGTTCATGGCGCGATTGTGTTCGTGGGGAAGCACGTCCAGGTGCCCGAGGAAATGAACCCGGCGCCCATGCGGCGCTCCGAAGACGAATGGAAATCGCGCTTCGACGCGAAGAATCCGCGGCCCTTCCGTTTTCCCGAGCAGCCGAAACTGCCGGAAGGACAACTGACGCGCCAGGAGGTTTCGCGCCAGGTGGATCAGTTCCTGGTGGATAATGGCGCGCTGGTGCGTGTGAACGATGCCGGGCGCGCGCACGGCGTGATCGTTGCGCAGCAGAACGCGACTTACGATTGGACGCGCGCCGTGCCAACCCTGGTGATGCGGAACGAGGATTACGGGCGCATTTCGCGCCTCATGGACGACGGAACCGCTGTGACGCTGAAGATCGACATTCAAAACAAGGAATACCCGGAAGGGACGACCGTCTATAACGCCATCGGGGAAATTCCGGGCAGCGATAAGAAGGACGAAATCGTGATGCTGGGCGGCCACTTTGATTCGTGGCACGACGCAACCGGCGCAACCGACAACGGAATCGGAGCTTCAATGATGCTCGAGGCCGTGCGAATTCTCACAACCCTGCATGTGCAGCTGCGCCGCACTATCCGGATCGCCCTGTGGAGTGGGGAGGAAGAGGGATTGCTCGGGTCGCTGGCCTATGTCGAGCAGCACTTCGGAAGTTTCGAAAATCGGAAGCCGGAGTTCGCGAAGCTGGATGCCTACTTCAACATCGATTCGGGCACTGGTAAACCGCGCGGTGGCTCAGTGTTCGGCCCACCGGGCGCGGCGGATATGGTGCGCGATGCGATGACGCCCTTCGCGGAATGGGGTTTCATGGGTGTGACCCCCTCCGACAGCCGCAGGGTGGGAGGAACGGATAGCACTTCGTTCAGTAATGCCGGTTTGCCCGGAATCGGATTGGCTCAGGATGCGTTCGACTACGGTTCGTTCACGCATCACACTAACCTTGACAACTACGAGCGAATCTACGAAGAAGATGTGAGAGAAGGCGCGGTTGAAATCGCTTCGGCCGTATACGCCGTGGCGATGGCGGACCAGATGCTGCCGAGGTTTAAAGATTCAGAGATGCCCAAGCCCGTGCCGCAGCCCGGGCCGGGATCACAGGCGACGAAGGTGCGCCACGTGCCGACCGACTAAGGCGGGGAAACCTGGCTCGCCTTCTCGGCCGGGGGGCAGAGCTCTGCGACATAGCCCTCTCCCCAAGGGAGCATAGGCGCTAGAATAAGCCGTCACCCCACGCCAAGCCGCATCAGCGGCGCAAGAATGTGGCCCACGGCGCGAGCCGTGGGATCACGGCAGACAGAGAGCGCGCTGAGCCACGTAGTGGCGACAGAAGATCTGCGATTATCCAGACAGCTCTGTCGCCCCTCCCGGGGCTTTTCAGGCGCACCGGGCCTGCTTTCCCCCCACGGCTGTCGCCGTGGGCCACATTCTTGCGCCCGCCCCGGCGGGCTCCGGAACCCGATCAAGCCTATTCTAGCGCCTATGCCCCAAGCGAGACGGCTGTCAACCGATTGGAAGAGTGCGCTACGCTCTCACCACCGGCAAATTCTCCCTAACCTGCTTTTCGTTTTCCATCTGCGAGATCACAGCGGAGACGTGCGGGTTGTTCAGCACAAAGCGGTAGGCTTTCTGGTGCAGATTCATGTCGCCGGGAATTGTCTGCTCGAGCAGCGCGGCGCGCTCCGGCACCGGGGAGGTTGAGCGGTCCGGCCGAAAAATGACCTGCGAGGCTTTCATGGCAATCACCCCGAAATTCTGCTTGTAAGCTTCTTCCACCACCGGCGCGACGTAGTGCCAGTTCAGGATGTTGCACGCCACCATGGCGGCGGAATAAACACCCGTCCCCATGGCAGCCTTGAGAACGCCTGCCGGGTCGTTATGCGCCGAGACC
This sequence comes from uncultured Acidobacteriota bacterium, assembly GCA_963838915.1. Taxonomy (GTDB): domain Bacteria; phylum Acidobacteriota; class Terriglobia; order UBA7540; family UBA7540; genus CAVROP01. The sequence goes on from CAWIUZ010000212.1 coordinate 8,667, forward strand.
CCGAGAAACCTCACTTTGCCCTGCTTTCGCAGCGTCTCGAAAGCTTCATAGATTTCGTGGATTTGCACCTCGGCGGGGGACGAGCACGCATGCGGGCACATCATCAGGTCCACGTGATCCGTCTCGAGCCGCTTGAGGCTGCCCTCGAGCGAATCGATGATGGTTTTGACGTAAACCTGCGGCCGGTCGATTTTCGCGCCGTATTTCTTCTCCATGGCGTTCGCCAGCGCCGCCTGCTCCACCTGGCGAATCTGGCCGTTGAAATAGTTGCCGAAATAGTTCGGCACCGTCACCCGCCGCCGCTCGATGTCCTCGCTCACTTCGCGCAGAATGGCGGCCTGCTCGTCGCGGTTGAGGCGCGCATACAACATCTCGTAGGCCGCGAAGCGCGTATCCGGAAAAACGCTGATCTTGGTGTTGACGAACACCCGGTCGCGCTTCGACCCTCGAATGATTGCTCCGTAGCCCCGCTCGCTCTCGCCCTCCCCGTATTCCGGCGCTGTGTCCAGATAGTTCAGCCCCATTTCGATGGCCAGTTCGACGTGGCGGTTGTTGGCGGGTGATATGGGGTCGCCGCCGCACACCATCTCCGAAATCATGTACCCCGTCCGGCCTAGCTTGCGATAGCGCATCTCCGCTTGCTTGTTGCGCCATTCCAGCTTGGCGCCGGCGGTTGACGAGGATGCCTGGCCCGCGCGGACTGCGCCAGCCTGCAGTGCGCTGCCTCCCATTGCCAATGCGAATGAACTCTTCAGAAAGTCTCTACGTGGTATACGCAGGTTCATGGTTTACTCCGGTTTCTGGTTGCCCGAGGGGCAACAACATCATTAGCCGTAGGTGAAACCTACGGACCCGTTGCCTCCTCATTACACCTGTCGACCCCGCAGGGGTCGAACTGATCGTCGAGTGCTCGAAGACCGACCGCCGGTCAATGAGATTATTCAACCCCTTCGGGGTTGAGACAT
>CAWIUZ010000213.1:0-16874 GCA_963838915.1 uncultured Acidobacteriota bacterium
TGGGACAAATGGACGCCCTATACGGAGGCCCGGAATAGGATTACGGTGCCTTACGATCCCGAACAGTTATTCGAGGTTATCACCCCTGGCAACGTCAACATGAACTCGCTTGGGACGCCGTCCGCCGTGCTCTCGTCATGGTCGAACCTGGGGCTGAAATATGCGACGGCGAGTTCTGTCGGATATCCTTCGAATCTGTTTCGCTCTGTCAATCATGATTTCGCCCCGCGCCTGGGCGTCGCCTACCAGATCAGCCCCAAGACGGTGATCCGCGGCGCGTACGGCATCTACTACGTCGCCATGCCGCTTTCTCTCATCCTGCAATCCACGCGCACCAACCCGCCGTTGAATCTCCGGTTCCAGAACAACCCGTATCTAAACCCCAACGTTCCAGGGGGCGTCAAACGGCCAGTATTTCAATTTGTACCCCTTAATCGTAGCGCCCGCGCCCACGGATTACTTGCCGCCCGCTACGGTCGATATCACCAAACCTCAGAACACGCTGCAACTCTACGGCAACGGCGCGACCTACTGGGACGGCCCCAACTGGAACGACGAACGCCAGCAGACCTGGAACCTCACGGTTGAACACGAACTCCCCGGGCGCATTGGTACGAGGCTGAGCTATATTGGAACCTATGGGGGCAACCTCGAGCAGCAGTACGGCGTTGACGATCAGGAACCGTATTACAATTACGCGGTCCGTACGGGGCTTCAGCCACCCAGCAATTCCTATCTCTTGCGCCCGGTGCCAGAGTGGTCGCTATATGGACTTAACCACACGGGCTATTCTCGCGACCATTCGTTGCAAGCTGAAATCCACCGGACGTTTGCCAACGGGATTGGCTTTCAGGCATTCTACACGTTTGTGCGGGCCCTGACCACCACGGACCCCGGAGGTTTCAGCGATGGAAATACCGGCGTCAACGGCGGTGCCGGAACCGGCAATCTCGGCGGCAGCGGCGGGGCCACCGTCCCGGAAAACATCGAGTTATTAGGCGAGCCCAGCCTTAGTTACGCGCAGCGCCTCAAGCTCGTTTACTTCAACAACACGACCATTCCGCCCCATCGATTCACCTTCAATGGCATCTACGACCTGCCCTTCGGAACCGGTAAACACTTTGCCGGCAATGCGCCGAAGTCTCTCAACTATCTCATCGGTGGCTGGCAGTTGGCCACTATCGGTACATGGAATAGCGGGCCATGGATGGGAGTAAGTGCCAGCCTGGTGCAGACAGGCAACATCCGCATACCCAGCGGCCAACGGGCAACCTTCAACATCCCGGGTAGTTCGTTCCGCTACCGGCAGTGGTTTGCCGGGAACTTCGCCACTTCGAACGCGACGAATGTCTCAGGCACTCTGGTTGCCGCAAACGTGCGACCAGCCGGCCCGAACTGCTCTGGGGCTTACAGCGGCCAGCTTGCGGTGACGCTGGCGGATGGAACGTGTTACAACGCTCCTTTCAGCGGGTTCTACAACCCCAACCCGCGGGATAACATTATTGGCCCAGGAGCGTGGAACGATGACCTCTCGCTCTACAAACACTTCAAATTCGGGGAGCGGTTCGACATGCGCTTTTCCGCTGATGCCTTCAACGTCTTCAACCACCCGAACGATGTGGCCCCCAGCGTCAGCACCGGGTTGCAGAACTTGGCGCAGCAAGCAAACGCCTCACGAGTTATCCAACTCTCGCTGCGCGTGCAATTCTAATCTTGGGTGTCGTTCAGGCCGGAGGCTGCGCCTAGTGGCGCAACCTCCGGGCCGGTCTTGTCCTTCCCGCCACCTGGCGCTAACATCCACCGTTGATGCGTTCGATATTTGCGAGGCGGGCCGGACTATAGCAGGCCACCACAGAGGGCACAGGTTTGACCGAGAAGATCTGGGATATTCTTCCCTATGTTCTGCGTCATCGGTGTAGGGGTAGGGCTTGGCCTACCCTCGTCGGGGGCAGCGGAAATGCGGGGACGGCAAGCCGTCCCCCTACATCGTGATGGTTGTCGACGGATTGGGGTCGAGATGGCAAGTTGCGGAGTTCGGAGTTTATTGGCGCGAGAGATTTCTGCTTTCGCAGTGGCTCTGTGGCTTTTTGCCTTTGTGGTGAATCTCCCCGCCGCCGGCCAGTCGAGCGCGCCTTCACCCGAGGGCCAGCTTGCGGAGGGGATCAAGCTTCTGAGCGCGGGAAATCTTCCCGAAGCGGTCAAGACTCTCAATGCCGCAAAGCAGAGCGCACCGCAGGATGCCCGCCCTTATTTTTACTGTGGCATGGCTGTGGCTCAGGCAGGCAAGATGCGCGACGCCGCCGCGGAACTTGCCGAAGCCGTTCACCTGGCGCCGGACCGCGCCGATTTCCGCGCCCAATTCAAGAAGCTGAACTGACGCGAAGCGGCTGCGCCAATTCGACTTGCGGCAAGGCTTCGAAGGTCTGACAAAATCGATCCCTTGTCATCCTGGGCGAAGGATTACGAAATCTTCGCCCACGATGACAGCCTGATGCTTCTCGGGATTTATGGGAGGATCTATGGAAGGCAAGCCATTGTCTTCGCGACGCTCGTTTCTGCGCGCGGCGCTGGCCGCACCTGTGGCGAGCGCCGTGGTAGGGAGCTATCGGCCGCTACGCGGGCAGACGAAGCCGGCTGGGCGCGACACTTCGGTGGTGGCGCGTCTCGCACTTGATCGCGAGTTTTATGAATGCCACGACGTCCTGAACGGGCGCTTGCAATTTGATCGTCCGGCCCCGGGGCCTGTAGTTGTGCGGTGGTTCGATAGCTTCGGCCGCATTGTTGGAGAAACCGAACTGCCGGCCTCGCGGTCCGGCGTGGCTCCACAGAGCTTCTCCTTCGAGCTGGGCGCGGGCCTGACCTACCGCAACTGGATCCGAATATGGGTGAACGATGTCGAGCAAGCCGAAGGAGCAAGCTTCCTGCTTTCTCCGCCCCCCAGCCCCTGGGATGATTTTCATGCCATCAGTTGGGCTAACTATCCCGACGGGTTTTACGACCTGCTGCGACAAGCGGGTGTGGACGCGACGATCGCGTATCGCGAAAGCGGCGATGCGCCCCTCGACAATAATTTCAATTTCTACGTCGACCAAATGGCCTGGGAAGTATTTTCGATTTACCACAAGGATCAGCCCCTCTGGAGGGGACTGCTGAACCAGGTCGCGCTTGATCGCAACAATATGGACCTCTGGATACGCCAACCCTGCGTGAACGATCCGAAGACAGACGAGTACGTGAAGGAGCATCTCACCCGATTCGTGCGCTTACATCGCGATTTCCGTCCTCTGTTTTACAATATCGCCGACGAACTTGGCGAAGGCGATCAAATTCGGCCCAACGACTTCTGCCACTCGACTTTCTGCACGAACAAATTCGCAGAGTATCTGCGGAAAATGTACGGCACTCCCGCCGGCGTCGCCCACGAGTGGGGAGTAACGGAAGAGACCCGCTGGGACGATGTGAGCCTCCGCAATGGCTCAACATGGGCAAAAAGCAACCTGATGATCAATCGCACCACGACTGACCAGGCTTTCGACGCAGTTGCCATGGCCGCTCTCGAAGCGAAATATGGGGGCCTCGCAGGGATCAACAAGGCGTGGGGGTCGAATTTCCCGGCGCCCACCTCGGGAGGGGGCGGCCGCGAACAGTGGGAACCCCTGCGTGCTTTACTGCGTGAGATCCGTTCGGTCCCGGAGTTGACCGAAAAAGCGCTGAGCGAGCGATTGGGTCCCATCGAAACAGCTGACGTGCGGTGGGGAACTCACACCACCTGGGATGCCGAGGAGCACCCGGCGGGTTTCAAGTCCTGGTCCGAAGTCGTGGCTTTCCTCAACCGCTTCTACCACGAGCTATCGCAAGTCCGCTCTACCGAAGGTTGGAACGTTTCGCCCTGGTGCGACTTTCGCAACTTCATGGACGAAACCTTCGCGGATGCGGTGGGCCGGGCGCGCGCCGTGTGCCAAGCGGAAGACCCGCAAGCGCGCTGCGCTACCGAAGGGGGGCAGGTTCCATTTGCTTTCGGGTGGTATAACTACGAGAATGTTGTCAAAGTGGTGGATGTTATTGAACCTTACAATGGCGGCAATAATGTGGAAATCATCCGGTCCCTGAATCCGGAGGTCATTATGGTTTCCACCCACGGCTTCGAGCACAAGCCGGGAACGCCGCTGACGGAAGGAGACCGCCTTTATCAAAAGCGCGCCCCTCAGCCCATCTGGTGGGGCCTCGTCCACGGCCACCGCGGCTCGATCATCTGGGACGATAACCTGCCGGAGTACCGGTTTGTGGACGAAGAGACTCGCCGGCTTACCCCTTCGGCCGAAACCTTTGCCGGCACTTTCCAGGAACTGCATCAGGGCGTCGCCAAGCTCATCATCAACAGCCGGCGGCTGCACGACGGCGTCGCCATCCATTATTCGCAACCCTCCATGCAGGTGCATTGGCTGCTGGACAACGTCGAGAATGCGCGGCGATGGATGCTGCACAGCGGCGGTGACCGCCACAGCCATTTCACCGGCGTCCGGAACGCTTGGACCAAAGTGATTGAAGATCTCGGCTTGCAATATGAGTTCGTGGGCGGCAGGCAGATCGAGGAAGGCAAACTCACGCGGGGCGAATACCGGGCGCTCATCCTGCCGCAGTCGCTTGCCATGAGCGCGCACGAAGTGGACCAGATCCGGCAGTTCGTTCGCTCGGGCGGGCTGCTCGTGGCTGACTGCCGCGCGGCGACCATGGACGAGCACGGGCGCGACCTGGGGCGCGGGCAGCTCGACGAGGTGTTTGGCGTCTCACATGTCAAAGGCCAGACCAAAGGATCCGCCGTTTCGGGCCTCGAAGACTACGAATCTTTGCGCTTGCGGGGTAAGAAGCTGAACCTCGTGATCGGCGACGAGACCATCGCTGCGGCGGCCGGTAAGCCGCTCGCCCAAAGCGGCCGCGTGCCACTCATGGTGGTCAATGATTTTGGCCAGGGCAAAGCTGTCTTCTTGAACGTGGAAGTCGCCCGTTATCCTTACGACCGGCTGGTTGCGAACTCGACGACGAGCTTGCCGGAAGTTCTGGATCAGGTTTTCGGCTTGGCGGGAATCGGACCGCAGATTCGCGTTCTCGACGGGTCTGGAAATCGCCTTCCCGGCGCGGAAGTGGTCCGCTTCGCGAATGGCGCTTACGAGCATGTGGCCGTCTTCCGCAATCCTCAATTTGATGATGGGGGCTGGGGCGACTTACCCACGAATCCCGAGCGCGGGTGGGCCGGGCCGATTGATAATTCGTTGCTTGAAAAGGAAGCCAAGGTCACCATCGCGTGGCAGTCTGCCATGCCGACTTACGATGTCCGCGGCAAGCGCGACCTGGGGGCCGCTGACAAGGTGCAAATGACTCTTGAGCCCTGGAGCCCCCTGATCCTGACTCGAGCGCCCCAGCCCATTCCGCCCCTGCGCGTAGAAACGCCTTCCGAGGTTAAGCCGGGAAGCCCGCTTGTTATCACGCTTCGCAGCGAGGCGCCCTTGCCCGAACGGGCATTTCGAGTTGTTCGCCTGGAGTTTGTGACACCCGAGGGTCGACCCTACGAACTCTACGCGCGAAACGTGCGAGTTGAATCCACGCCTCATTCGGAGCATTTTCATCTGGCATACAATGACCCCAAAGGGCCCTGGAAGGTGAACGCGTACGACGTGATGACGGGCGGCGCGACGGAAGCGACGTTTAGGTTAGCGCCGTGAGACATCGAGCCGCTGTCAGGTAGAGTGGTCATGGGCCCGCGGCCCGGCCGTGCAAATGAAAATCGGAATTAGTCACCTCCGCGCCAGCGGGAGTCCGTGGTTGGTTCGGCAATTAATGGAATCCCGCTTGCCCGAGAACGACGAGACTTGCGTGGGAGCGCTCATGCGCCTGGTGCCCGCCTCTAGAAATGGCCTGGGAAGCGGGAACGCCCTGGGAAGTGCTTCGATGCAGAGCAGCCTCACATTGCTCGGGATATTCGCGCTGGCCACGGCGTCGCGGGCCGCGAGCCCCAACGTGGTGCTGATCACGATCGACACCGTTCGGGCCGACCGCGTGGGCTGCTACGGCTACCGGCAGGCTCACACGCCCAACCTGGATGCCCTGGCGAAGGAAGGGGTGCTGTTTCGAACGGTTGTCGCTTCTGTGCCGCTGACTCTGCCCTCGCACTGCTCAATCATGACGGGCACTTACCCGACAGTCCACGGCGTTCGCGACAACCTGGGCTACACGCTGGGGGAATCCCCACCCACGCTGGCCTCCATCCTGAAACAGCACGGTTATTCGACGGCGGCGTTTGTGGGCGCCGACGTCCTGGACCCCGGGCGCGGGTTGAACCGCGGCTTCGACACGTATTCTTGCCCGCTGCGCCGGAAAATAGGCCGGAATAATCTGCTTGTGTTTAACCTGGTCGAACTGCGGCGCGGCGCAGAGGAAGTGGTCGTGGACGCTCTTGGCTGGCTGTCTGCCCAGCCCAACCCCGCAACCAAACCATTTTTCGCCTGGATTCATTTGTACGATCCGCACCTGCCGTACGACCCCCCGGCGCGTTTTCGCGCCCTGGTTCGTGATCCCTACGATGGAGAGATCGCCTACGCCGATTATGCACTCGGCAGGGTCTTCCAGTATTTGAGGGACCACCACGTTTACGACTCCACCTTGATCGTCGTGGCGTCCGACCATGGCGAAAGTTTTGGAGAGCATGGCGAATACGCGCACGGATATTTCATTTACGACACGACCTTGCTCGTCCCCTTTATTGTTAAGCCGCCGTCTGACGCCGGCACTGGTGGTCCGTCGCTGCGGAGACTCCTGTCAGAACCATTGATATCGCGCCCACCGTGCTCCAGTTTCTCGACATTGCACCGCCGCCCAGCATGCAAGGTGTTGGTCTGCTGCCCCTGCTCCTCGGCAAGACGACGAACTCAACCACCGGCGCCACCTATTGCGAAACCCACTACCCGAACGAATTCGGCTGGAGCACCCTGCGGGCGCTGCGCACCGGGCAATACAAATACATCAACGCACCGAAGCCGGAACTCTACGACCTCGCGCGAGACCCCGAGGAAAATCAGAATCTTTACCAAACCAAGCCAGCCGTGGCCCTCGACCTCAAGGCCAAACTCAATAATCTTCTGACCAGAATCACACCCAAGGAACCTCTCCGGCGGTCGGCGGTTGTCGCCCTCGGACTTGGCGGCCCTTGCGTCGCTCGGCTATGTGGCAACCTCAACTCCGATCGCGCCTGGCACACCGGGAAATCCGCTGCCTGACCCCAAAGACGAACTACAGACGTACAAAACGCTTTCCTCGGCCACCCAGATGGCCGCCGAGGGCAAGTGCGACCGGGCCCTGCCGCTACTCACTCGTCTGACGCACGAGCAGCCCGGCGTATACCTTGGCCAGCTCACTCTCGCCAAGTGCGAACTCGCTTCCGGAAATTACAGCGCCGCGGAATCTGCTCTGGATTCAGCGATTCACGCGAGTCCGGGCCATCTGGACGCGGTATTTTATAAAGGGATATGCCTGTTTCAGGAAAACCGACTTCAAAGAAGCATTGCCCAGCTTGCAACTGGTTGAGAAGAGCTCTGCCCGACGAACCCTACGTTCACTTTTATCTTGGCTCGATCTACGAGCGGGAGGGGGCGGCTGGGCCGGCACTGGAAGAATTCCAAAAGTGCGCCACTCTGGATCCCAATTTCGAAGTCGCCGTGTATAAAGTCGGCTTCTTGTTGGCAAAGGGCGGCAAGTTCGTGGAGGCGATTGTCGAATTCAGAAAGGTGGCGGACATGGATCCCGGCAATGCCTCCGCGCACTTCAATCTTGCGCTGGCTTACGCCAAATCCGGGAACGAGAGTGCAGCTCGGCCGGAATTCGAAACCGCCTGCAAGCTCGATGCCTCAAAGTGCCTTCCCCATGATCAGCAATAGAAAAGCGGAACCTGTTTCCCTGCGGGGAACTCGTGACGACTAGGGCGGTTTAGGATGCGTTGGTGTAGCGATTCTTCTAACGCTTATCGTCCAGGGAACGTCAGACGTTGCTCGCCGGCCCTTTCTCGACTGCGACGTACACGTCGAAGGTCTTCGGCGAAGAGCGCCATTACCGCATCTTTCTGCCGCCCGACTACGCTTCGTGCAAAGAAGCTTATCCTGTCATATACTACTTTCACGGCCACAGCGACCGTTACACACTTGAAAAATACGACGACGGCAAGGATACCGTCCCCAAGATCGCTGCGTTTGTGGCGGCACATCCCGTGATTGTCGTTGCTGTTGACGGTTATGTGGCTCGGGACTATCAGGGCTTCTACGGCGACACGCCCTGGGACATCATGAAGGATGGCGGAGATTACGATTTCGGCCCCTACTTCCTTGAACTGGTCTCACACATTGACAGCACCTACCGCACTCTCACCTCCCGACGCGATCGCGCAACTTCCGGCTTGAGCATGGGCGGTTTCATGAGCCTTTACCTGAGCGCGCGTTATCCCGACTTGATCGGAAGCGCCTCGGCATTTAATCCCGGCCCGGAGTTTTACGTCGGTGACAAGGGCCGGCGCGTATTGTGGCGGCCGAAAGATCACGTGACGAACCACACGCGGACCATGGTGCGCCTCGTGCGTGCCAGCGGGGACTACATCCGCCAGTATCATGAAGAGACGCGCGACGCCTACGCGCGGGCCGATAACGGCCAATTTGAGTACCGGCAGGACGAGTACCATCGGCATTGGGCCACTTCGATCGCCGAGACCTTCGAGTTTCACATGCGGGCCTTTGCCAACCCCGCCCTCGACGATATCCCCGACACGTGGCATCACGCCGATGCCTACTCTGCTTTCAATGTGTGGGGCTATCACGTGAAGTCCTCGGGAGAGAGCGCGGGGCTAACGTACCTGGAAGATGTTTGCCAGGGTGGCCTGCGCGTGACCACGCGGAAGTGGGCTCCCGATGGACCGCCGATACCCGGCCGGCGCATCACGCTGGTCACCGCTCCGCTCTACGAGCCGTCTGCGTCCTATCTGCTCTTCGATCGAAATTTCTCGACCGGAGCCACGTCAAAGCAAATTTTGCAGGCAGCTTCCGATGGCCGCCTGTCCATCGCCACAGACGGCGCTGGCCACCAGTTCAGCTTTCACGGGCCCGGGGCGAACGACCAAGCTCCCCTTGCGCTCCCTTTCACCACAGGTTATAAGTTGAAGCTTCCGCCGGATCGCGAGCTGACTTTGCCGATTGGAATTTACAATCCTCGCAATACAGCAATGACCGATGTAAAGGCAACGCTCTCGAGCGAGTACCCCACGGTCCAATTCCTGGCCGGCGAGGTGACCATCCCCAGGATCGAACCCGGGACTTCCGTTGACATCCGGGATCACATGCGTGTGCGCTTTACCGCCGGCGAGGGTTATTTCGCTCTAACGCGGCTCAAGTTGGATTTGGCGTACGACGGGTGGCACACCGTCTCGAAGAACCTCGATGTGCTGGTCATTCCTGAGAACGTTCCGCCGGCGCTCGAGGTCGCCATCCTCGACGGGCGTACGGCTACGTTCAAGGTCTTTCGCCAGAAGGGCAATCAAGGCGGAGGGGAGTCGGTATCCCGGACTCTCCAGGAAGGAAAAGGCAATGGGAACGGCGTGCTGGAACCCGGTGAGGACGCAACGCTCTGGGTCCATCTGCGCCAAGGAATGGATCCCTTTGATAAGCACAACTGGTACCGCGCAAGAGTCTATTCGGACTCGCCTTGGGTTACGGAAGTGTATCGACTCGAGGAGCAGAAAGGGCTCGAGTGGACAAGTGCCAGGGAACTTACCAGTGTCATCCGCCTTTCACCCGAAACGCCCCACGGCACGCGGATCCCCCTGCTTCTCGACAATGAATCATGGAGCTTTGCTTGGACGCCCGACGTCCGGTACGGAGAGGAAAGACTCTATCAGGCTTTTCAGCTCCACACCCATCACTTGCACCGGTATGAACTGGTTGTTCCTTGAGCCCGGGAAGCAGCGCGGTCGTCATAGCGTCACTGTCGCAGGCCCTTCAACATTCCAGCCTGGAGCCAAGCGAGGCCCTGGCGAGCGTACAGATAGGATTGGTCAATTTCGAGCGCTTTGGCGAAATTCTCACGCGCCAAAGCATCATCTCCCCGCATGGCGGCATATATCCCTGCCAAGTCGTAGGCCTGAAGGCGAAGATTGACCGCGTTGTCGGTCTTCCGCTGCTCCATTGACGGTCGCGAATTCCTTGAACCAGTCTTCGGCTTTCTGCGCCTGGCCTATCTTGCAAAGGCCGATGGCGCGGAACAAACCTTCCCCTTCGATGGCGTCATCCAGGGTCTTGGCAGCCGCTTGCCATGCGGCAATCGCCGCGGCGGAATCGCCCGCTGCCTGATGCACCAGAGCCTCGTACATTAACAGCCGCGAACTCTTGACGGCAGCGAAGTCATCGACACCCAGGGTCGAAGGAGGCCGCGCAGCCGACTTCAAGTCCGACAGCGCTTCGGAGAACTGGGATTTCCCGGCCGCCTGGAGCGCCAGCGTCAACCGAATCCCGCGGTAGAGGTGGAGGAGCGAATAGGAGAGGTGAGTAGCTTGGAACTTGTGCGCGTCAATAATTTCCAAGGCTCGCGCGTAGTTTCCCATCTGCGCCTCCAGCGAGGCCAATTTCTGCACCACTTGATCACTGTTGGGCTGAAGTTGCAAGGCCTTCCTGAATGCTTCTCTCGCCTGCTCCGTATGGCCCAGGCGGGCATTCACGTTGGCCACCAGAAGCGTAGTAGCCAGATGGTCAGGGCGGGCCTCGGAGGCGCGAGTCAAAAGGCCAAGCCCTTCCTCTTGCTTCCCTGCTACTAACGTGGCGATGCCCAGATTCCGCAGAGCCGAGAAATTACGCGGATCGACTTGTACGGCCGCACGCCACAGTTCGGTGGCATCCCCTCGCCGGTCCCGGCTATAAAGCAGGTCTCCCAGCAGGACTCGGGCATTGGCGTCTTTGGGCTCAACCTCTATCGCCGCCGTCAGAATTTTGACGTCTTCCGCGCGAAAAGGAAAGATCTCGAGCCGCTGGTCCTCCTGCCGCGCCTGCTCGAGAAACTTCCGGGCAGCCTGCTGGTCACCGAGTTGCCCTGCGGCGTAAGCTCTGTAATAGAGGAGTAATGGGTAGGGAAGCTTTCCATCCTTCATGGTAATCTCCAGACCATGCGCTAGAATCTGTGAAGCCTCCCGCCAGGCCGAAAGCCGGAAATAGTCGGTTGCCAGCTCCAGGTACCCTTGCGGATGATGAGCGCAAGCCCGGTCTAGCGCATCCAGATCTTCCGAGGGCTTCTGCTCGGAAACATCAGATTGAAACCACCGCTCGGCCTCCGCCAAGGCGTTTGTCGGGTCGAGCGCCAGGATCGCATTCGTTTCGTTCTGTGCTTCCGACAGGAGTTCTTCTTTGCGTAGCAGGTAAGCGTACGCCTCCCGGACAGATACATCCTCGGGAGTGAGTGCGGCGGCCGCCTCGAGCTTCAGCAGCGCGTCGCCCGCGTTGCCTCCGCTGAGGTCAAGCAAGCCCAAAACGTAGTCACGCCGTTCGAACTTGTCTGAAGAAGGAAGTATTCGATAATAATGGCGTTGGGCATCTAAGTGTCGGCCCGATTCAGCCGCAATGATGCCGAGGAAGTAATGAGCGTCGCCGTTGGTGGGATCACGCTCCAGAACCTTCTCGAAATGTTGAGCGGCATCATGCCACTCGAAACGATCCAGCGCTAATAAGCCCAAGCGGAGGTGCGCTAAAGAAAAAAGCGGGTCCTTGGCGAGCGCTGCGTTGTAAGCTCTCTCCGCGTCGTCGATCTGCCCGAATTTCTCGTGTCCCAGTCCGAGCTGATAAGCTTCCTCGGCCGCCAATGTCTCCAACGGTCCGAACTTCCTGGGAATCGAGTCGCTGGCGTAGGACGCATCGGGATGCGACCCGTCGGGATAGAATTTCTGGTCGAGGAGAACACCTCCCTCTTTGGAAACAATCTTCAGTTCGAGTATTTTGCCCGAGGTCTCCCGCCCCAGGGGAACGTCAGTTTGAAAAGACTTACCAAGGGTAAGATCCTTAGTCTCGCTCCATATCTCTCGACCTCCACAGTAAAGTTCGTGAACGGTTCCGGGAAAATCGCCGGTCGGTGTCACGGCGAGTTTGACGATGCCGGGGCGCTGCGCGGGGATATCAAAGTGAACGGCCACATCGCGCGTCGCGGTGGTCAACCCGCCCATCTTGCCTGCGCCAAACCAGTATTCGGTCCAGCCATCCGTCTTTCCGGGATCAATGAACTCATAATTGCCATCCCAGATGAAACGGCCGCTCTGGGTTTCCATGTAAATGCCGTCGCGATCGGTGTAGTTCTCAGCTTGACGAAAAGCTGTCAGGCCGGATCCAAACGTCCAAGTTTTCTCGCCGCGTGCCAGCAGCCGGTTAGTGAAGCAGATCGTCCCGTAGTCGGCCTTGTAATCGTAGATAGACATGAAATTGTCGTAAATATCGAGGCCGAACACTCCCAGCATATTGATGTTGTTTTTGTTCCAGCTCAGGTCCGTTCCATCAATGACAGGCCATGTGCTCAAAGCCGAGCTGACGTGGCCGATGGTTTTGGTCATAGGATAAATGAACCTGCTGCCCTCCGAGGCAGCCACGCCGGCATTCGTCCAGATTAAGTAGCGGTTGGGCAGCAGGTTCTTGTTGTACAAGCGAGTGGTGAGCTCAAGGTAAGCTTTGCCGGGCCGCAGCGTCACCTCAAGAAACATCTTGTCGCGAAAGAAGTGATCTATGTGCGACAGCACGATGGTGGCGCTGCCATCGGAATGGCGCACCAGTGCCCATGGCCAGGGCTCCCCGGGCCAGGCGATCATGTGAGTGTCATAGGGGCCGTAGAGCTCGAGATTGCCCACCGGCCAGGCGTTACGCGCATTGTAGCGGCCGGGCTTGATTACCGTGGGGTGATAGAAAAGCTCGCGATCGGCTACCTTATCGTGCGCCGACCAGATTCGGCCTCCCAGTTCCGGAAGAAACTCTAATCGCAAATACTCGTTTTCAAGCACCAGCGAGTCATATTCGACGGCGACAGGTTTCTCAGACCGTGATTCCCAATCCAGAGCGGTGTACGGATAGAAGCCAACGTTTTCGATTGAAGTGAAGAGCGGGGCCACGGATTCGGAGTAGCTGTAGGTATAGGTTGGCCATACCCGCTTGCCATGCATGAACTTGACGGGCTCCTGGCCCTGCGCAGTGCCCGCAAGCAGAAATAGCAAAAAGTTGAACGCCAAAAAAGAAAATAGCGTCCGTCGTCCGTTGTCCGTGGTCCGTCGTTCGATCCTCGCAAGGTGGTGCCGAGGCCACATTTGCAACGGACAACGGACTACTGACGACGGACCACTAGCTCTCGTTAACATCTGCTGCTCCTTGCTTTATGCGAGTCACTCCCGCGAACCCGGGAAACTATTATCGAATTTCGATTTACACACCGCACCATCTGCAAACAAAGATCAAAAGCGTCTGCGCCGCCCTGACCACCGAATCAATTTCCAGGTATTCATCCGCCGCGTGTGTGTTCCCCCCTCGGGCTCCCCAAAGCACAGCGGGAATTCCGAAGGCTTGGTGAAAAACGTACATATCGCATGGCCCTTCAATTCCCACAATGGGCGGTTCATTTCCGAGGACCTGCGTGGCGCAGTCCGCCAGTTCGCGCACGAGCGGTTCAGACTTGAGGATGAAAGAGCCCGGCAACCATCTTAACGGGAATTCGACCTGCGGCCGAACCGGGAAAAGCTGCGGCGCCGCGGCCACCACTGAATCCAGCCATGCGAAGAATTCTCCTTCAATGTCCTCTTGCTTCTCTCCGGGCATCATTTGCCAATAAACTTCCACCAGGCAGGTCTCCGGAATCGTGATCGGCTCCTTCGTGCCCCAAGGGCCGGTGAAAACTTTCGTGACAGAAACGGGTACCGGGTCGGCTGAGCCCGCGTACAACTCGTGCACGGCTGCTCCTGACGCGCCTCTGCTCGGCAAAGCTGTCCAGATGGTGCAATAAGTGGTGCAACTGGGAGATCACTCCGGCAGGAAATGCGCCTTCCGTGAGGACGCCTCCCATAGCGCTCAGCTTCACGTGAGCCGTCCGTCCACCCCGCTGGGCGGGACAAACACGTAGGGAGGACGGCTCAGAGATTACCGCTGCCTCAGCATTAAAACCTTTTAACCTTCCGGCCAGTGTCCCGTTCACACCGCCAAATTCCTCATCGACCACCGTCTCGAAAACCAAATCACCGGCGAGTTCAATCCCCAACTCGTAGAGCGCCTCGAAGATGAACAAGTTCGTACCTACGCCGCCCTTCATATCATTGGAGCCACGCCCGTAGAGCCGGTTGTCGACGACCTCGCCGCCGAACGGATCACGCGTCCAGGGCAGCGTTCCGCGTGGGACGGTATCGATGTGACCTGAAAGGAGCAGAGACCGCCCGCCGCCGCGCCCCTTGCGTCGCGCGCCGAGATTAGGCCTGTCGCGGTAATCGCGTCCCGGCCAAAAGATTGGGTGACTCTCCAGGGCGGGAACCTCCCTCAGATCATAAAGTGTGGGGCTCAGGTGCAGCTTGCGAAGAAAATCCGAAGCGTATCGCTGGCATGCTTCTTCATTTCCTGTGGGCGGCGTGTTCTCGGAGGGAATTCGTACCAGATCGCGAATGATCTCGACCAGCCGATCGCGACGTTCCTCGACATGTGAACGGAGTAGTTCTTCAAGGGTCGAATTTACAGGCATAAGAGAGAATCTTCCTTCCAGGTTAGAGGGCACGCGTCCCGCAGGTTTCGTGAGATTCGGGTAGATCCAGCCGCCGGCTTAAATTTTTAAACTCACCGGCCGATTTCGAAACCCCCGCGTGAGACCAGCCAGATAAATCGCGCCCAGACCCAGCCAGATGAATCCAACCGCCTTGGCCTTGCTTGTGAGGCTCATCCAGACGTAAACGCAAACCAGCGCTCCCAGTAAGGGGAAAACGAGATTGGTCAACGTATTCAGTCCTGCTCGCTCTCGCCGCCGGAAATAATAGTGACGGATGACGCTGAGATTAACCAGAATAAATCCCACAAATGCGCCGAAGTTCAGCAATTCCACCGCAAGCTGGAAACGCATGAGCAAGGAACCGACCAGCGTGAAAGTCGCCATCACATAGATGCTTCGGGTGGGCGTCGAGTAGCGTGGACTCACATAGCCGAAAATTGACCGCGAGATAACGCCGTCGCGCCCCATGCCGAAGAGCAGCCGCGACGCGCCGGCCTGGCCGGTGAGAGCGCTGGCGAGACCCGCAACCAGAAGCACGAACGTGATCCAGCCGAGCATCAAGGCCCCACCCAAGACTCTGCTGATGTCGAGTATGGCGGTCTCGCTCTCGGGGAAAGAGGTGTAATCAGGCCACACCAGAGCAGCGAGATACACAGTCAGAAAGCAGAAAACCGTCTGAATAATGCACACGGCCACGGTAGCGATGGCGATGTTCCGCTCCGGATTCTGCGCGTCTTCTGCCAGGGTCGAGACGGCGTCAAAACCGATGTAGGAAAGCGCCGCAATGCCTGCACCGAGCATCAATGGGTGCATGGCGAAACTGCTCCGGTTGAGAATCGCCGTGCCAACCCACAGTCCGCTCCAGCCATGCGCTTGGACAACGCGGAGGGCTGCCAGCGCGACAAACAATGCCGCTGAGAGTGTCATGATTGCCATCATGACGCGGCTGGCCTGCGCGGTCACCCTGATGCCGCGCACGTTGATGATGGTGATGGAAATAGTGAAAAGCACGGCCCAGAAGGCATACGGCACACGAGGCACAAGCCGGGCTGCGGTTAGACCAGCGTACACCACGCTCAATAGCGGGATCAGGAAATAGTCGAGGATCATCGCCCACCCCGCAAGGAACCCCACGTGTTCATTTAGCGATCGCTGGGCGTAAGTATAAGTAGAGCCTGCGGCGGGAAATGCTCCCGCCATCTTTCCATAGCTGGCAGCCGTGAACAGCATCGCCACCATTGCGACCAGGTAGGCCAGCGCGGCGTGACCATGGGAAGCTTGTTGAACGATCCCGTAAACAGGGTAGGGCGCAGTGGGTGTAAGGATGACCAAACCGTAGAGAATAAGGTCGCGCAGCGAGAGGACACGCTTGAACTCAGGCTTATATCCGAGCGCTTCCAGCGTCGCGTCCGCAATTTGATCAGCCATCCGGCGGAGCCTGGTCTATCCCCCACATGCGGCTTGGCCCATTCCTCATGCTTGCGAGAATTACAAACTCGGTCGTGGGCCTCGTGCCCCAGTATGATAAGCGAGCGCGGCAAAACAGTCCACAGGTGATAGTCTTTTGCCAATGCCCTCGAACACTCCCGCGGCCCGATCGCGATAGTCGAAGAAGTCTGGTGAGGAAAAAGAAGTACCTTCGGAAAAGGCCACTATCCGCGCAGGCTCCTAAACCGGCAAGACTCCCCCTGCGGCGTTAAACCGGAGCGCCGGCGGTTGTTCGTGATCGATGGCTCAAAGGGATACCCCGTTGCAGATGTATCGGACAGTTGCTGGGGCGTCACGCGATGCGACGTCATGGGGCAAGCCTATGGAGAATCTGCGCCTCCGAGTATCAGAGGGAACCCTGGAGGGCATTCGGACGGCGCTGGCGCGCGGGGGACTGATTGGCGCAGCGATTCAGTTTGCTGCATGTTGCCAGCGCTTCGGGAGCGCAACCCCGCTCGGTCAAACCTGCATTTCCACCTTTTGGCCTTTTAGTTAGGTCCGTTACCCCCAATTCACCGATCAAGCCAGTCATAGAGCCGGATCTCGTGATCGTACAGAAGAGCAACCTTACCGTTTATCACGAGAGCATCCCGCAAGAC
>CAWIUZ010000214.1:0-3734 GCA_963838915.1 uncultured Acidobacteriota bacterium
CTAGTCCAACGACTCACAATCAACTGCAGAGATCCTTCGCTTCGCTCAGGATGACAGCGGGGCGAAGTTCCCTCCCTGTTCATGCCGAGCCGACTTAACGGCGGCTCCAGTGCGGTGTGTTACTATGAACAGAAAGCATCGGCGGAGATCCTCGATGAGACTTTCAGCACTACGCGGCTCCAGGCTATTCCTCTTGGTCTGGCTTTTTGCAGGACTGGCGCTGACCTTCGCGCGCATGCAGCGCTCTTTGGCGGCCGATCCGGCGCCTTATGTGGTCGCCAAAAACCTGATGGTGCCCATGCGCGACGGCGTGAAGCTGGCGACCGACATATATTTTCCAGCTCGCGACGGGACTCGACTGGAAGGCAAGCTCCCCGCCATCCTCGAGCGCACGCCTTATAACAAAGATGCATCCCTCGACTACCTTCTCCCCTTCGTGAGCCACGGATACGTTGTGGTGTGCCAGGATACGCGGGGTCGCTACGCCTCGGAAGGCGTCTGGCACATGATGACCAACGACGTGAATGATGGCTACGACACCGCGCAGTGGCTCGTGAATCAACCCTGGAGCGACGGCGGATTCGCGATGATCGGCACTTCTTACGTGGGCGGCACGCAACACGCCATGGCCGAGAGCAATCCCCCCGGCCTAAAGGCATTGATCCCGGTCGACGCGGTGGCCAACGCCGGCTACTTCGGCATGCGCAACGGGGGAGCGTTCGAACTGCGATTCTTCAACTGGATCTTCACTCTTGGGGCGCCCAACGGCAGCCGCGAAGCCCGCGACCCAACCACGCGAGCTGCTTTGGAAGAAGCCGGCAAGCACGTCCGCGAGTACCTCGCCCAGCTTCCGTTGCGGAAGAATACGACGCCCCTCCAGCTTGCACCTGAGTACGAGGATTGGCTGGTTTTCGCTCTCGGTCACGGCGAAAACGACGGCTATTGGAAGCAGCCGGGCTTCGACGTGGTCGATGAAACAAACCGCTATAAAGACGTGCCCGTCTACCTCATTGGCGGCTGGTACGATTCCTGGGCGCTGCAGACAACCATGAGCTACATGGCTCTCGCGCGCTCAAAGCACGGCCCCGTGAAGATGATCCTGGGGCCCTGGATCCATGGCTCGCATATGCATCATTCACACGGGGAGACGGATTTCGGCCCGCAGGCGGCGATTGATAGTGAGGCGTTTCACGAGCGCTGGTACGACCACTGGCTGAAAGGAGAAGAAAACGGCGTCGGGCGCGAGGCTCCGGTGAAGGTTTTTGTCATGGGTGGAGGCAGCGAGCAGAAGACGGCGGAGGGCTTTCACCTGCATGGCGGCGTGTGGCGCGACGAGCAGGAGTGGCCGCTCGCGCGCACGCGCTGGACTCCATACTATCTTCACGCCGATGGCGCGCTCTCGACCGAGAAGCCACCCGAGTCCCCGAGCAGCACAAGCTATGATTTCGATCCACGCGACCCCGTTCCCACCATCGGCGGGAACATCTCGTCCGGCAACGGGATCTTGCTTCAGGGAGCGTGGGACCAGCGCTGCAGCGAGGCGGTGTGGAACTGCAATAACCACCTGCCGCTTTCCGCGCGGCGCGATGTGCTGGTGTTCATGACGCCGCCTCTCGAACAGAATGTGGAAGTGACGGGGCCTATCGACGTAAAGCTGTGGGTGTCGTCGGCGGCGCCCGACACCGATTTCACTGCCAAGCTGATCGACGTCCACCCTCCTAGTTCCGATTTTCCGGCTGGAATGGACATGAACCTGGAGGATGGCATCCTGCGCGCGCGTTTTCGCGGTTCGCTCGATCACGCCGAACTGATGCAACCGGGCAAGGTGTATGCCCTGACCATTCACCTATACCCTACCTCGAATCTCTTTGTTAAAGGACATCGCATCCGGCTGGATATCTCGAGCAGCAATTTCCCGCGCTTCGATGTCAATCCCAACACGGGCGAACCACTTAACGCGAACCGCCGGCTCGCCGTCGCTACCAACACCATCTATCACGACCGCGAACACCCGTCGCACGTGATACTGCCCATCATTCCCTAATCGGGTGATCTGGCGATCAACAGAATCGGGTGATCCGGTGATCGGGTGATCGGGTGAACAAGAAAGAACCACCGCGGTTTGTGGGTTGTTCACCCGATCACCCGATCTCCCGATCACCGGATCCTTTCACTCGTCCTTGCTCTCTGCCTTGCCGAGGCACTTCAATACCAGGTGTTTCTTGACCACAGTCTCCTGCCCGCTGTCCCCTTTTACGGTTACCGTTTCGACGTCTCCAACCAGGTGCACGTAATCAGGATCGTCGGGTTGCCGTCCTGAGCCCCGCTCGACCTTACCCGAGAAGCGATAGTACTTGCGATGTATGATGTTGGTCTTGAATTCCACGTGGTCGCTCTTGTGCAAGCCCGCGACGATTTCGTAACTCAACACGTCATCGGATTCCTCGGCGCCCTGCGCAACTTCAATGTACCCTTTCAGTTTCCCTTCTTCTTCGAGGATTCCCAACTTGTCATCAGGGGAAAGGAAATGGTAGTCACCGGTGATATCGTCCAGGTTAGGTGTGCCCTGCGGGAAGGCGTAACTGCAATGGGCCAGGACGAGCGTCGCCGCTACGACGAGCAGAAGATTGGCGAGTGACCGCGCAGCATGGTTCTCAGTCATTCCACGATCTCCTGCCATAGCTTGAAACCGCGTTTCGCGCCACATCCTTAGACAAGTGTATGCCCCGTTGGGCAAGACGGCAAGACAGGTCACATCGGTCGAACGCCTCTCGTTGAATTGTCCACAGCAGGAAGTCGACCGGGCAGCCCTCCCGCACGCCTATCGCACTTCCTTGTTAGCGTCCTGAGTTAGAGGTTCGCTGAACAAGTCAGCCCGCAGAGCGGGCGGCAGAGAGTAGCCCACGGCGTAAGCCGTGGGATCGAGAAGTAACCCCGGGTTATCGTAGCCCCGGAGGGGCGACAGAGGCTCCCGCAGGATGTCTGTCGCCCCATCCGGGGCTGTGGATCTTAACGCCGCATCGGGTCCCACGGCTCACGCCGTGGGCTATTATCTGTCGCCGCTCCGCGGCTAAGTCCTCACGCCTTAGGTTTAGACCCATGGGGCTTACGCCCTGAGCTATTCTGTGCCGCCGCGGACGGGGCTGCGAGAAAACGCCTGCGCGTAGGAAGGACGTTCTTAGCGAAGGTTTGACTCAGGACGCTACCTGCTTGACAGGCCAATGCGTTTAGAGCCACGATGGCCTCAGCCGTAAAGGGCGTCGAAATTCTAGCGGAGGTCTAACCATGGTTGCTCCGGGAGCTTTGACGAAAGCCTGCGCCTTTCTGTTTGTCGCAGCAGTTTACTTGCCGGGGTTCGTTGGTTCAGCGGCGACCCTCAAGCCTCTCGTCATGGGCAAACGTGGAGTAGTAGCCGCAGGCCATCCGCTGGTGGCCGAAGCAGGATTGAGGATTCTCGAAAAGGCGGGAACGCCGTGGACGCAGGTGTCGCCACGCTTTTCGCCGCGTCGGTAGTGGAAATGGCCAGTTTCGGCGCGGGAGGGGAATGCCCGATCCTCATCAAGATGAAGGACAGTCCGGTAGTAGCGATTAACGGCGACGGAATCGCGCCTGCGCTTGCCACCGTGGAGTTCTACGAGAGCCTCCGCCGCGACGATCCCAGGCTGGTAACGGTGGGAACGATCGGCCACGCTCACGGCGGCATCATTCCTTCTTTCGGCCCCCTCAGCGCCATC
>CAWIUZ010000215.1:0-8216 GCA_963838915.1 uncultured Acidobacteriota bacterium
CGTTGTGGCTGCCCCGCTGCGCCGGAGGCCATCGCGTTCCCGCAGACGCGGTGCGGCTGTTCAGGGACGCCGCACGTAAGCGCCAACCTGATGGCTCAGCTCGCGCTACGTAGCACTCACTGACCGCTTCCAGAGGCCCGGAGGGCCGACAGAGAGTAGCCCATGGCGCAAGCCGTGGGATCGAGGAGCGGCCCGGGTTGCCTTAGCCCCGGAGGGGCGACAGATCCCCAACCACTGTCCCTATCGCCCCTCCGGGGCTGCGGATATGAACGCCGTATGGGGTCCCACGGCTTACGCCGTGGGCTACTTTCTGGCGCCGCTCCGCGGCTCGTAGCCCTCGCGTCTTTAGGTTAACGCTTATGGGGCGAACGCAGGGGCCGCTGCTTCGACGCGAACTCACAGCGCCTTCTCATGTTGTTGAGGGCGGCAAGCATGCCCCAGGCGCTCCATCGGTGCGCGGATCTGGCGGGGGGCCGTTCGCGCGACGCCGGAGGATCCGACAAGCCGGATCCTCGCCAACCAGGGGGCGGCGAGGGTTCCCCCTCCGAGTTACCGGGCTTGCCCTCTCCTCGACGACGGACATTCGAGCGGCCCCCCACAAGGTTCAGTCACATCGGCCGAAATCGTCCAGCAAGGCGGCAACGTGCTCGGTATGAAGCAAACGCCCCCTGGGGCAGCGCGGCTCCACTCTGGCTCTAAAGTACGAGAAGCGCAATTGCACTAACGTACTAGAGCGAGCCGGCATGAAAGCACGGAGCAGCGACGATGCGAGCGCCACTCAGGCTCGCGGCATCAGGATGAAAGGCGCCTGGCACCTGTCACCTGGCACCCGACACCTGCCCCTACATTCCGGGGATATGTTCAGCGAGGGAAGCTGCTTGTGTGGTAGCGGCCTTGGCGTCCGGCGTATTTGCGAATCCGCCGATGTAGCGGCCTTTGCGAAACATGCAGAGTCCGCCCAGGTATTGGTCGTCGGCCTGGAAGGATTCATCGGCAAGGTGGGCGGTCGCGGCCTCGGCGAATCGTTGCCGTAACTGGCTAAAGACGGCGGCCGCGGACGCGGGCGAGGCCTCCATCACGACGAAAGCCTGCCCTTGCTCATAGTGGGCTACGAAGCCGCGCTTAAGCAGGCGCAAACCCAGGACACTTTCCGGGATCAAGCGCACCGAGGCCAGCTTCGCCGTGGGAAACCAGGAGAGCGCGGCGGGGGGCGTCGTGCGGCCCGTTATTCGCTTCTCAGCCCCAGTTGCGAACGCACGCAAGGCCGCCGTTCCCCCCTTTGTGGGATTTGCAGCGAACTCAACGTAGTACTTGCCCTTCGAGAAGAGCGCGCGGCGCGGCAAGACCTGGCCGCCCATGCCAATCTTCTCGATGGGCATCTGCGGATCGAGATTTGAGGTAAACACGCCGTAGGCGGAGTCCGCGTCGTTCATTTCGAAAACGTCGAAGCTGATGGATCCGGTCTTGGAGCGGCAGGTCACGCCCTGCATCTCGATTAAGCCGTACAGAATATAGCCCTCAGCGCTCCCATTCAGGTACTCGAAGAGGTTGTCGGGAGTGTAATGCCGCGTGGCGCCTCGCTGCTCCCATCCTGCCACGAGGTGGCAATCCGCCACGCCGGCCGCGCGCGCGACCGGCGCGACGACCAGCACGATGACCAACAACCGTAGCGCATTAGCCGAGAACCACGCAGTCGTCCGCCCCTCTCCCCCTTGGGGGAGAGGGTGTCCCGGAGCCGGCGCTTTCTTCAGCCGGGCCGGGGCGGGTGAGGGGGTCCTAGCCCAACAGATCGTCAAAACTCTCGTCAGCCAAGCCGCGCGGAGTTTCACGCGAACAACTCCTGCGCGTGCGCCATCCGGCTCTCGACCTGCACGCCGTACGGGCAATTCACCGTACACTCAGCGCAATCCCGGCAGCGCACGCTGGTGACATGCGAAGGCAGAGCCAGGAAATGTTCGCGGCCGAGAGAGAATTGCCCATAACCCTCGGCGTAGGTGAGATAACGCAGCATGTCGGCCACGGGCAGACCTTGCACGCAAGTCCCGTCGCACTTCCCGCACATTCGGCAATAGACCGGAGCGATGCGTTCGAGTTGCTGCGCCAGCAGTTTCTCCTCGACCTCCGTGAAGGGCCCCGCCATGGCCTTCAAGTTTACCTCGAGCTGGTCCATGTCGGTCATGCTGGGGATGGTGGTGTTCACTTTCGGATTCTTCAGCACCCATTTCAGCGCCGCCAGTAGCGCGCCCTCTTTAGCGAGTTGCGGGTAAAATGCCCGGCGTGGATTCCCGGCGCGGTAGCCTCCCGCCATCACCTTCATTGCCACCACGCCCATTCCCGCATCGCTCGCCTGCTCAATCACTTCGCCCATACCTGAGTCCATGGTGAAGTTATAGGTGATCAGGACAACATCGACAGCGTTTTTTTTCACCAGTAACGGAATCATATCTTTCGGCTTGTGCGTGCTGACGCCGGTGAAGCGGATTTTTCCCTGTTGCTTAGCCACCTGCTGAGCCTCGAACATTTCATCCGAAACACCCGAGGCCTGATCACGCCCGTGCAGGTACCAGATGTCGAGGTAATCGGTGCCCAACTCGCGCAAGCTCGTATCCAGGTCGCTCAAGAGGCTATTCTTATCATGCCCATCCGACTTGCTGGAGAGAGCAAGGTTCTTGCGCTTTCGCTTGAGCGCCGCGCCGACCATGCGCTCATTGTTGCCATGCTGGTAGCTGCGCGCCGTATCGAAATAGGTGATGCCGATATCGGCGGCCCGCTCGATTACGCTGGCGTCGGAAGTGATCATGCAACCAAAGCCTACGGAAGTGATCTTCAGTCCTGTCTTGCCAAGAATGCGGTAACTTAGCTGCGGTGAAGAATCCTGAGAAGGTAAGGCGGCTGTCGACGCTGATCCAATGGTCGCTTTGCCCACGCTGGCGCGGGCAGCAAGCCCTGCCACCGGCAACGCCAACCCTGCTTGTAAGAAATCACGGCGAGAAGTGCTCAGTTTCATAAAGACGTCTCCTTATCAAATGGTCGATCCACAATTAAGGCGCACCTATCATAAACGCTTCTTCGCCTGCATGCCAGTCAGGAAACCGATATTCTTTTTCACATGCCGGCAGACGGCGGTTACATCAAGCGGTAGGCTTGCTTGCGGTGGTCGGCGGCGGTCAGAAAGACAATTCTCTCCGTCGCATCGATCTCATAGAAGAACCTCCACTCGCCTACACGATACCGCCAAGTGGGGGGTTCCCAGTTCTTTAGGCGCTTAATATTCGGGCCCCAATAGGGGTTTTCACGCAGGATCGGGTAGATGTGGTCGCGGAGCTTGGCTTCCAGGCGAACGCGAACGGCGGGTCCGAAACTCGCGAGGTCTTTCGAAAACTGCCGCGTCTCGAAGACTCTAAACGGCGGGGATGAACCGGCCTTGGCGCTTTCGGGCATTTCGCGAACCCGTCTGGAGACGCTTCACCAGTTCGGGTCGCGAGGCAATCTCGGCCATCTCGGCGTCGTCTGCAAAGCTGTTTTCCAGAATGCCGCGCAGCGCCGCGGTCTCCACCAAGTTCGCCAAAGACCTGCGCTCCGCTTTGGCGGCCCGGACGAAGGTTTGGTAGGTCTCATCGTCCAGCCGCATGGTCAGAGTTTTCGCCACTGGTGCTCTCCATCAAATGTATTCGATATGAATATAAACGAAGGCGACCGCGACGTTAACGGCGGCAAAGGGGCGAGGAGATGCGGCGATTGGAGAGCATTCGCTCATGCCCGTCGGCTGACGGCCACCCTGAAATCATGGAATGCCCGGGAGCGCGGGCATCCTGCCCGCGCCTTGTGTGGAACTGCGGCACGACAGGCGGGCAGGATGCCCGCGGTCCCGGGCATTTTCAAAGCAGAGGTGTTCCGCCGGCTGAGGGCTTGCAACCTCCGCTTCAATTTACAATACTCATGGGATACGGAAGCCGCGGGAAGGGAATCAGACGATCTATGAATCCGAGTTGCGAGGTGTTTTGTACCGGGAATGCCGTAGCGGACGTGCTGGCTCGTCCGGTGGACGGGCTTACAACACCGGGCGGCAGCCAACCGTTAGAAGAGGTTGCGCTGGGGCCTGGAGGCAATGGCGTCAACACCGCCATTGCGCTCGCAAGGCTGGGAGTACGGGTGGCGCTGTCGGCGCCGGTTGGCAATGACCGGCTGGGAGAAATGCTTCGCCAGACCGTGCGCGCGGAAGGAGTGGACGACTCGAACATGTTCACGGTCAAGGAGGCGCGAACCTCGGCGAGCGTGGTGCTGATCGAATCGACCGGTGAGCGGCGCCTGCTGCACTTTCGTGGCGCGAGCGCGCACTTTTCCGTGCGCCACTTGAACTGGGACCTCGTGGAGGGTGCGCGCGTCTTTCACTACGCAAGTGCGTTTGCTTTGCCGGCTTTCGACGGCAAACCTTTGGAGGAAACACTCGAGCGCGCCCGCGAACTGGGCTGCCTGACCTCAGTGAACATTTGCTGGGATCAGCGCGGGCGCTGGCTGCCGCTCATCCAACCCGCCCTTGTTCACACCGACTTTATCTTTCCCAACCGCGAGGAAGGAAAGCAGCTCACGGGCGAAACGGAGCCCGCGGCAATCGCTCAGCGCCTGCGCAGCCTGGGCGTGAAGACTGTCGTCGTGAAGCTGGGAGCGAGAGGCTGCTACGTGGAGTCGTCTGACGGCGCCTTCACCTCGCCGGGCTTCCCCGTGCACCCTGTTGACACCACCGGCGCCGGAGATTGCTTTGCCGCCGCGTTTCTGGCCGCCATTTGCCAAGGCAGCGGCATGGCCGACGCCGCGCGTTTCGCCAATGCCGCCGGAGCGCTTGCGACGCTTGGCATGGGCGGAGCTGACTCCGCTCCCACCAGGGCACAGGTCCTCAATTTACTCACCACGTCAGACGGGCATTCGTAGGGGCGGCCCTCGTGCCGCTCGATCTTGTTTCTATATATCATATTATGTTTGTTACTATTATTTTTCTATAGGCTGTGCGACTCGTCGCTCTGCCTTGCGGAAAGGCTTTGCCTTTCCGGAGCTGGCTTTAAACCCCGTTCCTAGATTGAGGCTGCGCCTCAACCGGCGAGGCGCAGCCTCGCCAAAAACCTAACGGTTGAAGACTGGAGGCCCGGAAAGGCAAAGCCTTTCCGCAAGACGGGGCGGCAGAGCCGCACATGCCAAGCTGGCAATATGTGGAAACTCCAAAGGCGGGCAAGCAGCAGGTCTCCCGCTACAAATCACGCTTCGAGAAGCGGCGTACGGCGAGCGCGAGAGCGAGGGCCAGGTACAAACAAGCATAGAGGATCATAAATCTGCTGGGCACGGAAACAGCGCTGAAGGGCGTGATGCCCAGAGCGCTTACAATTGGGGACTGCATCTCGAAGACGGCACGACGCCACAGGGCTTCGCTGGGCATGATGAGGCTGGCGGTGATTCCCACATTAAGAGCCCGCGGGCTGTGCGTCAGGGCGGCAGCTTGTTCGATCCAGCCTCCGATAAAAGCGATTCCGTGCAACCCGAGCACCACCACGCCGTTCGTCAAGGTGGAGAAACTGGCCCCCATCCGGAAGGTCAAGCTGAGCAACAGGATGCACTCCAGCCAAATCAGGGCGACGCCGCGCAGCCAATGATGAGGCAGCACCCCACCCACCGCATGCAAGCTCATAAAATACGTTACGGCTGTGATCCCGCCTACCATAAGGACCACGTAGACGGTGACCATTCCGACAAAGCCCAGCCACTTTCCCAGCAGCAATTGCCAGCGCGCGACGGGCTTGGTGGCGACGGCCTGAATGGTGCCCGAGGCCAGTTCGCCGGAGAGCGTGTCAACGGAAGTCAGCACGGTCATGACCACCGCCATCAGGTCCACCGCGTAGAGGCCCACCATCAGAAGGGCGCCGACTCCCTGGCGTTCGAGAAGCAGGTTTGTGCGAGGATGCAGGTCTTTCAATTGAAAGTATAGACCAGTTGCGAAAAGGCTCAGAAACGCCGCCCCAGCCGCCAAGGCCATCCAGAGCACCCGCTTCCGAGCAGCCTCACGGAAGGTTATGCCCGCCATGATCCAGGCGCCCATTCACAATCCTCCGTCGGTGCCGACGATTTGAAGGAACATCTCTTCAAGTGACGTCCGCTGGGGAGTGACTTCGAACACGTCCACACCGCGCCCGACCAGGAAACGCAAGATCTCCGGCAGGACTTCGGCGCTCGAGACACTGAAGCTGAGGCGCTCGCCGTCGAGTCGTAGCGAGGAAGCCCATGGGGAAAGCCCATTGATCGTTTCCTCAGTGAGTTTTCGAACCCGCATGGAAATTCGCAGGCCTTCCTCGGCGGCACCGTGCAACTCGCGCGTATCAAGGACTTCACCGTGCTTGATGAAGACCACCCGATCGCAAGTGATTTCGACCTCACTCAGGAGGTGGGAATTGAGGAATACCGTGGCCCCTCGCTCGCGTTGCGCCTTGATGAGATCGCGCACCAGGCGCCGGCCGACGGGGTCGAGGCCGGAGGTGGGTTCGTCCAGGAAGATCAGTTCCGGATCGTTCAGCAGCGCCTGCGCCAGGCCGATGCGCTGCAACATTCCCTTGGAAAAATCCCGCAGCCGCTTGTCCCCATGGTCCGTGAGGCCGACCAGGTCAAGGAGCGCGGGCGTGCGGCGGCGCAGGTCCGCCGGCGCCATGCCGTAAAGCCGCCCGTGGAATCTGAGCAATTCAGCGGCAGTCAGCCAGTCATAAAAACTGAAATGTTCGGGGAGAAATCCTATCTTACGCCGTGTGGCCACGTCACCGGCCGGACGTCCCAGCACCTGCGCGCGGCCCTCCGTAGGAGCAGCCAAGCCCAGCAGCATCCGCACCGACGTCGTCTTCCCAGCTCCGTTGGGACCTAGGAAACCAAACACTTCGCCGCGCGGGACTTCAAGCGTAAGACTGCGCACGGCCGTTCTTCGGCCATAGACCTTGCGAAGCCCCTGCGTCTGAATGGCGCTGCTGTCAGCAGTTTGCAGTGACTCAACCCCTATCAGGCTGATGAAGCCCGTTGAGGCTGTCATCCTGAGGAGCCGGAGGCGACGAAGGATCTCTGTATTTCTTCGAAACTACAACTGCCGAGATTCTTCGCTTCGCTCAGAATGACAGGCCTCTGGCTTCTCTCGACAGCCTGTTATTCCAGCGAATCCGCCAGCGGCACGGCCTGGTCGGCGCTGCCGAACCCGGTCAGAGAGTAGATAATGCCACCTTTCACCCACAAGAGCGAGTATCCCGGCATTCCATGAGCCCAGCCGCGCAGGGTGATGAGCGTTCCCTGGACACCGTCGACGCCGGTCGTTTCATACGAGCCTGCGTCCCTCGGAATGGGCACTACCAAAGTAGAGGTCCAGTCTACGTTATCGCAGAACGCCTGAGCGTCCTGAGCGCTCATGCCAGCCGCTTCGAGGGCCAAGGTTGCCAACTGCTGGATGTTAAGCTCCGGCGGAACACTCACAGTCGGGCTGGGAATTTCGGCCAGCGTGACGCACGAGGCCAGATCGGCGACTGTGGGCGGCTTCTGCGCATTGCTTTTTCCATGCTGGGGGCACTGACCGTAGACAGCCGTCACCGCTTTGGGAACGTGCACTGCCACCAGTGCTCCATCGATGGAGGAAGGCAGTTGAAGGTCGCTGCGCCCAAGTTCATCCAGGATGCCTTGCAAGCGATCCCGATTCAGGGTCATTTGGAAAGCTCCCTCTCCCTCGACCGTGAGCTTCGGGGCATCCGAACGCGCGGACAGCAGGCGCACCGGAAATCCCGCGAATTGGTTCGCCTGGTCCGCACTGGCGACAAGCTGGGGTTCAGAGCGCATCGTTACCACGATGTTGTCCGAGATAAACTGGCCAATCATCTTTCCAGGGTCGCTGCCCGACTGAGGGCCCTGCAAGGCTGCCGTGTCAATTGGAACAACTGCGATCTTCTGGACGCGCAGCATGTCCAGGACGCGCTGGGCCCAACTGCGCGCCGGTGCGAAGCTGAAGCAGGCAACGAGAACCGCCACGAGAGCCGCACCGGCCCAGACAGGCCGCAGGCGGGCCGCAAACAGGCGGCTGAGAACTGAAACCGTCGGAGGTTCCGCCGGCTGCCGGGCCTGAAAGCGCGCGTAGGCGAACGCCGGGTCGCTTATTCTTTCTTGTCCGGACCCGGCGCCAGCGTCGCCAGCGCGGCGCGAACACGTTCGGT
>CAWIUZ010000216.1:0-18176 GCA_963838915.1 uncultured Acidobacteriota bacterium
ACGACGGGGCGGAGCCAAAAATTTGGAGGGAGTAAAGATGGCAAATGCAAAACAGATTGTACTAGGCGAAGATAGCCGCCAGGCTATTCTGCGAGGTGTGAACAAGCTGGCGGATGCGGTAAAAGTCACGTTGGGTCCCAAGGGCCGCAACGTGGTTCTGGACAAGAAATTCGGTTCCCCCACGTCCACCAAGGACGGCGTGACGGTGGCGAAGGAAATCGAATTGAAGGATCCTCTCGAGAACATGGGCGCGCAGATGGTTCGTGAAGTGGCGTCCAAGACTTCCGACGTGGCCGGAGACGGCACGACAACGGCGACCGTGCTGGCGCAGGCGATTTTCCGCGAGGGCGTGAAAACCGTAGCGGCGGGCGCGAACCCGATGGCCATTAAGCGAGGGATCGAGTTGGCCGTGCGCACCGTCTGCGGTTACGACGAAATCCAAAAGGACGGCTCGAAGAAGCACGTCAAGGGTGAACTCGAGAAGCTTTCGAAGCCCGTCGAGGGCGCGATGATTGCCCAGGTGGGTGCAGTTTCCGCCAATAACGACATCGCCATCGGCGAAATCATAGCTGAAGCTATGAAGAAGGTTGGCAAGGACGGCGTCATCACGGTCGAGGAAGCGAAGACCATGGAGACAGCGCTCGAGGTGGTCGAAGGTATGCAGTTCGACCGCGGATACCTCTCGCCTTACTTCGTAACCGATCCTGACCGGATGGAATGTGTCCTCGAGGATCCCTACATCCTGATTCATGAAAAGAAAATCAGCTCGATGAAGGACCTCCTGCCCTTGCTGGAGCAGATTGCTAAATCCGGCAAGCCTCTGCTGATCGTGGCGGAGGAAGTGGAGGGCGAAGCCCTGGCCACACTGGTGGTCAACAAGCTGCGCGGAACCCTGCACTGCAGCGCCGTCAAGGCCCCTGGCTTCGGCGATCGCCGCAAGGCCATGCTCGAGGATATCGCCATTCTGACGGGCGGCAAGGCCATCACGGAAGACCTGGGCATCAAGCTCGAGAACGTGAGGCTTGAGGACCTTGGCCGCGCGAAGAAGATCACCGTGGACAAGGACAACACCACGATCGTCGAGGGCTATGGAAAGAGCTCCGCGATCGAAGGCCGCGTAAAGCAGATTCGCACCCAGATCGAAGACACCACTTCCGACTACGACCGCGAGAAGCTGCAGGAGCGGTTGGCGAAATTGGTCGGCGGCGTTGCCCAGATCAAAGTGGGAGCTGCGACCGAGTCCGAGATGAAAGAGAAGAAAGCTCGCGTCGAGGACGCCATGCACGCCACCAAGGCTGCCGTGGAAGAGGGCATCGTTCCAGGCGGCGGCGTGGCTCTGATTCGCTCGATTCCGGCGCTCGAGAAACTCAAGGCGGCCGGCGACGAGCAGATCGGCATTGACATCGTAAAGCGCGCGCTCGAAGAGCCTCTGCGGCTGATCGTCTCTAACGCCGGCGAGGAAGGCGCGGTGGTTTGCGAGAAAGTGCGCGCCAATTCCAATCCGCACTTCGGCTTTGACGCTCAGGCCGAGACATACGGCGATCTGGTCGAAGCCGGCGTAATCGATCCCACCAAGGTTGCCCGCACGGCGCTCCAGAACGCTGCTTCCATCGCTTCACTCATGCTCTCGACCGAAGCGTTGATCAGCGAGATCCCGGAGAAGGAAGAGAAGCATCCGATGCCTCCGGGCGGCGGCGGCATGGGCGGGGGGATGTACTGAGGTAGCGGCGGGTTTACCCCGCCATACCGCGAGTAGGCAGTAAGCAGAAGGCAGTAGGCAGTGAGAACAACAGTCGACAGTTGAGAGTCGACAACTGACCGAGAACTGAGGGCGGGGAGCACGTTTCCCCGCCTTTCTTTTAATATGGGTTCGTTGGAGGAGGAGCACAAATGCACCGCACGCCACAAGTCAAACCCGGTTCTTACCCTTGCGTTGTATACACGTCCCGTGTATACTTCAATCCATGGCTATCACCAAGGTCTTTCAAAGCGGCAACAGTCAAGCGGTGAGGATTCCCAAGAGGTTCCGTTTTCGCTCGCAGCAGGTAGAGATCACGAAGCGCGGTGATGAAATTGTGTTGCGTGAGCGGCAACCGAATCTCGCCGCCGCCTACGAGCTTCTGACCGGCTTCTCTCCCGACTTTTTTAAGGGTGGCCGCCGCCAGCCCAAACTGGATAAACGTTTGGGATTCTGATGCGCTACCTGCTCGACACCGACATCTGTGTCTACCTCGCCCGACGAAAAGCCCCCGGAGTGCTGGCGCGCCTCCGGGATTTGCGCCCTGGGGACGTGGGAATGTCTGTTATTACCCATCTAGAAATGGTCCATGGCGCGTGGAAGAGTCTGCGCCGGGAGGAGAACCTGGGGCGCATCGAGGAGTTGGAGTCGCTGATCCCGGTGCTACCTCTGGATGCCAGCGCGGGCCAGCATTATGGGCAGGTCCGAGCTGAACTCGAACGGAAGGGTTCACCTATCGGCGCCTACGACCTGTTGATTGCCTCGCACGCCCTGAGCCTTGGCCTCACGCTGGTTACGAATAACGTCCGGGAGTTTCGACGCGTTCCGCAACTGAGGGTGGAGAATTGGGTGGAGGAGTTGCCATAAGAGAGAAGAAGGGCCCGCGGAAACACAGAACCACGGTAAAGTTCCAGGCAATCGAAGCGAGCAGGCGTCGAGTGACTAAGACCTTGGCAGCGGTTCGATGACTACGGCAGTGCCGTAGCAGAGGACTTCTGTCGCGGATTCTCGTCCCACCACCTCTGAGGCGTCGTAGTGGAGGCCGACGACGGCGTTGGCGCCTACCTGTAGTGCATGCTCAATCATCAAATCGTAGGCTTGCTGTCGGGCCTGCTCGCACATCTCGGTGTAGGCGCCGATGCGGCCCCCGATGATGCTTTTCAGGCCGCCCAGGATCCCCTGGGCTATCGTAGGGGCGCGCACGATGATGCCGCGAACGACTCCCTTGTATTCTCTGATGCGGTAACCGTCGATGTTCAAGGTTGTGGTGACAGGGATGGTCATTGTCGGCTCCTCGTGCCCGGGGTCAGAGGTTCGTTAAGAAAGTCTTTCGCATGTGCGACGGTTCTTAGAGCCCCGTCAGGGGCGGCATAGAGTAGCCCAGGGCGTGAGCCCTGGGTTAGAGCGCCCTCACCCCGCCTTCGGCACCCCTCTCCCGCAGGGCGGGAGAGGGGACGGGGGAGAGGGTGGCTTCTCGCGACCCACGGCTTGCGCCGTGGGCTACGCGCTGCCGCCCGCTCCGCGGGCTGAATCGTTGAGCGAACTTCTGACTCACGACATTACGCTTCTTGAGCGCTGGATTTGTGCTCCCCGGCTTCCTCGACTTCTCGACTCCCTGGCTGCTCGACGCCTATCAGTGTGGTTGCCA
Organism: uncultured Acidobacteriota bacterium; assembly: GCA_963838915.1. Lineage (GTDB taxonomy): Bacteria > Acidobacteriota > Terriglobia > UBA7540 > UBA7540 > CAVROP01. The sequence goes on from CAWIUZ010000216.1 coordinate 3,387, forward strand.
CCTTCTCCTTCAAAGCCTTGATCCGGTCGCGGAGTTGAGCGGCCTTCTCAAACTCAAACTGCTCGGCGGCTTCCCGCATTTGCTTCTCCAGGCTCTTAGTAAGTTCTTCGAGCTGGTCAGGAGTCGCGGCGTCCTCGGGCACGTCGACGGGTACTTCGACGTAGTCCGCCGCCACGATGGAGGCCAGGGCCATATCTACGGGTCGGACGATGCTTTCCGGCGTGATGCCATTATCCTCGTTATAACGAGTCTGCTTGGCGCGCCGGCGATTGGTTTCAGTGATTGCGTTACTCATTGACTCCGTCATGCGGTCGGCATAGAGGATGGCCTTGCCGTGCAAGTTCCGCGCCGCGCGTCCCATGGTTTGGATCAGCGCTCCGGCCGAGCGCAAGTAGCCTTCCTTGTCGGCGTCGAGAATAGCGACCAGCGAGACTTCCGGCAGGTCAAGCCCTTCGCGGAGCAGGTTGATGCCGATCAGTACGTCGAACTCGCCACGCCGCAGGTCGCGCAGGATTTTCACGCGCTCCAGAGTTTCGATTTCGGAGTGCAAGTAGCGGCACCGCACACCGACCTCGGCGTAATACTCCGCCAGGTCTTCTGACATACGCTTGGTGAGCGTGGTCACCAGAACGCGTTCGTTGGCCGCGGTCCGGCTTCGAATGTCCGCCAGCAAGTCTTCAATCTGGTGGCGTGTAGGGCGGACTTCCACCTCGGGGTCGATGAGTCCCGTGGGGCGGATGATCTGCTCCACGACCTCGCCGCCGGATTTGGTCAGCTCGTATGGGCCGGGGGTGGCGGAGACGTAAATCAACTGCCCCACGCGATGCTCGAACTCCTCGAAGGAGAGAGGGCGATTGTCCAGCGCGGAAGGCAGGCGAAATCCATAGTCTACAAGCGTCTGCTTGCGCGACCGGTCGCCATGGTACATGCCGCGCAATTGGGGCACTGTCTGGTGGCTCTCGTCGATGAAGATCAACGCATCTTGCGGCAGGTAGTCGAGCAAAGTGGGCGGAGGCTCACCCGGCAGGCGTCCGGAAAGGTGGCGCGAGTAGTTCTCAATGCCGTGACAGTAGCCGATCTCCTTCATCATCTCGAGGTCGAACATCGTGCGTTGCTGCACGCGCTGGGCTTCCACGAGCTTCCCTTGCTTCTCGAGCTCCGCCCGCCACCATTCGAGTTCGCTGAGGATGCGCTGCACTGCATCCTCTTTCCTTTCGGCGGGCAGTACGTAATGGGTGCGGGGGTAAATCGGCAGGCGGGAATAAGTCTGCTTCACCTGGCCGAACAGCGGGTCAATCTGGGACAGGCTCTCCACCTGATCCCCCCACATTTCGATCCGGTAGGCAACATCCTCGTAAGTGGGAAAAACTTCAATCACGTCGCCGCGCACGCGGATAGCGCCGCGCCGGAACTCCGCGTCGTTGCGCTCGTACTGGATTTCGACCAGCCGCCGAAGGATATCCCGCCGCTCGATCTTCTGCCCCTTTTCCAGCAGCAGGACCATTCCATAATAGGCTTCCGGCGACCCCAAGCCGTAAATGCAACTGACGCTGGCCACGATCACGCAATCGCGGCGCTCGAAGAGCGAGCGAGTTGCGGACATGCGCAGCTTATCGAGTTCGTCGTTGATGGTCGCTTCCTTCTCGATGTAGACGTCGCTCGCGGGGATGTAGGCTTCCGGCTGATAGTAATCGTAGTAGCTTACGAAGTACTCGACGGCGTTGCGCGGAAAGAAGGACCGGAATTCGTGGTAAAGCTGCGCGGCAAGCGTCTTGTTGTGGGCCAGGATCAGCGTGGGGCGGTTCACCGCCTCAATCACTTTGGCCACGGTAAAGGTTTTACCCGAACCTGTGACCCCAAGCAAAACTTGATGCGGCTTGCCTTCTTCGACACCCCGCACCAGTTCCTGAATTGCCGTCACCTGGTCGCCCCGCGGCTGGTAGTCGCTCGAGAGAATGAAATGTCTGGAGTCGGAGTCACGTTCCATTGTGATTCAATTATATCAGTTGATATGTTAACATGATGAGTTTTGCGGCAATCAAAAAGGATTGTGAGGCAGGGTCAATGGGTCATGTCAGGTGGGGAAGAGCATGTTGGTTGACAGCGCGGGCGTTGATAGCGGCGCTCGTCGTGGGTGTTATGTGTGGTCGGGCAGCGAGCGGCCAAACTCCGGCAGGTCCAACTCCGAGTCCTGCTGCACCTCCTGCCGCGCCGGCCTCGCCTGACAAGGTAGTGTTGAAGGTCGGCGATCAGTCGGTAACTGAAGGGCAAATTGAAAAAGCCATCCACGCGCTCCCTCCGCAGGCGCAAAACTCTCTGGCCCGGCAAGGCAAGAAGCCGTTCGGAGACGAGTATGTCTTGATGCTGCTTCTCTCTCAGGAAGCCCTCAGCAATCATCTAGACCAAACTGCCGACTACAAGGAAACGCTCGCCTTGACTCGCCTCAAGATGCTGGCGCAGGCGGAGTACCAGCAGATCGCGCAAAAGGTAGTCGTGACGCCTGAAGAGACGAGCAAATATTTTGCCACGCATCAAAATGATTTCGAGGAACTTCAGGTGCTCCAAGTCACGGTTCGCAAGAAACCAGAAGGCTCCAAGGAAGGGACTCCGGGATTTTCGCCGGACGAAGCCAAGGCCCGCGCGGAAGAGATTCGCAAGGCTTTCATTGCCGGGCAGGACCCAAAGCAAGTGGCCGAAAAATTTCAGATCGCCAATATCATACGAGTGGATAGCCAGCCTTTTGCGGTTCGCCGGGGACAGATGCGTGCGGACTTTGAAAAGGCAGTCTTCGATCTCCCGGCCGGGCAAGTTACTGAGTTGTTTGATTTTGGGACGGCATTGGGCTTTGTAAAGGTTGTTTCCCACCAGCCAGGTGATTTGAAAGGCGCCACTCCAAAAATTGAAAGCACGCTTCGGCAACAAAAGATCAATTCCGCCTTGGACGCACTCAAGGTAAACGCCAAGATTTGGGTGGATGATGCCTACTTCACCTCACCAGCCGCGCAACAAGGTCCGCCCAAACCGCCGTCGACGCCAGGCGCACCGCCAGTCCCTAAATAATTCATCTTCAAACTAGGTACTAGTACCTGGGCAAACGTCAGGTACCAGTAACTTCTTAGTATCGGTATGGAGACACGTGTACTGACCGGATTTGGTCCATAACCCGGCTTCCACCCAGCACCGGAGCCACTAAGATGACGGGGCCACGACCAAATAGGACAGCACGGGAGACACGTCAAGTGTTGACGATGGCTTGGCAACCCTCTGACACTCGGCAGGCTATCGAAGTTATTTTTCAACAGGTCTGTTGAAAACCTTGTGGAAAACTCGGCTCTTGTTACGCGAAGGTTAACGAATGGAAGAGCTTTTAACTCTTTGCACCAACGTGTAGCATCTTCTGATTCGGTCTAGAATCCCTCGAAGGATTCTCTCCTCTCATCTCAGGTTTGGCACGCCCTCTGCACAAAGAAGAGTGAGTTTCGTCACGGCGTTCGAAGAAAAGCAGATCCTTCGCTTCGCCCACGATGACATGTCATTCTGAGTGAAGCGAAGAATCTGCATTTGGTTTCGGCTTTGCCGCACTGGGTGTATCCAAGGCTAAAGTTGCGCCTGGGGTTTTTTGAGCTTGACCTCAATGGTCTGATTATCTTGTTCAAGCTCAATTTCTTTTCCAAAGCTCTGATGACGTTCAGCCGTCACGATCAAAAGGACAGTTCCTTTCGGAATATGCGTGAACGTGTATTGTCCTTGTGCATTGGTTTTCGCTCCGTAGGTGACATTACGATGGAGCCTGCCGGATTTGAACTGGAGCGTCAGACGCGCCTGGCTGATGACGTCGCCGGTTGTGGCTTCTGTCACCACCACGTTCAGGCTGTACTCGGGAATCGGTTCTTGTTGTGCGGGTCTGCACGTGCCGCAAGACAGCAGGATAACGATACCGACATTTATCCCAATTGCGCACCGCGAACGATTCGAGCCAAACATGGTTAAGCCACTCCTTCCCTGCTCTCTTTCTCCTCGACTGTTCAGATGAGCGTCTTCAGCAACCTCTGTTCATCGGATGTTGTTCCCTAACCGCTCTTCTCTACGCCCACCGGCTTCACGGATTCGGATATCCACTGCAAGTAATTGCGGGAGCCCTCGACGATGGGGAGGCAGATGATCTCAGGCGTGCGATAACTGTGGAGCCTTAAGATCTCAGTTTCGATCTCAGCGTACAACGCCTTGGCGCTCTTGATGATCAGCAGGCATTCCCCTTCCTCGGCAATTTGGCCTTGCCAGCGATAAACCGATTCGATGGGCGGCAGGATGTTAACGCAGGCAGCAAGTTGAGCTTCCACCAACCGGCGCGCGATCTTCCGGCTTTCATCTTGATTAGCTGCGGTGACGAGGATTACGACTTTATCCGTCACATTTCCTCCCGCGCCGCCGGCATGGCCGCGAAGTTTCGCGGCTACCCGGCCCGAGCAGCGATTGCGAGGCCGGCAGTCTTCGCTCGAGAGTCCGCGGCGCGCGCAGGTTCAGACCAGGACCTTGGGATGACTCGCTTGCTCGAAGCCTCTGCTCAGGATACAATAGCGCGTGCAGGCTCGGCAATGCCAATCAGACTCCGGCAGTGATCTAGTTTCGGCGTAGCGCTGGCCTTTAGGCCAGCATCTGCCGACCGTTCGCTCTGCTCAGGGCAGGCTCTAAAGGTCGGCGCTACGAGGTAAATTAAGACACTACCCAGACTCTGGCCGAAGCGCAACTCGGACCATCCATCTGCAGGGGGCGATAGTTGGCGCGGCAGGGCAGTCGATTGGAAGACGCCGTTGTAACGGTCGATCCGGTAAGTGGGTTTATACGCGCATCGCACTGCGCTTGGGCGATGGAGATGCTCCCCTGGAATGTCGAAACTCTACGCCGGTACGCGACGTACCTACTGGTGGTAGTTTGTATTGCGCTGCTCGTTCACGAGATAATGGGAGCGCACGGCTTCATGGCTCTGCGCCAGGAAAAAAAGGAAATTGAGAGCCTGCGGGAACAGATTCGTCAGCTCAAAGATGAAAACGCACAACTGGACAAACGCATCAAAGAGCTTCAGTCCGACCCCAAAGCCATCGAGCGTTTGGCGCGCGAGAGTATGGGGTTCGCCCGCAGTGGGGAGACAATCTACACCGGCGTGACTGGAAAGGACTCCCCCAAAGAGCAAGCTCCTAATGCCGCTCCGGACAAAACCGCGAAGTGAGCGCGCTTACTTTCGGGCGATATCTTTCACTCCATCGTTTAACGCACCACACCTTCGAGCGGACTGGAGGCCGCGGCGTAGAGTTTTCTGGGCATGCGACCGGCGAGATAAGCCTGGCGGCCGGCGATGACCGCGTGCTGCATCGCTTGTGCCATCAGGACGGGATCCTGAGCGGCGGCGATGCCGGTGTTCATCAGCACCGCATCGGCTCCCAGTTCCATGGCTACGGTTGCGTCGGACGCCGTGCCTACCCCGGCGTCGAGGATCAGGGGCACGCTGGTAATCATCTCCCGCAGGATGCGTATGTTGGCGGGATTTTGAATGCCCAGCCCGGACCCGATGGGCGCACCCAGAGGCATCACCGCCGCCGCTCCCGCGTCGACCAGCCGCCGAGCGGATATCAAATCGTCATTGGTATACGGCAAGACGACAAACCCCTCTTTGACCAGAACCTCGGTCGCCCGCAGCAATTCGAAATTGTCGGGGAAGAGCGTCTTCTCGTCGCCGATCACTTCCAGTTTGATCCAGTTGGAAAGGCCTACTTCCCGAGCCAGACGCGCCGTACGAATAGCCTCATCGCCGCTGTAACACCCGGCGGTATTGGGCAGAATGAAATACTTCTGACGGTCTACATAATCGAGTAAAGATTCCTTGCTGCGGTCCGTGAGATTCACGCGCCGGACCGCGACCGTAACCATCTCTGCCCCGGAAGCCTCATGGGCCCGCGCCATTTCCTGAAAGCTCCTGTATTTTCCGGTGCCGATGATCAGGCGCGAACGAAATTCCCTGCCGGCAATCCGTAGAACGTCATTTTCCATGTTGCTGCTCCTTTCTTTTTGATTCTAGATGCCGGTGAGTGAAATTGCAATGTGGCGAGGTGTAGGCAGGTGTCAGGTGCCGGGTGTGACGTGTCAGGGAACAGACTTTCCGCTTTAGGTTTTGGTCTTCCAGCGGGCACGCGCATTTGTTGATTGTGGATCGCCGACAGTTTCTTCCCCTAACACCCGGCACCTGAAACCCGACACCTGACACCTGGCACGTGAAATCTGCCGACTGAATTGGCTTGTCTTGGGTTCCAATCACAGGTACAATTAGTCTGGTCAGGGCAAGGACTTAACAGCTTGAATTCGGGCCCGGGAGGACTACGCTCTCAAGGCGGAGCCCAAGGGGGAGTAACTGACTTCGACTCGGCTTTAAGGCTGTGTCCTGCCACCGCTCGGCGGACAAAATCTTGGAAAAAACGAGGAGGATTACGATGATCAAGAGAATTGCCATGCTGGGGTTGATGCTGTTCGCTTTTGGCTGTCTGAGTTGGGCTCAAAACAAGTCGTTCACGGGCACGGTTAGCGACGAGCATTGCGGGGCCAAACACGCCAAGGCCAGTGCAGCGGCCGAGACATGCGTCGAGAAATGCGTATCAGGCGGCGCCAAGTATGTTCTGGTCAGCCATGGGAAAGTCTATCAGGTTGATGATCAAGACAAGTTCAAGGGCATGGGTGGGAAGGCTGTGAAAGTGACTGGCAGCCTGACCGATAGTACGATAACGGTGGCCGATGTTTCTCCCGTCGGAGGCAAGTAGACAATCGTAGGTCTGCCTGCGGAAAAACAAAGAGAACCCGGAACTGGGGGCTAGGGAAGACGCGGGACGCCAGAGTCTGGGGGCTGGGGCTGCGGACGGGGAAGAGGAGCTTTCCGTGGCCGTGCGCCATGTCCAGTGTTGAGGCATGCTGCTCTGAAAGCGTGTAGGGGTAAGGCTTGCCCTACCCCGGAGGGTGCAAGATCGGTCCATCCAGGGGACGGCAAGCCGTCCCCCTACAATCCCCAAGCGGAGCCCGGCTCTTCGCGCCGCAGGATTGACGACCGGTGTGGTTTTCATGGTTTTGGGTGGCCCGCAGGCCGACGAACGCTCGGGATGACAGCGGTGCTTTTGCGGTTAGAGGAAACTTGTAGCGGCGTGACCGGCTGCCCTTCGCGACGCGCTCCTCGCTCTGTCCTATCCACTCGCCAATATCTTCTCTCACGCAACTTTCGGTTTTTCAGGTAAAATAGCTTGGAGGTGACCCAAATGCGGAGGATCGCCATTTACAGTGTTGCGCTTTTGCTTCTCGCGGGCCTGGGCTTCGCCGGCACTGCGAAGGCTGCGGCAAAAACCTTTGTCGGGAGCATCAGTGATTCCATGTGCGGCGCGAAGCACATGATGCCGGGACAGAGTGACAAGGATTGTACGCTGGCGTGTGTAAAAGCCGGGAGCAAGTTTATACTTGCCGACGCCAGTGGAAAGGTCTATCAGCTCAGCGATCAGAAGAAACCTGAGCAATTTGCAGGGCAGAAGGTGAAGGTCACCGGATCACTTAAGGGTGATACGATTACCGTCACCTCCATCGAACCTGCGAAGTAGCAGCGGCGCCGCCTCTGCGGCATCGCCACTGGCGGCGTCGAGCCGATTCCTAACCAGACAGATAGAGAGCACAACTATGGAGCGAGACAGCACGGCCCCCGAGGCGGAAGAATGGAAGGTCCGTCGAGTGGGAACGGTTACGTTCGCGATCTCAAAGCCCAAACGCAAAGCCAACAAAATACGCCAATCACGGCTTAAGAACAGGCGCCGGGCGCGCTGAGCGTCCAAGGGTTCCGGGGGCGCCGCAGGTCTGCATATGAGGGCAGGCCTGCGGCGCGTGCGGGACCCTGACAACACAATTCTTTCATACCTTTTCACCGCCAGGAGACAGTGACGGGCACGGGAAGTTGTCACCCTGAGCGCGCCGAGAGGTTTCCGCAGTTACCCCCGTCTGCAAGATGCAATCTGCAATCGAGTTTCACTCGGCATGAGGGCCATTGTCCGGCGTGTTTCATCTATTGAAGTAACGCAGAAGCGGACAGGGAAGCGAGCAGGTATGATCGCTTCACCCGTTGCGGAGTTGCGGGCTAGGTGTCGGCATGGTCCAAGTCTTGAGACATTACGGGTATCCTATCTTCTTCCTCATGGTTCTCGCGGAGAGCTTGGGGTTGCCCGTTCCGAGTTTTCCAGTCATCCTCATCGGCGCCGCGCTGGCAGCGGAACTTCACTTCCGTTTAGCTGTCATCATGGCGCTCAGCGTGCTCCCGGCACTCTGCGGAGATTCCCTTTGGTACTACCTTGGCAGGCGTCGCGGCCGCTCGGTTCTCAGGAAGCTCTGCTCTCTCTCCCTTAATGTTGATTCCTGCGTGGGCCGCACCGAAGACTTCTTCGCGCGAAACGGGCTCAAGACGCTTCTTTTCGCCAAGTTCGTTCCCGGTCTGAGTACGGTGGCTTCCCCTCTGTCCGGGATGCTGAAGACCTCTTATTCTCGTTTTCTATGGTTCGATTTCGCAGGGGTTACCCTCTGGGTGATGTCCGCCGTATTGCTCGGGTTAGGTTTCCGGACCGAGGTCGAGCGGCTGGTCGCCTGGCTGGCTGCTTTCGGAAAGACTAGTGCATTGATCGTGTCTCTCCTCCTGGCCGTTTGGTTTCTGTGGAAGTGGTTTGAACGCCGGCGGTTCTTACGCTTGCTTGAAAGATCACGTATTTCCCCGCAGGACTTGAGGGAGCGCCTCGGGCAGGGTGAGAGTCTGGTCGTTGTGGATTTGCGGTCTGACCTTGCCTATCAGCAGGAGGGCTTCAGGATCCCGGGCGCGATCCATATCCCACCTGGCGATTTCCATCTTCGCAATGAGGAAATCCCAAAGGGCCGCCCGGTGGTGATGTACTGCACTTGACCAAACGAGGCTACGAGCGCCAGGATGGCGCTCCTTCTCAAGAGCAAAGGGTTCAAGGAGGTCTGGCCGCTGCTTGGGGGGTTCGACGCTTGGGTGGAGTTGGGTTACCCCACGGAAGCCTTGCATGCCAGCGGAGGATTGGCGGACGAGACCCCTGCCGCCGGCACACCGGCTCCGAAAGAGCAAGACAACTCCTGGGCGTGAGGTATATTCTATCTTATAGGAGGGCCTGTTGCGGGGTCCTGGGGCTGGGAAGCTTTGTAAGGGAAGGATCAAAGTCCAATGACCAAAAAAGCAGCTCTGGTAGTGCTCTTGATAGCTTTCGGAGGGCTGTTTGCACTTTTGGCCGCGGCTGCGGATCAGCCCTTGAGTGCCGACGACGTGACCCTGCTGCTTCTTGGAGGTTCTCCCTCGCCAAAGATCATCACGCTGGTTAAGGAACGAGGCGTCAGTTTTAAGATGAATCCGGATCTGGCTAAGAAATTCCATGACGCTGGAGCCAGCGATGACTTGGTCGATGCCCTGACCGAAGCAGGTTTAAAGGCCCAACCCGCCTCCGCTCGTTCTGCAGGGTCTGCGCCGGCAACCACCCCCCAGCAAAGCCAATCAGCGAGTGCGCCTTCTCCAGCTCCCACAGCGCCGGCTACCACTGCGCCCAATTCTAATCCTCCGGATGTAAGTCGGAAGGTCTCGGAGACGTTGAACAAACTTACCGCGCCTGAGGCTACAACTGCCAAGCCGGCAGCCGCCAAAGAAACAAAAGATCTGACTGATCCCAGCCCGGATCAAATCCAGAAGATCATCCAGGAGTTCGCTTCCAAAGAGAAACTCTTCAAGGAGGCGCGCGACAACTACACCTACCACCAGATCAACAAGGTTGAAGAATTGGGACCCGACAACGAAGTTGGGGGCGTTTACGAGCAGGAGTGGGATATCCTTTTCGACGATTCCGGCAAACGCATCGAGCGCGTCACCTATGCCCCGGCGGATACTCTCAAGAAAATCATTATGACCGAGGAAGATCTTACTTCTTTTCGAAACACTCAGCCTTTTGTTCTTACTACCGACGAGCTGCCGGAATACGAAATCAAGTATTTGGGACATGTGAAGGTCGATGAGATTACCGCTTACGTTTTCTCCGTCCGCCCCAAAGAGATCCAGAAAGGCCACCAGTATTTTCAGGGCGTCGTGTGGGTTGATGACCAGGATCTGCAAATCGTGAAGTCGGAAGGCAAGCCCGTGCCCGAACTACACACAAAGAGGGGCGAAAACCTGTTTCCGCGCTTCACCACCTACCGCGAGCAGATCGACGGAAAATATTGGTTTCCGACATACACCATGGCGGATGACACACTCTATTTTTCCGGCGGCCCCGTGCATATTAAAGAGGTCCTTCGTTACACAGACTATAAACAATTCAAGTCGAAAGTCCGCATCGTGAGCGCGACTCCCACCGATCAGCCGAACGCGCCCACAATCCCTGCGGCCCCTCATCAGTAGTGGGTTGTCTGCTCCGCGCTACCATGCTCACCACCCCTCCCCAAGGGAGAGGGCTGGAATCAATCATCGTTGACCGCCCTCTCCCTTGGGGAGAGGGTGGCTCGCAGCCGGCGCAGTCATCAGCCGGTGCGGGACGGGTGAGGGGTTACGTCCGAGGAACCCAAAAACCCGTTCCGCTCTCGAGGTTATCAAGGCAGGCAATTCAGATTCAAAGAGTTGGCCTGGAAGCGCCGAATTCAACTTCGGAATTCAGGCTTAAACTCAGTGGTGAATCCAATTCCTCACGACAAGTCGAACGGCTATGAGCAGATTGCACAAACCTTCATGCGCGCACGTAATCCGCGCATCGGGCCCGCGACCGTGCGGCAGTGGAGCAAAACATTGCCCCGCGGGATTGCAATCCTCGATCTTGGATGTGGTTATGGCGTGCCGATTTCACAAGCGCTGATCGATGAAGGATTCGCCGTCTGGGGCGTTGACGCCTCGCCAAGTCTGCTCGCTGCATTCCGCGTACGATTTCCCAACGCTCCAGCGGAATGCGCCGCGGCTGAGGAGTCGGAGTTTTTCCGCCGCACCTTTGACGCCATCGTTGCATGGGGCCTGATGTTCTTGCTTCCGCCTGAGGCTCAAACAACGGTGATCAAAAAGGCAGCAAAAGCGTTGACTCCGGGCGCCAGATTTCTGTTCACGTCGCAGGCTAGGCCTATCGCCTGGTCTGACTCGCTGACCGGACGTACGTCGATATCGCTCGGGCGGGAGAGGTATGAGGAAATTCTCCGCGCGGAAGGCCTGCGCTCGGCGGGCGAAGCACGTCGACGAAGGCGAAAATCACTACTACTTCGTTCTGAAGCCTCCCACCGTCGCGCGAAGCACAGGCATTCTTGCCTTTGCCACGCGGTGATGGGGCGAACCGTCCCGTTAAAATATGTGAGGCAGCCTCGGAGGGCCAACATGGACCAGCGGGTGAGTCTGATTACACTGGGCGTGGCGGACCTGGTCGGGACAGGGAATTCTACCGCGACGCAAGGCATCAATGATCTCGGCTCCGCGCTGAGGACTGACCATTGACTTTCCCTCAATGCGACTTCAGCTGAAATTGGATTTCAAGGAGCTCCGATTGTCGAGCTCCACCACCGCATTGGTCTCATCCAAGGACAAATCCCTGATTGATCGACGTTAAGCACTCTCCGGGCTGCGTTTACGAACCCGCTCAGCCGTACGAGGGGCAAGTCGAGACGCTGCGCAAGAGCAGCCTTGCTCAGCTTGCCACCGCGACTATCCAACATTTCGAGGAGCCGGCGCATGTCCTGGTCCATCGGTGCCACGCGTGCGGCAAGCTGCTTTTGCTGCTGATACGTACTGGCATCGAAGAGCATCATGATCCAATCCCGCTTTGCTCCAGGTTCGACGTCTTCGAACAACTCAGCTTGTCCTTTAGTAGTAGGCTTTTTCGGCTTGACATCAATCGGGCGCGCCGTGCGGGTGGTTTCGCCGCGGCCCCATGCAGGTCTTCCCACCAATCAGGCTGTTCTGGCGATGCGGGACGCCAACCTTCAATTTCAGTTCGCGGCGGCAGAAACACGTTCAATGGAATCACGACCTCTTGTGGCGCGACACCGCCGTGGTACCCGTTCTTCTTGGAGCTGTACCGAAGCTGCTCGCTCCAGGCGCAAACCACCTTATTCGCACCTGACGGCGTCGAATCCGCCCGCCTTCGAGGGCAATCTCGCCCTGCTCAACAGCCCCGCTATACGTTCGCCAGCGATCGCCATCAGTGCCGGAGCGCTGAGCAGTCTTCTCATCGATTACGTGCCCGTGATCTGCCGTAATGACCAACGCACGCCCGGCCGTCTGGGCTTCGTATAGCAGCGGTTTCAGTAACCGCAGGTCGTCCAGCGACCATCGCAGATGCAACTGATCTGACCCGCTCAGGTGGTCGTCGACGGCGTTGTAGACCACTGCAACGATGCGTCGGTTGCGCGTGCCGACGGCCTCCCGGATTTCCTCGACGAGACCGATCGCGTCGCCAAGTTCCCCTTTATGGAAAACGATCGGTTTGCCTGCCGCTTTCGACGCAGCCAGCAAGGCTGGATACGTGCCGATCCCGGACTTCTCGACATTGGCCGCGCCGGATGCAAGCCGTCCACAGAGCAGACTTGTGCGGCTGATCTCGGTAACCGTCGGCAAGGCAGCGATCGCAACGTCCGCCCTGGCGGCATTGACGGGGACCGCCTCGGCCCAACCAAGTCTCTGCAGGTCTACAGAAAGCTCCCTAAATATTGGAAACGAAAGTCCATCGAGCACGAGGAGCAACACATGAGACTGCTGAGCGAGTGGCGCGACCGTTTCCTCCAAAATCCGTTCGACGGGAACACACCCGACCGTGGACGAGCCCTCGGCATTCCAAATCCTCGGGGACTCCGCAAACAGGCCATTGAACTTCTCGCGCCCTTCACGCACGGCGATGGTGAGGTCCTTGCACGCCGCGGAGAGCGCGGCTAGTTCGTCGCCGCCCAATAACTTGAGCCGTGCCCAATCCACGAAAGCGCCATCGTGCGCATACGCGCAGGCAAGCGCAGCAAATCCGGCCGGCGGTTTTTGATCGGTTGCCAACCATCTGCAAAGCCGCAGAGCCATGACTGCTCGTTCTTGCCGACCAACAGACGCTTGCGCAGCATCATGGGCAAGTGCCAGTGCAACGGTCCGTTCGACATGGGCAAGGGTCGCCGCCGTCCTTTCTCTCAAGAACGACGAGAGGGATCCAGCAACTCCCGAAAGACGCGCCTCAAACCCGCTTGGAAGCACATCGCTCAGTCCGGCGAAGTCGATCAAATGTAGTTCACGCAAGAGGCCATCAGCCCGCGCGACGCATGGGCGCACGAGTTCTCGTCGGAGTTGCGAACGACCCAGGCGGCAGCCTCGGCCCACCGTTTGCCTTCTTCGTCCCGAATTCGTCGATCGCCGGTGTAGCGTTCCAGGCGAACCGCTGCAGCTGCAAGTTCAGACTGTGGCTCGCCGGAGGAGGCGAATACAACTCCGCATACAAGCCCAATCGGAAGCAAAGTTCGAGGCCATTCCCCGCGTCGACGCATCGCATGACCAGTTCGCCAATTGGCCCCGATGTTTCGCTAATCCACTGCGAGACATGCAGCTTCGCATCATCGGGCAGCCTTGCATAGCGGGCGATGGATTCCGCGCTCAGAGTCCAACGTAACAAGGTGAGCACGTCGGGTCGGCCGGTTTCCAGACCGAGGCTCGAGCGCAGTATCTGGCTCCAGGCAGTATCCATATCCAGGAATCCTCCCGGCACGGTTGCAGTAGCCCCCTGACGGGACGTTCTCCAGGAGCAAGCTTGCCATCCAATTCTGACCTGCCAAGCGTAAGTCTATCTCACGGGCCTGGAACACCTGACGTACCACGTCCCAGCTCTCGATTTGGAATACCCTTCCGCGAGACAAGCGTGCGATCACGTCGCTACCGAGTTCTCGCTCGCCGAGGCTGGTCAGGAGAACCACACCGTCTACTTCGCCCAATTCCGTCTCGTAGAGGTATTGGCGCGCGGCGAGCGGCGATTCACACCAACGCACGCTGAACGCGCGGTTACGCGACGGGAGGGTGTCCGGCCAGGCATCGGGAGCCAGTGGTTCCGTATCGCGATACAGCGGGCGTCAGGCTCGCGAGCCAGTATCGCGTCCAATTGGGCTGCGATCTGATTGCGTGTTGGAACGCTCAAGGTCACGCCTTGCCTCTCTTACGAACGATTTTCCAGTTGATCGACAGCCGCAAGTCGTCACCCTTGTTTAGTTCCTCTCCAATTTCTGTCAGGACCGATCTCGCCTTTGCTGGATTGAGGTCCTTTTCTTCGGATTGCCTCACAACGACTTCGTCCGGTTCAGACGGTGGCAGCGGAGTTGGAGCGGGCGGCGGTGACGGTGACGCTGGAACCGGGACATCGGTCAACAACTTAAGCGCTTTGCCTTGCTGCTCGTCGAGCGCTGGCTTTAGCCCAATCGCATGCTCGTCGGCGGCAAGGATCTCAGCAATCCAATTCATAATGGCTTGAGCGGCGACTTTGCGGTGATCTGAGAGCGAGGCTGTGGCTTCGAACAACTGCCACGAGGCAGTCCGGATCGCTTCATCCAGAGTCTTAGCCTTGCCGAGCATTTCTGAAACATCGCGGCGTCAGAAGTCGCTACTATCGCCTTCGCCAAAACACCGACAACAGCATCGGGATCAGCGTTTGTCAGGCTCGCCAGTAGCGCCTGAGCCGATTGGGCGGTCTTCAGGCGTGGCGTGTCCGTTCCAGTTGGGACGTGAGCCTGAATCTT